>JBDTYI010000164.1:0-4593 GCA_040005775.1 Solirubrobacteraceae bacterium
TCCTCGCCGGCTGTGGCTCCTCGCCGGTGGCGGCCGTGCCGCCGATAAAGCACGTCTTCGTGATCGTGCTCGAGAACAAGGACGCGGCCAAGACCTTCGCGGCCGACTCGCCCGCGCCCTACCTGGCCAGGACGCTGCGCTCCCAGGGCGCGTTCGTGCCCGGCTACTACGGGATCGGGCATCTGTCGCTCACGAACTACGTCGCGCTGGTCAGCGGGCAGGCGCCCAATCCGCAGACGCAGGGCGATTGTCAGATCTTCAGCGAGTTCCTCCCCGGGGCGGCGGGCCCCGACGGCCAGGCGGTCGGCCAGGGCTGCGTGTACCCCGCGAGCGTGAAGACCGTGGCCGATCAGCTCGACGCCAAGGGCCTCAGCTGGAAGGGCTATATGCAGGACATGGGCGCCGACCTCGCGCGCGAGCAGGCAAAATGCGCGCATCCGCCCATCGGCGCCCCCGACGGCACGCAGCGCGCCACGGTGAAGGACCAGTACGCGACACGCCACAACCCGTTCGTGTACTTCCACTCGATCATCGACGACCAGGCCCGGTGCGACGCGAAGGTCGTGAACCTCGACGGGCTCGCCGGCGACCTGGCCTCCGCGGCGACGACACCGAACTACAGCTTCATCACCCCCGACCTCTGCGCTGACGCCCACGACGAGACGTGCGCCGACGGCGGTCAGGGCGGGCTGCCGGCGGCCGACGCGTTCCTGCAGACGTGGGTGCCACGGATCGTGAACTCGCCGGCCTTCCGCGACGGGATGCTCGTCGTCACCTTCGACGAGGCCGAGAGCGACTCCTCGGCGTGCTGCAACGAGCAGAGCGGGCCGAACACCCCAAGCCCCGGCGGTCCGGAGCCCGGCCCCGGGGGCGGGCGGATCGGCGCCGTCGTCCTGTCGCCCTACGTCCGGGCCGGAAGCACGTCGCCGCAGACCTACAACCACTACAGCTTCCTGCGCAGCGCGGAGGATCTGTTCGCACTCGACCACCTCGGCTACGCCGGCCAGGACGGCCTGAAGCCCTTCGGCGACGACGTCTACTCCAACGCCGCGGGGACCACGACGCCCGCCGTTACGCCCAGCGGGGCCCAATCGTGCCGGGCCACGTCGCTCTCCGGCAAGCCGCGGCGCCTGGCGCCGCACACGCTGCTGGCGAGCCTGCGCCTGCGCCGCGCGGCCGGTCGCCGCGCGGTCACGCTGCGCACGACGCACTACGCGCGCGTGACGGTCCGCGGCGCGCCCGCGCGTCTCGTGCAGCCGTGCCGCCCGACGCGCATCACCCTCGCGCGCGGATCGCGCGGCAAGGTGCGGGTGACCGCCTCGACCCGCACGCACGCCGAGCGCCGCACCGCCGGCTAGGGGGCGACTCGCCGCGAGTGGTCCCTATTCCCCCGTGTGGGGGGAAAACGGGACGTTCGGGGCGCCAGTGCCATCGCCGCTCGCCAGCGTGGGTTGATCGCGCGCGAGCAGCTCCTCGACCTCGGACTGACGCGCCGCGTGATCGACGGGCTGGTGACCGACGGTTGGCTGCATCGTGTGCACACCGGCGTGTACGTCGTCGGCCATCCGCGCCTCGACCGTCACGCCAATTGGCTGGCCGCGACCCTCGCGGTCGACGGCGTCCTGAGTCATCGAAGCGCAGCCGAGTTGTGGGGGCTTCTCCCGCCGCGCGGCGGGCTCGTGCATGCCACCGCCATGACGAGTGTCGGACGCCGGCGTCGCGGCATCGTCGTTCATCGCCGGCCGCTCGCCGCCCACCAGCGCACCTGGCGGGATGGTGTGCCGTGCACGACCCTGGTTCGCACGCTCTGCGATCTCGCCGGACAGGTCGATCGCCCGACGCTCGCACGCGCGTTCGAGCAGGCACAGGTGCTGCACGGGCTGGCCCCGGTGGTGCTCGCCTCGGCGGTGCTGTCGTCGCCGGGGCAGCGCGGAAACGACCGCCTTCGCGCGCTGCTCACCGGCGCGGTCGACCCCGGTGCGGTCGAGTCGGTGTTCGAACTGCGGTTCCTCGGGTTCTGCCGGACCTACGCGCTCGGTCGCCCCCGGACGCAGGAGCGATTCGGCCGGTGGCGCGCCGACTTCTTCTTCGCCGAGCACGGCACCGTCGTCGAGACGGACGGTGGCCGGTTTCATGCGACCGCCGCCGCCCGGGCGCGCGATGCGCGCAAGACCGCTGACCTCGAAGCGCGCGGCCTTCTGGTGCTGCGTGTCTCCTGGGCCGAGCTGCATTATCACCCCGATGAGCTCGCGGCGCGCATCCGCGCAGCGTTCAGCGCGAGCGCCCCGTCTTCCCCCGCCTCAGGGGAAAACGGGCGTCTCGCGCCCTAGACCGCGAGCGCGCGCTCGACCACGAGGCCGAGCGTCAGCCAGTTCTCGCGCGCCGCGGAGGCCGCGGGCTGCGCCTGGCCCGATGAGCTGCGCAGGACGATCGCGTGGTGCTGGGCGACGGACCGGCGCCCGGGGAGCGCGCGCTCGGCGAGCGTCGCGAAGCGGCGCAGACGCGGCTCGAGGTGCTCGATGACGTGGCCGACGTCGGGGTTGGCGCAGCGGCTGACGAAGACCTCGTGGAACCGCTCGTCGGCCGCGTGCGCGGCGGCTGCGTCCCCGGCCCGCAGGCCGCTGATGAAGTCGTCGTTGTGGCGGTTGAGCTCAGTGACGTCGGCGGGGGTCAGGAGCGGTACCGCCAGCTCGGTCGCGAGGGCGTGCATCGACGCCAGCACCGGGAAGACCGCGTGGGCCGACTCGCGATCCAGCGCCGTGACCCGCGTGTAGCGCTGGGGCGCCATGTCGATCAATCCCTCGTCGGCGAGACGGGCGAGCGCCTCCCGCACCGGCGTCCGGCTAAGCCCCAGCCAGTGGCACAGCTCGGCGTCGTGCAGCTGCTCGCCGGGCGCGAGCGTTCCGTCGACGATCGCGCCGCAGAGCGTCCGGTACGCGGTGTCGCGCAGGAGCCGGCGATCGACTGCATCGCGCTGGGACGGAACTGGCATACCAGATGTCAGTAGACCACGAGGACCCAGTTTGTTGCAAAGCCCCGGGTCGGGAGATAGACACGGCATCGGGTTGCGCGAGTCCCTCTCGCGTGGCGAACAGAGGAGAGACGGACCGTGTGCCTGGCCATTCCAGGGCTCGTGGTTGAGATCGTGGATGAGGCCAATCGCCTCGCCAAGGTCGATGTCGCCGGAGTCCAGCGGACGATCAACATCGGGCTGCTCGACGCCGAGGGCGACAGTGCGCAGCCGGGTGACTGGGTTCTCATCCACGTGGGCTTCGCGCTCTCCAAGGTCGACGAGGAAGAGGCCGCCGCGACGCTGGAGCTGCTGGAGGGCATGGGGGCCGACTACGAGCAGGAGCTCACGGAGCTCCGGGCGTCGGTGATCGAGTGAGCTGCGACGAGCACCACTGCATCACCTGCGGGGACGAGGGCGTCCCGATGCGGGTGCTGCGGGTCGATGACGCGCGGGCGCTCGCGCTGTGCGAGGACGACCGCGGCGAGCACAGCTCGGTCGAGATCGCGCTCGTCGACGCGGGCGTCGGCGACACGCTGCTCGTCCACGCCGGGACGGCGCTGATGCGCCTCGAGGCGGCGGCGGCATGAGGTTCGTCGACGAGTTCCGCGACGCCGAGACCGGCCGGGTGCTCGCGGGCGAGATCCTGGCCACCGTCCAGCCCGGCCGCCACTACAAGATCATGGAGGTCTGCGGCGGCCACACGCACTCGATCTACAAGTACGGGATCGACGACCTGCTGCCGGCGAACGTCGAGCTCGTCCACGGCCCCGGCTGCCCGGTGTGCGTGATCCCGATGGGCCGCGTCGACGACGCGATCGCCATGGCGCACGAGGAGAACGTGATCTTCACGTGCTTCGGCGACATGATGCGCGTGCCCGGCTCCGACGGCACGCTGCAGGAGGCCAAGGCGCGCGGCGCCGACGTGCGGATGGTCTACTCGCCGCTCGACGCGCTGCGCATCGCCAAGCAGAACCCCGACCGCGACGTGGTCTTCTTCGCGATCGGCTTCGAGACGACCGCACCGTCGACCGCGCTCACGCTCAAGCGCGCCCGCGCCGAGGGCGTGGCGAACTTCTTCTGCTTCTGCAACCACGTCACGATCGTGCCGCCGCTGCGCGCGCTGCTGGACTCGCCCGACCTGCGCCTCGACGGCTTCGTCGGGCCGGGGCACGTCTCGACCGTCGTCGGCGCCCGGCCCCTGGAGTTCATCCCGGCCGACTACGGCAAGCCGGTCGTGGTCTCGGGCTTCGAGCCCGTCGACATCCTGCAGTCGGTCCTGATGATCCTGCGCCAGATCGAGGAGGGTCGCTGCGAGGTCGAGAACCAGTACACGCGCGTCGTCCCCTACGAGGGCAACCTGCGCGCACTGGAGATCATGAGCGAGGTCTTCGCGCTGCGCCCGCACTTCGAGTGGCGCGGCCTGGGCTTCATCTCCCAGAGCGGCCTGCGCCTCTCAGACGCCTACGCCGACCTCGACGCCGAGAAGCGCTACTCGGTGCCCGGCGTCCGCGTGGCCGACCCGAAGGCGTGCCAGTGCGGCGAGGTGCTCAAGGGCGTCATCAAGCCCTTCGAGTGCAAGG
>JBDTYI010000165.1:0-5631 GCA_040005775.1 Solirubrobacteraceae bacterium
CACTCGTGTGAGAAGAGTTCATCCGGTATTAGCCCGAGTTTCCTCGGGTTGTCCCGGTCATCGGGGCAGGTTACCCACGTGTTACTCACCCGTTCGCGGCTCTGCCCCCGGGCAAGCCCGGGTTCGTCGCTCCACTTGCATGTGTTAAGCACGCCGCCAGCGTTCGTCCTGAGCCAGGATCAAACTCTCCGTGAAGTGAACTGCACCAGCCGGCACCGAAGTGCTGACCGGCTACGAAGAGCTTGCCATGACCAAATAGTGCGGCACCAAGTACACCGAGGTGCCGCGGTCTTGACAGGTAATTCTCAGGCCCCCGGGCCCGGCTAAGGATCCGGGGGGTCGAACCTGGACGCACACCGAGCCGTTGGAACGGCTCAAGTGCGCATGCTGTTGAGTTTTCAAAGACCGCTGCGCCCGTTTCGGGAAGGGGACTCCTTCGCAAGAGACGCATCCGAGCGATACCGCTGCTCGGCGCGACCGCTGAGTATAGCGCGGGAGTCTCGCGGCCTTCAACGGCGGGCCGGCGGATTCCTCAGCTGCTCAGCGGCGCGGAACTGTAGCGCACGTCCGCACCCGGCGCGTTGCGCCCTCAGGAGAGGACCTGGACCGAGACGACGCGGTCGCGCTGGCGGTCGTCGAAGTCGATCAGGACCACCTGCTGCCAGGTCCCCAGGCCGAGCTCGCCGGCGACGAGCGGGATGCTCTCGCTCGGCCCGATGAGCGCCGCGCGCAGGTGGCTGTGGGCGTTCGAGTCGCCGTTGCGCACGTTGTGCTCGTAGCCCTCGTCGGCGGGAACCAGGCGCTCGAGGAGCTCCTGGAGGTCGATGACCCCGCCGGGCTCGTGCTCCATGGTCGTGACGCCGACGGTCGAGCCGACGGCGAAAACCACCACGACGCCGTCCTCCACGCCCGAGCGCGCGACGAGCGAGCGCACGCCCGTCGTGAGGTCGACGATCTCTCCGTTGCCAGGGGTCTGGAGGCGCAGCAGGCCGGCGTAGACGGCCATCAGGCGATCCGCACCCGGCGGAACTGGCGCTTTCCGACCTGCAGGACGCGGCCGTCCAGGCGCGCGCCGTCGACGTCGACGTCGACCAGCGGCTCACCGTCGACGCGCACCGCGCCCTGGGCGAGCATCCGTCGCGCCTCCGAGCGCGAGCGTCCGAACGCATCGGCGATCAGGGCGGGCACGTGGACAGCGCCGTCTTGAGCGGCGAAGGCGTGCTCGGGCACGTCATCGGGGATCTCGTGGCGGATCACCACGCGATCGAAGTGGGCGGCGGCGGCGTTCGCGGCGTCCGGGCCGTGGAAGCGCTCGACGATCGCCCGGGCCAGAGCGTGCTTGGCGTCGCGCGGAGAGGTCCCCGCCGGAGGCTCGGGCAGGGCCAGCAGCGCGAACCATGTGGCCATCGCCGCGTCGGGCAGCGACAGGGTGCGCCCGTAGATCTCCTCGGGCGCCTCGGCCACGCCGACATGATTGCCCAAGGACTTCGACATCTTCTCGGTGCCGTCGAGGCCCGGCAGGATCGGCATCGTCAGCACGGCCTGCTCGGGCACGCCATAGGCGCGCTGGACGTCGCGGCCGAGCAGGAGGTTGAAGGTCTGGTCGGTGCCGCCGAGCTCGACGTCGGCCTCCACCGCGACCGAGTCGTAGCCCTGCATGAGCGGATAGAGCAGCTCGAGGATCGAGATCGGCGTGCGGGCGCCGAAACGCTTGGCGAAGTCGTCGCGCTCGAGCAGCTGCGCGACCGTGGTCGTGCGCGCGAGGCGGAAGAGCTCCTCCATCGGCATGTCCAGCCACTCGGAGTTGAAGCGGACCTCGAAGCGGTCAGGGTCGTCGAGCAGGACCTTGAACGCCTGCTCCTGGTAGCTGCGGGCGTTCGCGTCGATCTCGGCACCCGAGAGGACCGGACGGGTCGCCGAGCGCCCGCTGGGATCGCCCACCCGCGCGGTGTAGTCGCCCACGATGAGCACGACGCGGTGGCCCAGGTCCTGAAACTCGCGCAGCTTCTGCAGAACGATCGTGTGGCCGAGATGGATGTCGGCGCTCGTCGGGTCCAGCCCGAGCTTCACGCGGAGTTGACGCCCGGCCCGCGCAGCAGCCGCCAGCTTGGCCTCCAACCCGCCGTCGGGCAGGCTCTCGGCAGCGTTGCGGGCCAGGGCGGCGGCGTCGGACTGGCCCGGTTCCATGAGCGGGCAATGCTAGTGTTGCCGCCGTCGCGACGCCTGCCGCCGCCGCCGCGACCAAGCCCCCGCGGCCCTGCGGCCGCCGCTCGAACCACCCCCATGAGCGAAGAGAACGGATCGAACATCACACCGCTGTTCGGCGACGCCGAGCCGCCCTCGACCACGCGCCCCCGCGTGAAGCGGCTGCGCCTGCTGGCGATCGCGGTGCCGCTCACGCTGCTCGCCATGGTCTCGACGATCTTCGGAATGATGATGGCCGTCGCCAGCGACCTCCCGGCGCTGGAGAACCGCCGCGAGTACAAGGACGCGCGCAACTCCGTCCTCTACGACGTCCACGGCAAGCAGCTGGGCGTCCTGACCAACAACCAGAGTCGGCTGCTGGTGCGCTTCGGGGACATCTCGCCCAACATGCGCAACGCGATCATCTCGATCGAGGACCGGCGCTTCTACGAGAACTCCGGCGTCGACCTGCGCGGCATCGGGCGCGCCTTCGTGGAGGATCTCGTGACCCGCCGTACCGCGCAGGGCGGCTCGACCATCGCCCAGCAGTTCGTCAAGAACGCGATGCGCGCGCAGGGCCGCCGCACGGTCTTCGAGAAGCTGCGCGAGGCGGCGCTGGCCTACCACCTCACGCGCAAGTGGTCCAAGGCCAAGATCCTCACCGAGTACCTGAACTCGATCTACTTCGGCAACGGGGCCTACGGCATCGAGTCGGCCGCGCGTACGTACTTCGGCGACGAGCCCGACCACAAGGGCTGCGGGACGACCAGCCGGGAATGCGCGAAGGAGCTCAAGCCCGAGGAGGCCGCGCTGCTGGCCGGGGTCGTGGCCAACCCGAGTGCGTTCGACCCCGTCGCGCATCCCGAGGCGGCGACGCGCCGGCGCGACATCGTCCTCGCCGCGATGTTCGCCCAGAACCGCATCAGCCGCCTCGCGTACTTCAATGCGCGGCGCGAGGCGCTGCCCGGAAACGTGCGGCCGCCGTCGGTGGAGACCAAGGCGCCGTACTTCACGACCTGGGTGCGCCAGCAGCTCGTGGATCGCTACGGGCCGCGGCGGGCGTTCGAGGGCGGTCTGAAGATCCGCACGAGCCTCGACCTCGACCTCCAGAATGCCGCCCAAGCCGCGGTCGACCAGAATCTCGCGAATCCGGCGGGGCCGTCGGCCGCAGTGGTGGCGATCGACAACGACACGGGCCAGGTCCGGGCGATGATCGGCGGGCGCGACTACCGCAAGGTGCCGTTCAACCTCGCCACGCAGGGCCAGCGCCAGCCGGGCTCGTCGTTCAAGCCCTTCATCCTGGCCGCCGCCCTGCGCTCGGGCATCGGCCCCGGCTCGGTGTGGCCGTCGCGCAAGCGCGTCTTCAACGTCCCCAACTCGACCGAGAAGTTCGTCGTCAACAACTTCGAGAGCACCTACGCGGGCGCGCAGACGCTCGCCGGCGGGCTCACCTTCTCCGACAACGCCGTCTACTCGGCGGTAGGCATCAAGGTCGGCACGCCGAAGGTGGCCCGGCTGGCGCGGCGGATGGGGATCCGCACACCCGTGTCCACGAACTACGCCATGACGCTCGGCGGCCTGCGCGAGGGCGTGACGCCGCTGGACATGGCTCACGCCTACGAGAGCTTCATCACCCACGGCAAGCGCATCGAGGGGTCGCTGGGCTCCGAGCGCGGCGGACCCGTGGGCATCGACCGCGTCGAGCACGTCGGCGGCGAGGTCGACAAGAACAAGGTGCGCCCGCGCCGCATCCTGTCCGACGGCGTGGCCGATCAGACGGTCGGGATCATGTCGACCGTGGTCGCCCACGGCACCGGCGTCCGCGCGGCGCTGGGCGACGGGATCTTCGCCGCGGGCAAGACGGGCACGACGGAGAATTCCGGCGACGCCTGGTTCGTCGGCTTCACCGAGCGCATGACGGTGGCGGTCTGGGTTGGCTATCCGAATCGGCTGAAGCCGATGCTCACCGAGTTCCAGGGCGGCCCGGTCGAGGGCGGCACGTTCCCGGCGATCATCTGGCATTCGTTCATGACCGCGGCGAACAAGATCCTCGACGACCGCAGCGCTCGCGAGCGGGTGAAGGAGGGCCTGCCGCCGGTCGACACAACGACCTCGACGACGCCGGTGCCGTCCGCCCCGGCGGTGCCCGTCACCCCCTCGGCGGTCCCCGAGTCGGGCGGCGCGACCGTCCCGACCCCGCAGAACAGCGCACCGAGCGCGACGCCGGCCACCCCGAGCACGCCGAAGACCCCCAAGGCGACACCGACGCCGGCGGCGCCCGCGCCGACGTCGCCCAGCCCCACCGGCGGCACCAACGGCGGCGCCAGTGCGCCGCCGAGCCCTTAGGCGGCCGCCGCCCGGACCCACGGCCGCGACACGTGGCGGTTGGCTTCTTCGCAGAAGCGCCACGGCAGCTCCGTCGCGCGCGAGATCCCGATGCGCGTCCCGATCGCCAGCGCGGGCGCGGCGACGCGGTGCTCCAGCGCGATGGGGCCGTCGAGCAGCGAGGAGGCGTTGAGCGCGAGCTCGATGCCGAGCGCCTGCGTGAGCTTCCCCGGCCCGTTGCAGAGGTCGACGTCGCGGGCGACCCGGCGGCGCTCGCGCATCAGCTCGACCCCGTCCAGCGGCTCGAGCGCGCGGATGAGGACGGCGGCGCCCACGTCCTGGCCCTCGCAGACCGCGTTGAGCAGGGCGTGGATCCCGTAAGAGCGGTAGACGTAGGCCGTCCCCGCGGCCCCGAACAGCGTCGACGTGCGGGCGGTGTGGCCGACGTAGGCGTGGCAGGCCGCCTCGGTGTGGTGGTAGGCCTCGGTCTCGACGATCCGGCCCGCCGTGTCGCCGTGGCGCAGCACGCAGCCGACGAGGTCGCGCGCGACGTCCAGGACCGGGCGATCGAACCACGCGGCGTCGGCGATCCGGCTCACAGCTGCGCGCGCAGGACCTCGAGCTGCTCGCGGACGCGCGCCAGCGCGGTGCCGCCCTCGCTCTCCTTGGACTCCAGCCACGAGGACTGCTGCAGCACCGCGGCCGCGTCGGCGCCGAGCGCGGGGACGGCGACGTGGGCCAGCGGGACGCCCTGCTCGACGGAGTCGCGGACCAGGCCGGCGATGACGGCGTGCGCCTCGCGAAACGGCGTGCCGCGCTTGACCAGCAGGTCGGCGAGGTCGGTGGCAGCGATCAGGTCATCGGCCGCGGCGGCGGCCATCGCGTCGCGGTCGAAGACGGCGCCGGCGACCATCCCTGTCGCGGCGGCGAGCGTGAGCTCGAGCGTGTCGACGGCGTCGAAGAGGTGTTCCTTGTCCTCTTGCATGTCCTTGTTGTACGTCAGCGGGAGGGCGTGCATGACCCCGTGCAGGGCGGCGAGGTGGCCGACGATCCGCGGCGCCTTGGCGCGCAGCAGCTCGGCGGCGTCGGGGTTCTTCTTCTGGGGCATGATCGACGAGCCGC
>JBDTYI010000166.1:0-10817 GCA_040005775.1 Solirubrobacteraceae bacterium
GCTTCGTGGCTCATCGGCGCCCTCGAGGCCCTCGAGGCGGAGACCGGCTGGAGGGGCGTCGAGGCCGAGCGCATCGTGGGCACGTCGGCGGGATCGGTCATCGGCGCGCTGACCGCGGCGGGCGTCGGGCCCGAGCTGATGGGCGCATATGCCTCCGGCGCATCGCTCGACGGCTACGCCGAGGCCGAGGCCCGCGCCGGCGACCTCAAGGATCGCTACACCGGTTCGGAGTACCGCCTGACTCGCGCCCTGCCGCCGGTGGGCCCAGGCTCCTGGCGGCTCATCGCCGGCACCATGCGCCACCCGCGCCAGCACAACCCGGCGGCGATGCTCGCGGGCTGGCTGCCGCGCGGCTTCGTCTCCACCGACCCGATTCAGCGGCTGGTCGAGAGCTACGTCGACGGCCCCTGGCCCGACCACCCCAGCTATTGGGCCGTCGCCGCCGACTACGCGACCGGCCGGCGCACCGCGTTCGGCAGCGAGAGCGCGCCGCCGGCCCGGGTCGGCGAGGCGGTTGCGGCCTCGTGCGCGATCCCGGGCTTCTACCACCCGCCCAAGATCGCCGGCCGGCGTTACGTCGACGGGCGGCATCTGCTCGAACTCGAACCTCGACCTGCTCGCCGGCCAGGGCCTGGACCTCGTCGTCTGCCTGAACCCGATGTCCTCGCTGGTGCAGGCCACGGGCGGCTCGCCTGCAGACCGGTTCGCCGCGCTCGTGCGCAGCGCGGCCGGCCAGCGCGTCGGCGACGAGGCCCGCAAGCTGCGCGGGGAGGGCACGAAGGTCGTGATTCTTCAGCCCGGGCCGGAGGACAGCCGGCTGATGGGGCTCAACCTCATGAGCGGCGCGCGGCGCTTGGAGGTCATGGAGCAGGCCCGGCGCTCGGTCGCCCGCGAGCTGCGCGGCCTGCGCGGCCGAAGCGACGTCGTGCTGCCCGGCCGCGGGCGAACGCGCCGTCCGGCGGCGCGCAAGTCTGCGCGGCGCACGGCTGCGTAGGCGGCGCTAGCGGGGGAACTGGGATTCGAACCCAGATTCACGGTTTTGGAGACCGTGCGTATAGCCATTAACTCATTCCCCCTGAAGCGGTCCGGATGATAGGGAGCTAGGAGGCGTTACGTCCTGCGAGACTGCCGCCCCGATGCCCGCCGCTTCGACCGTGTTCGCCCCCGACGCCCTCGCTGGGCGCACCGTCCTGATCACGGGCGGTGGGACGAACCTCGGGCGTCAGGCCGCGATCGAGTGCGCCGCGGCCGGCGCGCTCGTCGTGATCGCCGGGCGCCGGCGAGAGGTGCTGTCCGCCGCGGCCGAGGCGATCGGCGAGCGCTGCACGTGGGTCGCCGGCGACATCCGCGAGGCGCGGGACGCGACGCGGATCGTCGAGACCGCCCACCGCGAGCACGGGCGCCTCGACGTGCTGGTCAACAACGCGGGCGGGCAGTACTTCGTGCCGGCCGAGAGCATCGCCGCCAAGGGCTGGGCCGCGGTGATGCGCCTCAACGTCGAGGGGACCTACGCGATGACCCGCGCCGCGGCCGGCGCCGGGTTCGGCGAGCAGGGCGGCACGGTGGTCAACGTGACGGTCTCGCCGCACCACGGAATGCCCGCGATGGCGCACACCGGTGCCGCGCGCGCCGCCGTCGAGGACCTCACGCGCGAGCTGGCTGAGGAGTGGGCCGAGCGGCGCATCGCCGTCGTCGCCGTCGCGCTCGGGCGCTTCGACACCGAGTCGCTGCGCAAGTACCCCGACGTCGTCCACGAGGGCGCCGCGCGCTCTGTGCCGCTGCAGCGGCTCGGGACGATGCAGGAGTTCGGCTGGCTCGTTGCTCTGCTGTGCGGCCCGCTCGGCCGCGCCCTCAGCGGGTCGGTCGTCACGCTCGACGGTGCCGCCGACAACTGGTTCGGGCCGTGGCCGCCGCCCACCCTGGAGGAGGGCACCGGCACGGTCCCGACCGAAGAGCGCCGCTAGTAGCCGTAGGGCGCGGGCGCGGGCGCGGCCGGCTTGGGCGTGGTGGTCGATGAGCTGCCGGCCTGCTTCTCGACCTTGCGGCCGTTCGCGCCGACCACGTACCACTCGGCGCCGAAGGCTTCGACGCCCTCGCCCTTCAGGCTGCCCGGCCTGCCGGCGTCGACCACGAACGTGTAGAGCGGATGGCCGCCGTAGGTCACCTGCGTCCGGCCGTCGGTGCGTTTGGTGGTGCCGAGCTTCGAGGACTTCAGGCCGGTGCCCGCCTTCGGCTTGCCCTTGGTGGTCAGCGGCGGCCAGTTCGTCGCGCAGGCGCCGGCGCATGCGCTCTTGCCGTTGCGGTCCTTCTCGAACAGGTAGAGCGTGTGGCTCTTCGCGTCGACGACGACCTTGCCGAGCGAGGTGCTGCGCAGCTTGACGGTCGGGTTCGAGCTCGGGCCCGAACCAGAGGCCGCGATGGCGTAGCCGCCGACCACGACGAGGGCGACGACGGCGATGGCGATGAGGCGTCTCATGGATCTCTCCTGCGCCGGACCGGGAGGGAGGTGGGGTGTCCTGGAGGACGCCAAGTCCGCCGCCGACCTTCCGCGATAAGCTGATCCCCCGTTCACGCGGGCGAGGTGTTGTGGTTGCACAGGAGCCTTCCAAGCTCTTAGGGCGGGTTCGATTCCCGTCGCCCGCTCTGCAGCACACACATCGGGGAGTGGCGCAGTCTGGTAGCGCACCCGGCTGGGGGCCGGGCGGTCGCAGGTTCAAATCCTGTCTCCCCGACTAGAGAAAGCCCTGCTATTGCGGGGCTTTCTCGGTTTACCGTCCTCCGTCAAGAGCGCGATCTAGTACCAATTTGGTACCACGGGCACCGCTGAACAAGCGCGCGAGGCGGGGTCTGGCGCCGCTGGACGGCCGGGTTTGCGGGTCAGCCGCGGGTGACCGCCCGGTCGCGTACCGGACGGTCCGAGATGATCTCCCGTGGTCCGCGAAAGGCCGTCGCCGTGCTTGGCCGGGCCCGCGCAGGGCGGGCCGGAGCCGCCCGTCTACTCTTCGGGGCGGTGGGGCTTGCCGGCGGCACGGCGACCCCGACGGTTGATCCTCGACGGGCCCACGACGGGAGCTGAGATGAGCGACACCAACGATGGCGCGGGAACGGCTGATGCATTGGTGCTGTTCGGTGCGACCGGCGACCTGGCCCACAAGATGATCTTTCCCGCGCTCTACGCGATGGTGAAGTCCGGGGCGCTGAACGTCCCGGTGATCGGCGTCGCCTACTCCGAGTCAGACCTCCAACAGCTCCGCGCGCGGGTCCGCGACAGCATCGCCCGCGACGCCCGCGGCATTGACGATCAGCCGGCCTTCGACCGTCTGATCGGGCAGCTGGAGTACGTCGACGGCGACTACAACGACCCCGCCACGTTCACCACGCTCAAACGGGCGCTCGCGGGCGCCGAGCACCCCGCGCACTACCTCGCCATCCCACCGTCGCTATTTGCGACGGTCATCGAAGGACTCGGCGCCGCCGGCCTGGCGAACGGAGCACGCGTCGTCGTCGAGAAGCCGTTCGGGCGCGACCTCGCCTCTGCAGTCGCTCTCAACCGAGTGGCACGATCGGTGTTCGCCGAAGATTCGATCTACCGCATCGACCACTTCCTCGGCAAGGAGGAGATCATGAACCTCCTCTACTTCCGCTTTGCCAACTCCTTCCTGGAGCCGATCTGGAACCGCAACTACGTGGCCGGCGTTCAGATCACGCTGGCCGAGGCCTTCGGCGTGCAGGGGCGCGGGGCGTTCTACGAGACTGCCGGCTGCCTTCGCGACGTGATCGAGAACCACCTCTTTCAGATGGTCGCCCTGCTGGCCATGGAACCGCCGACCTACCGGGATTTCGGCGCCTTGCACAGCGCGAAGCTCGACGTGTTCAAGGCGATGCGGCCCTTGGAACCCGACGATGTGGTGCGCGGCCAGTTCGCCGGCTACCGCGACGAGCCCGGCGTGGCTCACGACTCCGACGTCGAGACGTTCTGCGCGCTGCGGCTGTACATCGACTCGTGGCGCTGGGCCGGCGTGCCGTGGTACCTGCGCTCGGGCAAGCGGCTGCCGACGACCGCGACCGAGGTCGTCGTGCAGCTAAAGCCACCGCCCCAGCAGCTGTTCGGCGACTCCTCCCCCACGCACGGCCGGGCGAACTACCTCCGCTTCCGGATCGCCCCGGACGCCGCCATCGCCCTCGCCGCCCGGGTCAAGCGCGCGGGCGAGGACTTCGTCGGCGATCAGCACGAGCTCCTGCTGCCCGACACGCAGCCAGACGAGCAGACACCCTACGAGCGGCTGCTCGGCGACGCCATGGCCGGCGACGGAGCGCTCTTCACCCGCGAGGCTGCGGTCGAGGCCGCTTGGGCGGTCGTCGACCCCATCCTGACTACTCACCACCCTGCCCACCCCTACCCACCAGGCAGTTGGGGCCCAGAGCAGGCCAGTCAGTTGGTCGCGCCCAACGATCGCTGGCACAATCCGAAGCCGACAGCCGCAGCGTCGAAGAACGCGACCGGCTGACCGTCGCTGATGCGACGGCGCCGATGACGATGACCACCGCGGCGCCGATCGAGGCGACAGCGGTCAGGCTTGGGGGAGGGTCGACGGCGCGGGCGATGTCTGCCCGACGCCGCACCGAATCAGGCTGCGTGACACTGTCTGTGGGGTTCGACAATGGTCTACGAAGTTGGTACGGCGTGAAAGCTGGTGGCGGCCTTGAGCCTGCGCATCTCTGAACCGTGTCACCCCTGGCGAATCGGCGACTCAGCCCTACGTTCGTCAAGAGCGGCAGCGCTGCGTACCGACGCGCACGCGTTGCGCGCGGCACGCAGCGTCTTGGCAAGTGTGTGGAGATCCCAGGAGAGAGCACGTGCCTCTCGGCCGGGCGGGACTTGCGTCGGACTCGTCCCGGCAGGACGGTCGGCGACGATTACGGCGTTCGCCGTCAGCTCCGCTCCGATCGCCAGGTTGGAGAGGGCGCGCTCGACGTCCGCGTAGGCACGTGCCACGTCAAGCGTCCCGTCGGGATCGGCGGATGACGCTCGCATGGCGTACGCGACCTCCGCAAGGCACGCGGCGAGCTCTCCGAGCACGGGGGTCTGGGCGCTACGCACAAGAGCTCGTCCGATCACGTCGCCGCCGGTTGATTCGTGCCGGCTGGACGCAGTTGAGATTTCGAGTGACATGCCACTGCATGATGGTCCGTAGCGCGCCGGCGGATATGGGCGCCAAGCCCCATTTCACGGCGAGAAGTCATGGAAGCCAACGCCGTCGAGTGCCTCTGTCGCGTTGAAGAGCGCGCGACGCAAGGCGACGCCATCACCGAAGCTGAACGCGGGTTCGGTGCCGTCATGCATCAGCTGCGAGACCATCGCCGTTCCTTGCGCGTACACGGTCGTCCGTCCCGCAGGCGTTCGACCAATGCGAGTAGCAGGACGCGCGCAGCGAGAATGTTCCGACGGGGAAGCCGAACAGGAGGCGCGGCCCACGGTCCGCGCTCAGCCTGCTCGAGCAGTCCAGCAACGGCCCTCGCGAGTCGTGCGCGGGTCCGTCGCTCGACGAGGGTCCGGGCACGCAGCGCCAGTGCGGGAGTGAGCGTCGGGCTGACCCCGCGCGCGAGCTGCTCGTCGAGCCTTGCGCTCTTGAGCGCCACCTGAAAGCGCAGAGCGAGCAGCGGGCCCTCAAGACGACCCACGGCAGGGCTCTCGAGCCCCGGCCAAAGCTCGCCGCTCGAGGCGGCCGGTTCGTCGTGGCGGGCCATTCGTGCCTCAGTGTCCTGCGCTGACCCACAAGTCCAATGGGGGCAATCCCCAACTGCTCTGCACGGTCCGACCGGCACACGACCGCGCAGATGGGTACTGGTGTCCATCGCCGCGCCAACCACCCCGCAGCACACTTCGGGTCGCGCCAGTCCCGGCTCAGTGCTAATCGCGGTGCAGCCGCGATGAGGGCCGGGGCGGTGCGCGCAATTGCGCCTCGACCGGCGCCCCCCAGCCGGTCGAGGCCCGCGCGCCCGCCTCCTGCCGCCGCCGCGCGCGTGCGATCCAAGCCAAGGAGAAACCCGATGTTCCATGACGATGACCACCGTGATGCCGTGCTCGACGCCGAACTCGACGACGAAAGGCGGTACGGCGAGCCGAGCCGCGTGATCAACGTCTTGGTCGTGGGCACATCAGCACTGCTGCTGGTCGGGCTCGTCGCGATCCTTGTCGCCTGGTAACCGGGCTCCCGGCGCGACCATTAGCGTCGCCGACGGGAGATCTCGGTTCGCCAGATCCGCGGACCTTGCTCGACGCGCGCGGGCGCTTTCGCATCGAGGGGGTCACCGGGCCTGACGAGTACAGCGCCCTGGCCGACAACAACGTCTACACCAACCTCATGGCGCAGCGAAACATGCGCCTGGCCGCCGACGCTGTCGGACGCCACCCCGACCGGGCCGCCGAGCTCGGTGTCGTTCCCGAGGAGGCGGCGACCTGGCGCGACGCGGCCCAGGCCATCCTGATTCCGTTCGACGAGCAGCTCGGCGTCCATCCGCAGGCCGAGAACTTCACCGAGCACGAGCGGTGGGACTTCGAGCACACCCT
Organism: Solirubrobacteraceae bacterium; assembly: GCA_040005775.1. Taxonomy (GTDB): domain Bacteria; phylum Actinomycetota; class Thermoleophilia; order Solirubrobacterales; family Solirubrobacteraceae; genus JAOPZW01. The sequence goes on from JBDTYI010000166.1 coordinate 6,572, forward strand.
CCCGGAGGAGTACCCCCTGTTCCTGCACTTTCCCTACGGCATGCTGTATCGCAAGCAGATCGTCAAGCAGGCCGACCTCGTACTTGCCCTACACGTGCGCGGAGACGCGTTCACCGCCCAGGACAAGGCCCGCGACTTCGCCTACTACGAGGCGCTCACCGTGCGTGACTCCTCAATATCGGCCTGCACCCAGGCGGTCATCGCAGCCGAGGTCGGTCACCTGGATCTGGCCTACGAATACTTCGGTGAGGCCGCGCTCATCGACCTCGAGGATCTCAAGCGCGATACTCGCGACGGCCTGCACATCGCCTCGCTGGCCGGTGCGTGGATCGCTGCCGTCGCCGGATTCGGCGGCATGCGCGACCACGACGGCGCCCTGAGCTTCGCGCCGCGCCTTCCATCGCGACTGACCCGCCTCGCCTTCGGCCTGTGCTTTCGCGACCGGCGGCTACGCGTCGAGGTCACCCACGAACTGGCCCGATACTGGCTGTTGCAGGGAGCGCCGCTTCAGATCGCCCACCACGGCTAGGAGATCAGCGTCACAACGCGCGCGCCCGTGACACGACCGATCCCGAGGATCTCCCCAGGCAAAGCCCCGTCCCAACCCGCTGGACGACGCCCGGCGCTTCGCCGTGGCGTGGGCCCCGTGCCTGACCGGGCAAGCCGCACCGAAGGTCGGAGCACCGTCGCCGGCGGCGTCGTCCAAAGCCTGCGATCGGCCCGCGCGCCGATCGGTGAACACGCGCGCCGGCATGGCTGATGACGCTTGACGTACGGGCTAGGCGGGTCTACGACCCAGCCGAGGATGAGGACGGCTACCGCGTCCTGATCGACCGCATTTGGCCGCGCGGGGTCTCTCGCGAGCGTGCGCGCGTCGACGACTGGGCACGCGAGCTGGCCCCGAGCAAGGAGCTGCGCAAGTGGTTCGCCCACGACGCTGCACGCTTCGCCGAGTTCCGCGCCCGCTACCGCGAGGAGCTCGCAGACCAAGGCGAGCGGCTCGATGGACTGCGCCACCGCGCAGGCCGCGGTCGGGTCACGCTCATCTACGCCGCCCGCGACCGCCGGCACAACAACGCCGTCGTGCTGACTGACCTGCTACGCGACGGGTGAGGCGCGAGGCTGAGATGTGCGTCGGCGCCCGAGCTTCCGGCCCCGACGCATCGTGACGTGCTCACCGGCCCGGGAGTGTGTGGGCCAAACCAGCGCCGATGGCGACGCTCACGCCGAGCGCGACCAGCAGCAGCGCGTAGCTCCTGTTCAGGCGCGTCGACGGCCGACGTGCTTTGACGTTGACGATGGCCAGCCCGCGGGCGAAGAGAGCGAGCGCGAGCAGCAGAGCGACGCTGCCGGCGAGGACACCCACGTGCACGTCGCCGAGATCGGCCACGGCGACCGCGACCGTCCCCACGTTCCACAAAGCGAGCTGTGCGCGGCGCTCGGACGCACCGGGCGGCGGGCTCCCTGCTCTGCCCGCGAGTGCCGCGAGGCCGCCGCCGAGCAACAGCTGGGAGAGGCCCCCGACGAGGACCAGGAAGGCCACCAGCCACCAGCCGCGCGGGAAGGGGGCCGCGATGCGCACGACCGCCGCTACGGCGGCAGCCACGACGAAGGCTGCGGCCGACAGCGCGAACGGCATCGCTGCTGCGCGAACAAGAGGAGGGCTGGCGCTGCGGTCGAGCGCGATGTGGGTGGGCGAAAAGGACACGGAGATCTCCCAGGAGGGTGGGATGAGCCAGGTACTCGCTTGTCAGGGAGCGCCCGTCGCGGTATTTTCACATAGGCGCTGTAAAAAACAAGGCAAGGGGCCGAGCGTGACGTACGTGATCAACGAGCCGTGCATCGGCGCCAAGGACACCTCGTGCGTCGATGTCTGTCCCGTCGACTGCATCCATCCGGCTCCCGGTGAGCCGGGGTTCGACCAGGCCGAGCAGCTGTTCATCGATCCTGAGGAATGCATCGACTGCGACGCCTGCGTCGAGGCATGTCCAGTAGACGCAATCACCTCCGAGGACCAGGTCCCCGCGGAATGGGTCGAGTACGTCGAGATCAACGCGGCGTACTACCGGAAAGCGCAAGCGTGACCCGCCCCCCGCAGCCGGCTCGCCGGCAGGAGCCCTGGACATGTTCCATCGTTTCCTGATCGCCTTCGACGGCTCAGCTCACGCCCGGCGCGCGCTGAGCGAGTCCATCGACCTGGCTCAGATGAGCCGTGGACGGCTGACCGTGATGACCGTCGTTCCGGATGCGCCCGCGTGGGTGCTCGGCGCCTACGAGGCGCCACTCAACGTGGACTACGTCAGCGGACGCGTGGAGCAGGGCTACCAAGCCATGCTCGACGAAGCGGTCGACAGCGTGCCTGGAGATGTCCCGGTAACCAAGGTGCTCAAGTATGGTCCCGCGGGCCCGGCGATCGTCGAACAAGCCGCCGCGGGCCACGCCGAGCTGATCGTGATGGGCTCGCGGGGCCGCGGGGAGCTGCGGTCGCTTCTGCTCGGGAGCGTGAGCCACCACGTGCTGCAGGCAAGCCCTATCCCCGTGCTAATCGTCCACGACTTCGACACGTTGACCTCCACGGCACGGCTCGCTTCCTGAGCGGCCGAGGAGCGAACAGGGCGTACGCGTGATCTCGACAGCGGCCGCAAGTCCAGTCCTGATCTTCATCGCTTTGCTGTCCGGCTCGGTGTGGGTCGGCGGCTTCGTCGCCCTCGTGGTGGTGGCACGCGTCAGCCGTGACCAGCTGGAGCCCGCGGTTCGGGTTCGCCTCTTCCGGGCCATCGGGCGCTGTTACGGCTTTGTGGCCGGTTCGTCCCTGGCGATCGCCCTGGTCTGCGGAGTGATCCTGCTCGCCGACCACGGCTGGGACAGCGTCGCGACGGGGGCGCTCGGGCTCGCGCTCGTCCTCGTGCTGTCGACCGCCGCGGGCGTTCGACAGGCGCGTGGCATGACGAGGCTGCGCGAGCGGGCGATTGAGGAGCCCGACGCCCAACAGCTTCTGAAGCAACTCGCGCGCGGGGCCCGGCGAGCGGCGATCCTGCGGGCCACGATCGGGGCCTTGAGTCTCGCCCTCGTGGCGCTCGCGGCCGCGGTGATCGCGGCGCGGTAGTTTTCCTAGTAGCTGTGTGCAAAACTCGGCGCATGGATCTGCCCCGTGTCGTCGAGCCTGACGACCTGCTCTCCCAACCGACGCGGGCACGGTTGTTCGCGCTATTGACCGAGCGCAAGCAAGCGGTTGACACGCAGGAGCTCGCTGCTGCGTTGCGCCTGCATCACAACGGCGTGCGCGCGCACCTGGAGCGCATGGAGGCCGCCGGCCTGGTCGTGCGGACGCGCGCTAAACAGGCGCGCGGGCGCCCGCGAGACCAGTGGACGATTGCGCCCGACGCACGGCCGGGAGGCGATCCACCCAGCGCCTACGCCGAGCTCGTCGGCTGGCTGGCGCGGGCCGTCACGCCCGATCCCGGGCGGAGGCGCGACATCGAGGCGACCGGCCGTGAGATCGGTCGCGAGATGGCCCCGCGCGACGGCGGCGGCGCCACAGATGCGTTGCAGGTCACGCTGACCGCGTTGGGGTTTGCGCCCAGCGTCAAGACTGCACCAGGCGGGACGGTCACCTACTGCTTGGATAACTGTCCCTATCGCGATGCCGCGCGTGAGCACCCGGAGGTCATCTGCACGCTGCACAAGGGCCTTACGCAAGGGCTGCTCGACGTGCTCGACCCTCACATCAAACTGGCCGGGTTCGAGCCCCGCGATCCTGCCACCGCAGGCTGTCTCATCGAGCTCACCGGGGTCGAAGAGGTCTTGGCATGACGGCGTGAAACGCCACCCTGCTCTCGCCGAGCTCTCCCGCGATCACCACCACGCGCTCGTCGTCGCGCGCACGCTGCGACAGGCGACCCCAGGACGAACGGCGCGCGCGGCGAACGCCTTCCTTTCGTTCTGGAACGCCGACGGCCAGGCGCACTTCCGCCTGGAGGAGGACGTCCTGCTGCCGACCTACGCCCGGCACGGTCGGCCCGACGAGCCGGCGATCGTCCGGATGCTGATCGAGCACATGATCATTCGTCGCGACGCGGAACTCGTCGCGGCCGGAGCCTCGGTCTCGACCCTTCAGCAGCTTGGAGTCGTCCTCGCCGCCCACGTCCGGCTCGAGGAACGGCAGGTCTTTCCATTGGTGGAGCAGGCCCTTTCCGCCACCGAGCTCGACGTTCTCGCTGCGAGGTTGGCCGCGGGTGCCTAGTGA
>JBDTYI010000167.1:0-1594 GCA_040005775.1 Solirubrobacteraceae bacterium
CGGTCAAGCGCTTCGACGACGCCAAGCAGCGCCTGGACAAGACGCTCAGCAGCGGCACCCGCCGCGCCCTCGCGGAGGCGATGGTCACCGACGTCCTCACCGCCCTGCGCCGATCGACCAGCATCGACGCCGTCGTCGTGGTGACCGGCGAGGGCGGGGCGCAGGCCCTCGCCCGCGCCTACGACGCCGAGTCGATCCCCGACGACGATCGCGGCCACTCCCACGCCGCCCGCGCCGGCGTGGACTGGGCGATCGAGCGCGGCTTCGAGCGCGTGCTGCTCGTCCCCGGCGACTGCCCGGCGATCATCCCCGCCGAGATCGACGCGCTCGTCGGCGGCGGCCCCGCCGCGCCGGCCGTGACCGTCGTGCCCGACCGGCACGGCACGGGCACGAACGCCCTGCTGCTCAGCCCGCCCGACGTGATCGCGCCCAGCTTCGGGCCTGGCAGCCGGGAACGCCACACGGAGGCCGCCCGTGTCGGTGGCGCGGGCTGCGAGGTCTCCGAGGTCGCGTCGCTCGTCCTCGACGTCGACACCGCCGAGGACCTCCAGATGCTGCGCGACTCGCTCGCCGCCCGCACCGGCGGCGCCGCGCACACCCGCGGCCTCCTCGCCCGCCTGTCGCGCCGGTGACCATCGTCGTCGCCCGCGCGCTGGAGGGCATGGGCGAGATCGCGCCGGGCGACGACCTCGCCGCGCTGCTGGCCGCGGCGGCCGGCGACGACCTCCGCGCGGGCGACGTCCTCGTGGTCGCCCATAAGGTCGTGTCGAAGGCCGAGGGCGCCCTGCGCGAGCTCGCGACCGTCGAGCCCGGCGAGCGGGCGCGCGCGCTCGCCGAGCAACTGGACAAGGACCCGCGCCACGTGCAGGTCGTGCTCGACGAGTCGGCGGCGATCGTGCGCGCCGAGCGCGGCGTGCTCATCTGCCGCACGCGTCACGGCTTCGTGTGCGCCAACGCGGGCGTCGACGCCTCCAACACGCCGGCGGGCACGCTCGTGACCCTCCCCCGCGACCCCGACGCCAGCGCCCGCGCGCTGCGGGCCGCCCTGCCGGGCCGCCCGGCCGTAGTGATCGCCGACTCCTTCGGCCGCGCCTGGCGCCACGGCCAGTGCGAGGTGGCCATCGGCGTCGCAGGGCTGGCGCCTCTGGCCGACTGGCGCGGGCGCACCGATGCGGCGGGCCGCGAGCTGCGCGCGACCTGGATCGCCACCGCCGACCAGGCGGCAGCTGCTGCAGACCTTGCGCGGTCGAAGGACGCCGGTCAGCCCGCCGTGCTCGTCCGCGGGCTCGAAGCCCACGTCACCGCCGACGACGGTCCGGGCGCCACCGCGCTCGTGCGCGCCGTGGACGAGGACCTGTTCCGCTGATCTCCCGACGCTCGGTCGGTTTCAACCCCCGCCCCTCGGTAATGCAGACCGCATGAACCTCAAGAGAACTCTCATCGCGGTGATCGGCGTCGCGAGCGTGGTCGGGGCCCCCAGCCTCGTGGCCAGCGCGTCCGCCAACAGCCGCGCGAAGTCCGGCAACGACGGCGCCCGCGAGTACGTCGTCGTCTACTCGCAGGACGCCGACCTCGCCGCCGCTCGCCGCGCCGT
>JBDTYI010000168.1:0-16843 GCA_040005775.1 Solirubrobacteraceae bacterium
GCACCGACCTGGCGCCGACGCTCGTGGCGTCGTGGCTGGCCCGCGAGGCGGCCGCCTCGCCTGTCCCGGCGCAGGTGAGCACGCCCACGCAGCCGGTGCCCCCGCGCCCGGCGTCCGCGCTCAATGACGGGGCGACCCGAGCTGAGATCTCGTTCCTCGCCCAGTCCATGGCGACACCGGCCGCCGGTCGCGAGGCGCTTGACGCGATCGACATTGAGGAGATGTTTGCGTCGGACCTCACGCGCCGCGCAGCGAAGCTGGTGCGCTCACGATTGAGCGGGCAGCCGATCGAGCCGTCACCGGACGACGAGGAACTGGCCGCGCTCTGGGCCAGGCTAGGGGTCGTTACCGGACAGCGCGCCGCGTCTGAGGACGTTCTGAACTCGGATCGCATCGAGCTGGCCCTGCATGCGGTCAGGCGGGACGGCGGCCTCAGCCCTGGGCAGCGTGCGGCCAGGATTCGCGAGCTGCGCGAGGAGAAGGACAACTACGACGCGCGCTTCTGGGAAGACACGCGCCCCGCGCCGCGCTAGAACGAGCGACGGCGCCTCGTGGGCGCCGTCGTATGAGCTCCGGGGGTGGGATTCGAACCCACAACCTTCGCCTTAACAGGGCGCGGCTCTGCCATTGAGCTACCCCGGAATATGTTTTGCGCTACCCAGGAGAATTGTTCCTCCCGGCGAGCGAGCTAACAGGGTATCCGAGCGGCGCCGCTCTCGACCTCTGCGTGGCAGTTCGCGCACAGAGCACGCACTTGGCGGCCTCGGCACGCGCGCGCTCGAGCGAGCGGGCCGCTCCCCGAAGCGCGAGGCCGAACTCCTTCGTCGTGCGATCCGTGTGATGGAAATGGAGTGCGCCGACACACTTCGAGTAGCCGCGGAGAACGCACGCGCCTCCGGCCTCGGCGACGAGTGTGGCCTTGACCTGGCGGCGTCGGCGGCTGACGTCGTTGCGGCATTGTCGGCAACGAAAGTGGTCGTGGGGCCCTGAACGGGTGAATTCGCTCTCTCCGTGAACCGGGCAAGAACGCCGGTCTGCCTGCGCTTCGGGCCCGGGGGCTCGACGCCGTCGCGTCGTCTCCAGGCCGTATTCACGGAGCCAATGCCGCACCGTGGTCTGACTGCGCCCGAGTCGATCGGCGATCGCCCGCGAGCTGAGTCCGTCGGCGATCAGCGCGGCCAACTTGTCGCGATCGATCCCACCGCCCGCCGCGTGCTTGGCCGCGAGCGTCGAGGCAAGACCGTGCTTGTTCGCCCAGTAGGCAACCGTCGACGGGTGCTTATCTACCTCGCGCCCGATCGCCTCGAAGGACCGGCCGCTCTCGAGTTGCGATGGGAGCCAGGCCTTCTGGATGATGCGAACACTAGTTCGTGTTCCGGACGGATCGGCGCGCCAGGTTCTCCACGAGATCCGCGGCCCGGGCGGCCGGGTCGTTGGCCGCGTGCCAGGTCGCCAGGGCGCGCACGCGGGCGCGCATGCCGTCGTCGGCCAGGGCGCGCTCGACCGCCAGGCCGACCGACCGCGGCGTCGTGAACCGCCGCGGGAGGCGCACGCCCACGCCGGCCCAGTCGACGCGCGCAGCGTTCTCGTTCATGTCGCCCGCCGCCGGAACCGCGACGACCGCGCAGCCGCTGGCCAGAGCGCGCACCACGGTCCCGTGCCCGCCGTGGCAGACGACGACGTCGCAGCGGGGCATCGTGCGGGCATAGGACACCCACTCGACCATCCGCGCGTTCGCGGGGACCGGGATGGGTTCCGGCGGCTCGCGGCGGTTCCAGGTGCCCAGGATGCGAACCGGCAGGTCGGCCAGCCCGGCCATCGCCACGCGCAGCAGCGTCTGCCCGGGATCCTGCGACGTGGAGGGCGCGACGAGCACGAGCGGGTCGTCGCCCGGCGGCAGCTCGACCTCCCCGAACGCCGGCTCCCACAACAGGGGCCCGACCGCGTGGGTGGCCGGATCGGGCGGGCGCGGGTACTCGAGCTGTGGGAACGTCGCGATCAGCGCGAGATCCCGGGAGATCCCGTTGTGCACGTGGGACCGCGGCGGCAGTCCCAGCCGCCGGCGCGTCTCGTTGAGCTCGATGCGCCCCTGCTCGAGGCCCTTGTCGGTCATCGGCTCCAGGCGCCGCCACAGCTCGCGCCCGGCGCGCGTGCGTGGCAGGCGCGCGCCGATCGAGAACGGCGGCCAGCCCGAGCGGAAGCGCGGGTCGATGTGGGGGACGAGCGTCGCCACCGGCAGGCCGGCCAGCTCGGCGGCCAGCGACGGCGCGGGCGTGAGGATGTCCGCGACGACCGCGTCGGCGCCCAGCGCGGCGACCCGCGGCAGGGTCTCGCGCGCCGCGCGGACCGCCGCCTCGTAGGGCTTCAGCGGCTTCTCGCGCGTCGGGAACACCTGGTACTCCGGGGCGGCGACGAACTCCATGCCGCCCGCCTCGATGTCCGGGCGCCAGCGCTTCCACGTGTCGACGACGACGCGGTGACCGCGCGCGGCGAGCGCGGTTCCCAGCGCGATGATCGGGAACGCGTGCCCCGGGTCGCCGAAGGCGCCCAGCAGCAGCGTCAGGCGGCGATCGCCGTCAGCCGGCAAGCTCGGCGACCAGCCGCAGCTGCTCGAGCCGGCCCTCCTTCGTCCACGCCGTCGGCGTGACACCGAGGGTGCCGACGCCCGCGTCGCGGTAGGCGGCCAGGCGATCCCGCACGCGGTCGGCGGGACCGCACAGCGAGACGAGGTCGATCAGCTCGTCGGGGAGCGCGGCCATCGCCTCCTCGCGCTTGCCCTTGAGGTAGAGGTCCTGCACCTTGCGCGCGGTGTCCTCGAAGCCATAGCGCTGCACGAGCTGGTTGTAGAAGTTCTTGTCGCGCGAGCCCATCCCACCGACGTACAGCGCGATGAAGGGGCGCATCGAATCGCGGGCGCCCTGCAGATCGTCGGTCACGAACACGCTCACCGTCGGGGCGATGTCGAAGCCCTCCAGCGACCGGCCGGCCTTCGCGGCACCGGCGTCGAGCGACTCGCGCAGCTGGGGGAGGTGCTCGGGCGAGAGCAGCGTCGGGATCCAGCCGTCGGCGATCTCGCCCGCCAGCTCGGTGTTCTTCGGCCCGATCGCCGCCAGATAGATCGGAATGCGCTCCTGCACCGGCGCGATGGTCAGCTTCAGCGCCTTGCCCGGGCCGTCGGGCAACGGCAGGTCGATCGTCTCGCCGTGGAACTCGAGGCGCTCGCGCGCCAGCGCCTGCCGCACCACGGCGATGTACTCGCGGGTGCGCTGCAGCTGTTTGGCGAAGCGCACGCCGTGCCAGCCCTCGCTGACCTGCGGTCCGCTGGAGCCGATGCCCAGGAGCATCCGCCCGTCGCTGAGCTGGTCGAGCGTGGCCGCGGTCATCGCGGTCATGGCCGCCGACCGCGCGGGCATCTGGAAGATGGCCGAGCCGATCTTGATCCGCGTGGTCTGCCCGGCGATCCAGCCGAGGATCGTGGCTGCGTCGGAGCCGTAGGCCTCGGCGGTCCAGACGCTGTCGTAGCCCAGCCGCTCGGCCTCCTGGACGATCTCGAGCTGGTCGTCGCGGGTGAGGCCGAGTCCCCAGTAGCCGAGGTGCACGCCAAGCTTCATGCAAGGGTCCTTTCAAGGGCAGGAGACAGACGCACCAGCGCATACGCTGCGCGGCCAGGAGCCTATGTCACGCACCCCGATCGAAGACCTCCGCCGTACGATCGACTGCCTGCCGCTGCGCACCCGCGAGGCGATGCTGCGCGGCGTGCGCGAGGACGACATCGTCGTCGGCGCCTACCAGACCGGCGCCGGCAACTGCCCGATGCTCGCGGCACACCGCCGCGGCGGCCGCACGAGCTTCCTCTCCTTCGCCCGGGCGTGGGACGGCTTCGCCGCCGCGCGGCGCCCGCGCCGGGCCACGCCGCGCGAGCTGCGGGTGCTCGAGCGCAACCTCGAGGAGTCGATCGCCGCCGAGCGCGGAGTCGGCGGCAACCTGGGCTCGGCGATCGCCGACCACCAGGCGAGCCTCCGCGGCCGCAAGGCCGCCGAGGCCGCCCGCGTGGGCAGCGACTGGCTCTCAGAGGCGGTCGGCGGGGCGGATGAACTGGATCTCGGGGATGACGCATCCGGGCGAGAGCTTCAGCAGCGCCCGGAACATCTCGGCCACGTCTGAGGTCGTGATCATCTCCTCGGCCGGGATCGACTCCTTGACGAAATCGGTCATCGGGGTGTCCACGAACGCGGGGCACAGCGCGGTCGACTTGATGCCCTCGGGCGCGAGCTCCTTGTGCATCGCTTGCGTAAAGCTCACCACGGCGCCCTTGGTGGCGCTGTAGACCGAGAGCCACGCCTCGCCGCTCTTGCCCGAGATCGACGACGTGTTGACCACCAGCGCGTTCTTGTGCTCGGCGCCCGCTGCGCGCAGCAGGTCCGCCGACTCGCGATAGAAGAGGAACACGGAGCGCAGGTTCACGGCCAGCTGCATGTCGATCTTCTTGGCGGTGAGCTCTGCGACGGCCTCGCCGATCCCCACGCCTGCGTTGTTGACGAGGACGTCCAGGCGCCCGTACTTCTCGCGGTGGGACCGGACGACCTCCTGCACGATCGCCTCGTCGCCCAGGCCGCCGGCGACCACGTTCACCTCGTAGCCCTTGTCGGTCAGCTCCTTGGCCGCGGCGTCGAGTTTCTCGGGCCGCCGCGCCGCCACGGTCAGGGCATGGCCCTCCTCGCCCAGCACGTGGGCGATGGCCAGGCCGATGCCGCTCGAGGCACCTGTCACGATCGCTGCTCGGTCCGCCATGCGTCTCCTCCTCGGGTTCTGAGAACCGGTTGTCGGCGCGGGATTCCATCAGGTGTGCCTACACTCGGCCCCCGCGTGCGCGTGACCCTCTGCATTTCTCTCGTAGCCCTCGCGCTGGTGGCGACGGGTTGTGGCTCTTCCGACGGCGGCGATTCGACGTCGCCCCCCCAGCCGCAGCCGACCGCTCAGCCGGCCGACTTCCCGTCCGCGACGGGCAAGTCGCTGAACGACCTGGCGGCCATGGCGGAGACCAAGGGCCCGGTGCTCGCGCCGAGCGTCTCGGTGCTCACGAAGGGCCAGAACCGCTTCGGCTTCGCCCTCTTCGACCTTGCCCGCAAGCAGATCACCGGCACCGCCGTCGCCGTCTACACCGCTCGCAACGACGGTAGCGGCCTGCGCGGGCCCTACGTGGCCCGCTCGGAGTCGCTGGCCGTCAAGCCCCAGTTCCAGAGCAAGACGACAGCGAGCGACCCCGACGCCGCCAAGGCCGTCTACGTGGCCGACGTGCCGTTCAAGGCCAACGGAAAGCGCATCGTGATCGGCCTGGCACGCCTGGACGGCCGGCTGCTGCTGACGAACCCCTTCAGCGTCTCGGTCGGCGACCACAACGGCCCGCCGCGGGTGGGGGAGAAGGCGATCCGGGTCCACACCAAGACGCTGACCGACGTCGGCGGCGACGGCACCCAGCTCGACACCCGGCGCCCCGTCGCCGAGGACCTGCTCGCGGACGACTTCGCCGACGTGATGGGCAAGCGCCCGGCCGTGATCACGTTCGCCACGCCGCTGCTGTGCCAGAGCCGTGTGTGTGGTCCGGTGGTCGACGTGGTCGAGCAGGTCAAGGCGACCGCGCCCAAGGACGTCGCGTTCATCCACCAGGAGATCTACAACGGCAACGCGGTGAACAAGGGCTTCCGGCCGCAGGTCGCCGCGTGGCGTCTGCCGACCGAGCCGTGGACCTTCGTAATCGGCCGCGACGGCCGGATCGCCGAGCGCTTGCAGGGCGCGTTCTCGCCCGGCGAGCTGCAGCGCGCCGTCGCAGCCGCCGCCCGTTAGAACGAGCCGTTCAGCAGCACGAGCAGGACCAACGCGAGCACGATCAGCGCCAGCACGGCAAGGCCGCGGGCTAGCCACGCCAGTGGGCCGGGTGGGCTGGAGGGGACGTTCGGCAGCGGGGTGGCGGCCCGCGCGCCGCGCGGCGTGGGCGGGACGGCGGCGGAGGTCGCGAGCGACCGGGCCGCCTCGCGCTCGGCCCGCGCGGCCTCCCGCTCGGCCCGCGCGGTCGACTCGGCCCGGTCGGCTCGTTCCTTGGCCGTCAGCGCCTTGCGCTGGATGCTCTCCGCCTTCTTGACCTCGCTCTCGGCCTTCTGGGGCGCGCGGCGGGCCTGCTCGCGCTCGCGCTCGAGCACCCGCTCCTGCTCGGTCAACGTGTCGCGCTCGCTGGTGAGCTCGGGGTGCGCGGCGGCGGCCTCGTCGCGCTGGCGCTCGCGAAGGCGCTCGCGGGCCTCGTCGGCGGCCCGGCGCGCCTCGTCGCGCTCAGCGCGCGCCGCGTCGCGTTCGGCAACGGCCTCGTCGCGCTCCTCGGCGGCGGCCCGCTCCTCGCGCGACGCGCGGTGGGCCTCGCGGCGCGCGGCCGCATCGCGCTCGGCCGCCAGGCGGCCCTCGAGCAGCGTCACCTCGGCGCGCATCTGCTCGCGCTCCTCCTGCGCGGCGGCCAGTTCGCGCTCCAGGCGGTCCAGCGTGCGGCCGTCGGGCCGCGACGGCGCCGCCTGGGTGCGCCGGGCGTCGGGGGCGGGCGTGCGCTTCTTGCCGCCGGGCGCCCGCGGCGGCTCGAGCCCCACGGCGATGCTCGGCGCCAGCGCCAGCTCGGCGTCGTCGAAGTCCAGCGGCTCGCCCTTCCACGGGAACGCGGCGACCCACTCCTCGCCCTCGATGGCGGCCCACGGCTTGTGCTCGAGCAGGGCGAGCAGGCGCCGCTGATCCTCGCCCGCACGCACGTCGAGCACCGGTCGCATGAAGCGGTGCCCGCGCAGGCCGTACCAGCGCCCGATGACCTCGATGCGGTCGGGGGCGGCCCAGTCGAAGCGGTCGACCTCGAAGGTGAGTCCCCCGGTCTGGGCGGAGGACGTCGAGCTCTGGTCGGTGCCCATCAGCACAGACCCATACCCACGCGGTGCGTCCGCGACGCCAAGCGGGCCGGCCGGTAGCGTGCGCGCGACCGGGCCCGTAGCTCAATCGGTCAGAGCAGCGAACTCATAATTCGTCAGATCCAGGTTCGAGTCCTGGCGGGCCCATGACGCGGCGCCCCGAGATCCGGAGTGGCGCGCGGGCGCTTCGGGTACTCGGGCCGGGGCGGGTCGGTCCGGCCCCCTGGAACGGCACGCCACAACCTTGACACACGTTCGCGGGCGCCGCGAGCCCCTCGGGCTCGCCGCGCCGGTGCGGAATGTCTACTTCTGGGTCAGCACCGCGGCGGAGATCCAGGCGTGGCGGTTGACGTGGCCGTAGGCCATGCCGTAGGCCCATCTGCCCGAGGGCGAGAGGCGCTCGACCTTGAACGTGTTGCCCTTGAACATGGTGCCGGTGAAGAGCACGCCGGCCCGCTCATAGACGTAGGTCGACTTGACGGCGACGTGGGCTCTGCCGGGGTGCGACGCCTTCGCGAGGCCGGCCGCGGGCGCGAGGCCCGAAAGGGCGACGGTGGCGGCTGCGGTGATGGCGGCGAGCTTGCTGGTGGTCATCTCGGGACTCCTGTTGGAGAGGTGGGGTGATGACCATTGAACGCCTGCACGGCCCCGACGTCACGGGAGCCTCCCGGCTGGCGTGGGTGTGGAAAACACCCGCAACCACCGGCAGTCGGACATCGTTGAGAACCCCGCGAATGCGCCGATCCCGGTTGGGTAGTGCCCTATTTACACAACGAGGGTTCTTCTGGGATTCGGCCCACATACCCCCGCCCCCAAACCCCTCGCGCGGCCCGGTCGGGCGGAATTCGACCAGGGTCGCCCAGCGCGTCCGGCTCGGCCGGACGCGCGGCGTTAACGGGGCGGGTGGGGTGCTCAGTCCGCGGTCTCGGGCGTGAGGACGTCGCGCACGTAGCTCTGGCGCACGGCGTCGTTCTGGCGCAGCATCCAGATCTCCTGGCGCGGCAGCGGGCACTGGTGCTTGAGCACCTGGGAGACGAAGCTCAGGCGCAGCGTCCGCGGCTGGCGCAGCATCCACAGCTCCTGCGCCTGAGCCGCGCCGGGGCCCGTGGCGTCCAGCACTTCCTCGGCGTAGGACCGACGCACGTCCGCGCTCTGCTGCAGCATCCAGCGCTGCTCGGGCTCCTTCGCCATGCGCGCCGCAGCGCGGGCGATGGCGGCGGGTGCGAGCAGGACGCGTCGCTCGGTCGAGGCCATCGCGGCATGCTCGCGCATCACGGGTTTGGAGGAACGCCCGCCCGCGCCGTCGAACAAGGGCTCTGCCCATGAAGCGTACCGCAGCTGCCCCCACCGCCTCGCCTCTCGGCGACGGCGGACACCAGACCCTCTCCGCCTATATCCAGGCGCGGTTCGACGAGTTCTCGCGATCCCAGAAGGACGTCGCGCAGTACATCGTCGACCACCTGGACGAGGTGGCGTTCCAGACCGCGGAGGAGCTCGCCCGTCGCGCGAACACGTCGTCGTCGACCGTCGTGCGCTTCTCGCAGGCGCTCGGCTTCGAGGGCTTCCCCGAGCTCCAGGCCCAGGCGCGCGAGGAATACCGCCGCCGCGTGGCCGCCGGGCTGGAGAGCCACGGCGTCGTCAACGGCGCCAGCGGGTCGGGCGCGAACGCGACGCCGCTGTTCTCGCTGGACCAGAGCGAGTTCGAGACGGCGATCGCCGCCGATCACGTCAACGTCGAGGAGACCGCGCGCAAGCTGTCGCGCTCGCAGGTCGAGGCCGCCATCGACGCCATCACCGGCGCCGAGCGCGTCCTGATCGCCGGCACCGACCAGATGGCCTTCTTCGCGTCCTACCTGCGCCACCTGCTGATGCTGCTCGACCTCCAGGCCGACATCGTCGCCAGCCCGTCGCAGGAGGCTCTGAGCCGATTGGGGCGCATCGAGGACACAACGCTGGTCATCGGCCTGTCCGCCGGGCGCCCGCATCCGCTCGTGGTCCGTGCGCTGAAGCTCGCGCGCCACCGCAAGGCCCGCACGCTGGCGATCACGGACGCCACGCTCTCCGAGGTGGCCAAGCTCGCGCAGATCCGCCTGTACTACTCGTCCAACTCGCCCGCCTACGTCCGCTCGCATGCGGCGCTGCTGTCGATCATCCAGGCGCTGGCCTACGGTGTGTACAGCCGCGACGCCGAGCAGTACGCCGATCGGATCAAAGCCTTCCGCCTCAAATAGAGTCGCCGCAAATCGGCCCTATGATGGGCCGGGTTATGCGCGACGAATCGACGTTCCGGGTCAAGGCCGGCCTGGCCGAGATGCTCAAGGGCGGCGTCATCATGGACGTCGTCGACGCCGAGCAGGCAAAGCTCGCCGAGGACGCGGGCGCGTCGGCCGTGATGGCCCTCGAGCGCGTGCCCTCCGACATCCGCCGCGACGGCGGCGTGGCCCGCATGAGCGACCCGTCGATGATCCGCGGCATCCAGGAGGCTGTGTCGATCCCCGTGATGGCCAAGGCGCGCATCGGCCACTTCGCCGAGGCCCAGATCCTCGAGCACCTCGAGGTCGACTACATCGACGAGTCCGAGGTCCTCACGCCCGCCGACGAGGCCCACCACATCGACAAGTGGGCGTTCCGCATCCCGTTCGTCTGCGGCGCGACGAACCTCGGCGAGGCGCTGCGGCGCATCGGCGAGGGCGCGGCGATGATCCGCTCCAAGGGCGAGGCCGGCACCGGCGACATCGTCGAGGCCGTGCGCCACCTGCGCTCGATCAACGGATCGATCCGCCGCCTGCAGCACCTCGACGACGCCGAGCTGGCGACCGAGGCCAAGAACCTCCAGTCGCCGCTGGACATTGTCCGCGCGGTCGCCGAGGCGGGCGCGCTGCCCGTGCCGCTCTTCTGCGCCGGCGGCATCGCGACGCCGGCCGACGCGTCGCTGGTGATGCAGCTGGGCGCGCAGGCCGTGTTCGTGGGCTCGGGCATCTTCAAGTCCTCCGACCCGGCCGCGCGCGCGGCCGCGGTGGTCGAGGCGACGACGCATTTCGCCGACGCGGCGCGCGTCGCGGCGGCCAGCGACGGGCTCGGCCCGGCGATGGAGTCGCTCGAGACGCGCAAGCTCGACGAGGGCCAGCTCCTCGCCGGGCGCGGTTGGTAGGCGAGTCGCGGCTGGTGCGGCGCGAGTCGCTCGGGACGCGACTCGCTTGCGGGAATCGCCCGGGGGGCGATTCCCGACGGTGAGCGCGTGACGCCTCTGATCGGGGTCCTCGCCCTCCAGGGCGGGTTCGCCGCGCACGCACGGATGCTGCGCGGCCTCGGGGCCGTCGTGCGCGAGGTTCGCGTCCCCGCCGACCTCGACGGGCTGGACGGGCTGGTGATGCCCGGCGGCGAGTCGACGACGATGACCCTCGGAATCGAGCGCGAGGGCCTGGGTCAGCCGCTGCGCGACTTCGGTCGGCCGATCCTCGGGACGTGCGCGGGTCTGATCCTGCTCGACCGCGCACACCTGGGGATGATGGACATCACCGCCGCGCGCAACGCGTTCGGCCGCCAGGTGCACTCGTTCGAGGCCGAGGTGGAATTCGGCGACGCGATCCACGGCGGCCCGGTCCACGCCGTGTTCATCCGCGCGCCGTGGGTGGCCGAGCACGGCCTGGGCGTCGAGGTGCTCGCGGAGGTCGACGGACACCCCGTCGCGGTGCGCGAGGGCTCGATGCTGGCGATCTCCTTCCACCCCGAACTGGGCGACGACGACCGTCTGCACCGGCTGTTCCTGGAGGGGCTGGAGCGCTAGATCACGAGGCCGTGGCGCACGGTGTTCTCCGACACGACGCGCGGCTCGACGAAGTGCAGCAGGTAGTCGGGCCCGCCGGCCTTCGTCCCCGTCCCGGACATGCGGTTGCCGCCAAAGGGCTGGCGGCCGACCATCGCGCCGGTGATCGAGCGGTTCACGTAGAGGTTGCCGACCGGCGAGCGGCGCACGACGCGGTCCACCGTGTGCGGGTTGCGGCAGAACAGCCCGCCGGTGAGGGCGAAGGGCAGCTCGTCGACGCGGTCCATCGCGGCGTCGAGGTCCCTCACACGCTCGACGGCCAGCAGCGGGCCGAAGATCTCCTCGCCGAGCACGGGCGAGTCGGCGGGCAGGTCCGCCGCGACGGCGGGCGGCACGAACCAGCCGCGGTCGGGCACGCCCTGGAGCTGCTCGGCGGCGATGTGCCCACCGCTGCGCGCCAAGTCGCGGTAGCGCTGCACGCGCTCCTGGGCCTCGCGCTCGATCACGGGCGGCACGTCGATCCCGAACGTCTCGGCCTGCCCGACCTGGAGCACCTCGACGGCGCCCGCGACACGCTCTAGGAACGCGTCGGCGATTGCTTCGTGCACGAGTACGCGCGACGCGGCCGAGCACTTCTGGCCGGCGTAGAGAAACGCGCTCTGCACGACCGCGGGGACGGCGTCGTCGAGGTCTGCGTCGGAGTCGACCAGCACGCAGTTCTTGCCGCCCATCTCGGCGACGACGCGCTTGAGATGGCGGCGGCCGGGCTCGGCGGCGGCCTTGAGGATCGACAGGCCCACGGGCCCTGAGCCCGTGAAGGCGATCGTGTGGACGTCGGGGTGCTCGACGAGCGCCTGGCCGGCCTCGCCCTCGCCGGGCAGCAGCCCGAGCGCATCCGCGGGCACGCCGCTCTCGCGGAGCGCGCGGACGACCGCGTGGCCGCAGGCGGGCGACTGCTCGGCTGGCTTCAGCACGACGGCGTTGCCGGTGGCCAGGCCGGCGGCCACCATGCCGCAGGGAATCGCCATCGGGAAGTTCCACGGCGCGACGACGGCCACGACCCCGCGCGGCGCGTAGCGCAGCTCGTTGCGCTCGCCGGGCACCTGGAAGATCGGCTTGCCGCGCTCCAGCGCGACCGCGCCGCGCGCGTAGTACTCGAGGAAGTCGATGGCCTCGCAGACGTCGGCGTCAGCCTCCCCCCAGGGCTTGGCGCACTCGCGGACCTGCAGCGCGGCGAGCTCGCCGCGGCGCTCGCGCATCCAGGCGGCGGCGCGCACGAGGATCTCCGCGCGCTTCGCCGCCGGCGTGGCGCTCCAGCGGGCGAAGCCGCGCGTCGCCGCGCCGACCGCCTCCCCGGCCTCGTCGGCGGTGGCGCTCGCCGCGGTCGCGATCACGCGCTCGGGATCGCCCGGATCGGTCGACACGATCTCCTCGCCATGGCGCTCGCCGTCGCCGACCCACACCGGCACACGGAAGATCGCCTGCTCGGTGAACGCGCGCATGCCCTCCAGCAGCGCTTCCCGGTGCGGCGCGCGGCGCAGCTCGAGGATCGGCTCGTTGGCGAACTCGCTCATGGCGCGGCCAGCAGCTCCTCGATCGGGCGCCCGCTGGCCTGCTCCACCAGGAAGCTCTCGTTGGAGGTGTTCTCCAGCAGCCGCCGGACGAGGTAGGCCATACCGGCGACGAGGTCGCCGACCGGCGCGTAGGTCCGCACGCGCAGGCCCCGGGCGGCAAGCGCGTGCTGAAGCGGGTCGCCGAGGCCGCGCAGCACCTGGAACTCGACGTCGGTGTCGGGAGCGCCGAGCGCGCGGCTGGCCGCGAGGGCATGGGCGATCGAACGCAGGTTGTGCGACGCGACCGCGACGCGAAGCCGCGGGCGTGCCTTCAGCAGCGTGCGCGTGAGCGCCTCGAAGTTGCGGTCGGACTCCGCCTTGACCTCGAACACGGGCGGCGTCCAGCCGTGCTGCTTGGCGTCGACGACCTCGTGGTCCCAGTAGGCGCCCTTGACCAGCCGCACGAGCAGCGGGTGGGCGCGGTCGGACCCGCGGGCCCAGTCGACGATCCGCGCGCACAGCTCGGGCGAGTCGCGCAGGTAGGCCTGGAGCACGACGCCGGCGCTCGGACCGTCGCGGAACTCGACTTCGCTCAGCACCTCGAGGACCAGGTCGGTGACCGCCTCGCGCGAGTCGTAGGACTCCATGTCGATGTGCAGATGCGCGCCGAGCTGCTTGGCGTGGCGCAGCAGGTCGCGCAGGCGCCCGGCGGCGTCGCGCTTGCCCAGCTCGGGTGCGTCGGGGCGCAGCAGCGGCGTCAGAGCGCTGACCTTCACCGACAGGTTCGCGCGCGGCAGCGGGCCGGCGGAGTCGCGCTCGAGGATCGGGCGCTCGGGGAGGTCGCGGTAGACCTCAACGAGCCCGTCGAGCGACTCGCGGCAGCGCGCGGCGTAGCGGTCGGCCTCGGCGCTCGTGACGGTCGCCTCGCCGAGCAGGTCGACGGTCGTGCCGACGCCGTCGTTCCACAGCGAGCGCATGACGCCCTCGGCGTCGCGCGTCGTCTCGCCGACGATGAAGCGGTGGGCCATGTGCTTGACGCCGGCCGCGGCGGCGGCGCCGAGCGCGGCCCGCCCCGGGCGCGAGTGCGACATGCGGACCGCGGCCTCCAATGGCGGCGGGCGGTCGTCGACCTCCGACAGGAAGCCGCTGAGGTGCCGGGCGAGGTCGTCGAGGCTGTGGCAGGCGGGCACGACGTCGACGAAGCGAAAGAGGGCCGCGCGCAGCTCGGCGTCCTGCGAGGCCATGTCCATGGCCTTGTCGTCGAGCTGCTTGACGGGGTTTCGCGAGGCGGGCGGGAGCGCCGCGGCTAGGTCCCTGCCGACGGCGAGGATCTCGGCTTCGGGCGGGGCGCTCGGCGGCATCAGTGGGTCACGGTAGCGTGGGCGCATGCGGATTGCCGTCGCGGCCTACGAGCGCACCGGAGTCGCCGACGCGGTCCTCGACGCGGTGCTCGGCCACCGCTCAGACATCCGGTGATCGCGCTCAACGCGCGCGCGGCGGCCCGGCCGGAGCTGGGCGGGGTGGAGCGCTGGGCGCGCGAACTGCGCGCCCGGGCGGGCTACACGGCGCTCGCGCCGCCGGCGGCCCTCAGCCACCGCGCCGGGCACGCGTGGGAGCAGGGCGCGCTCCCGGTCCTGGCGCGCCGCGCGCGGGTGCTGGTCAACCCGGCGAACCTGGCGCCGGTCGCCTTCCCGCGCAACGCGGTGGTGATTCACGACGCGGCGGCGCTGCGCGCGCCGGAGTGGTACTCGCCGCTGTATGTGCGCTGGCAGCGGACGGTGCTGCCGCTGGTCGCGCGGCGGGCGCTGCGGGTGGTGACGGTGAGCTCGTTCTCACGCGACGAGCTGCGTGAGCTGCTCGGGGTCGAGGCGGTCGTGGTGCCGGGTGGGGTGGACGGGCGGTTCGTGCCGGGGGTCGCGCCCGCGGCCGGGTTCGATCGGCCCTACGTGCTCACCGTGGCGAGCCGGACCGCGCGCAAGAACCTCGGAGCGCTGGAGGTGGCCGCGCGGCGCCTGGCGGGCGAGGGAATCGATCTGGTCGCCGCAGGAGGGGATCGGCCGCAGTTCCGGGACGGGGCATCGACCGGTTCGGTCCGGTTCCTCGGGCCCGTCCCGGACGCCGACCTGCCCGGTCTCTACGCGGGCGCGCTGGCGTTCGTGCTGGCGTCGCTGCACGAGGGGTTCGGCCTCACCGCGCTCGAGGCGATGGCGTGCGGAACGCCCGTGGTCGCCGCCCGCGCGGGCGCGCTGCCCGAGACCTGCGCAGACGCGGCGCGCTACGCCGACCCGCGCGACCCGGAGGGCATCGCCGACGCGATCGAGGCGGCGATCGGCGACGACTCCCTGCGGGCGGCCGGTCCGCGGCGGGCCGCGACGTTCTCGTGGGAGCGCACGGTCGCCGAGCTCGACGCCGTCGTCCGCGCCCTCTGAGCGGTGTCCGTGGCGAGTTGTGCACGACAGTCGTGCATAACTCGCCAGGCGGTTCGCTAGGCCGCGGTGAACCGGACGACGCCATCCTCCACGACCTCGACGACCTCGCCTGCGTCGAGCAGCAGGTCGACGTGCCCGAGCACCTCGGACAGCGTGAGGTAGGCCTGTGTGACCGCCACGTTGCCCCACAGCTCGTGCGCGAGCTCGTGGGCGGTCGACGGGCGCGTTGCGATCAGGCCCGCGAGCTTGCGCGCACGGCGGTCGTGCATGCGCAGGCGCTCGTCGATCAGCTCGCGGTGGCCGGTGACGGGCTCGCCGTGGCCCGGGTACACGACGCGCAGGTCCATGGCGTGGGTCGCGCGCAGCGACGCCAGGTAGGTCACGAGCGCCTTCGGGCGCTCACCGCCGTCGCCGCCGTCCAGCGGCCGTGAGATCAGGGGGTTGGACGAGATGTGGCCGATGAGGTGGTCGCCGCCGACGAGCTCACCGCTCGCGGCGTCGTGGAAGACGGTGTCCGACGGCGAGTGCCCGGGGCGGTGGTGGACGGTCCACGTGCGTCCGGCGAAGCCCAGTTCGCCGCCGTCGCGCAGCGGACTGCCGACCTGCACGCTCGCGCCCCAGCCGCGGTACTGCTGGGTGACCGCGCGCAGCGCCAGCGAGACGTCGTCGGGGATGCCGTGGCGGTGCATGACGGCCTCGGAGAAGCGGTCGTCGGCCTCCATGTGGTCGCCGTAGGTCGCCAGCCACGGCGCGAGCGCGTCGAGCGCGCACACCTCGGCCCCGGAGCGGTCGGCGAGGATCTGCGCCAGCCCGATGTGATCGATGTGCTGATGGGTGATCACGATCCGCTCGAGGTCCTCGACACGGCGGCCGTGTTCGGCCAGGCCCGCCTCCAGGCGCGTCAGCGACGTGCCCGAGTTCGGTCCGCTGTCGACGAGCGTGAGCGGGTCGTCCTCGACGAGGAAGCAGTTGACGCGCCCGACCGCGAACGGCGTCGGCACGGCGACCGCGTGGATGCTCAAGAGCGGATGAGGCCCAGCACCTCGTCGCGCTTCGCCTCCATGTCCTCGACGCTCGCAAGCGATTCCAGGCACAGGCGCAGCAGGGGCTCGGTGTTCGACTTGCGCACGTTGAAGTGCCAGTCGTCGTAGTCGACCGAGAGCCCGTCGAGGTGGGAGACGTCGCCGTCGGAGTACTTCTCCTCGAGCGCTGCGATCTTCGCGTCGGGGTCGTCGACCTCGGAGTTGATCTCGCCCGAGATGAAGTACTTGTCGTGGTAGGGCGCGAGCAGCTCGCTGAGCTTCTTGCCCTCGACCGACAGCTTCTCGAGCATCAGCAGCGCCGGCAACGTGCCGGAGTCCGCGTTGTAGAAGTCGTGGAAGTAGTAGTGGCCGCTGACCTCGCCGCCGAAGATCGCGCCCTCCTTGCGCATGCGCGTCTTGAAGAATGCGTGCCCGACGCGGTTGGGGAACGCCTCGCCCCCAGCGGCCTTCACGACATCCGCGACCGCGCGCGAGGCGCGCACGTCGTACAGGACCGACGCGCTCTCGCCGCGCTTGGCGAGCAGGTGCTCGGCCATGATCGCGGTGAGGAAGTCGCCGTCGACGAAGCGGCCCTTGTCGTCGATGAAGAAGCAGCGATCGGCGTCGCCGTCCCACGCGATGCCCAGGTCGGCGCCCTCGGCCCTGACCTTGTCGACGATGAACTGCCGGTTCTCCTCCAGAAGCGGATTGGGCTCGTGGTCGGGGAACGTGCCGTCGGGCGTCCAGTAGGTCGCGACGAGGTCGAGCCCGAGGCGGTCCAGCAGCGGGCCGACCATCGGGCCTGCCATCCCGTTGCCGCCGTCGACGACGACCTTCAGCGGCTTGACGTTCGCCGGGTCGATGGTCTTCAGCGCCGCCTCGTGGAACTCGGCGGTCACGTCGACGTCCTCGACCGAGCCCCCGGGTGGGGACGTCTTTTCCCCGAGGCCCTGCTCGATGAGGTCGCGCATGTCGCCGATGCCCTCGTCGCCCGAGAGCGCCAGCGCGCCCTCGCGCACGAGCTTCGCGCCCGTGTAGGCCGCCGGGTTGTGCGACGCCGTGCACATCAGGCCGCCGTCGAGATCGCGCGAGCCGACGAGGTAATAGAGCATCTCGGTGCCGACCTGGCCGGCGTCGA
>JBDTYI010000169.1:0-2837 GCA_040005775.1 Solirubrobacteraceae bacterium
GGGACGACACAGGGCACCCCGGTCCCCGCGAAGCTGCGGCCGCGGGTCGGCCGCCTCACCGCCAAGCGCAGCAAGCGCCGCGCGGTGGCGGTGACCGTCGGCGTCGCGCGGACGACCCGCCTGAAGCTGACCGTCCGCGACCAGACGGGTCACCTGGTCGGCACGCGTACGGTCAAGGTCAAGCGCGACGACCTGCTCAAGCTGCACGTCTCGGTGAAGCCGCAAACGCGCGTGACGAGCACGACGAAGTGGCGCGTCGGCGCGACCGCCACGGGCAGCACCGGGCGGGCCGCCAAGGCCGCCCGCTTCCGGGCGCGCCGGTAGCACCGGGGGGCGAGGGGCTCTGCGCGGAGCCCTTCGCCCGCGTGCGAACATGTGTTCGTGTCGATCAAGGGCAGCCCCTACGCGCGGTTTCGCCGCAGCCTCCAGGGCGGCCAGCTGGCGGTGGTGCTCACCGAGGCGCGTGAGCTGCCGCGCCTCGAGCTCGACGACGCGCTCGAGGTGCTCGTGCTCATGGCCCGTGCCGGCCACCCGGCCTTCGACCGCGCCGCGGCGCGGTGGGTCGGGCGGCTGATCGCCGAGCAGCCGCTGAGCCTCTCCGACGCCCGCTACGCGCTGGCGCTGGTCGAGCGCCTGCCCGCCTGCGCCGAGGCGCTGCGAAGGCTGGCCCTCCGGCGCTGACCAGTGTCGTGATTCCAACTCACGACACTACGCTGAGGGCGTGCCTGCTCTGCCCATCGCTTTGCGGCGTTTCGCCTACCGCAACGGCCACCGCGCGCTGCGCGTGTGGTGGCACATCAGCACCCCGACCGCCAACGGGGTCAAGTGCGTCGTGCGCGACGGGGCCGACATCGTCTTCGTGCGTCACACCTACGGCGACCGCGACGCCTGGGAGCTGCCCGGCGGCGGCGTCAAACGCGGCGAGGATCCGCGGGCCGCGGCCGCGCGCGAGGCCCGCGAGGAGCTGGGCGTGGACGTCGAGCCCGACGCGTGGCAGGCGCTCGGCGCGTTCGTCGCGTACGGATACGGGCGCGCGGTCACGATCTCGTGCTTCGAGGTCTGGCCGGGCACGCGAGCGCTGACGCTCGACTCTGCGGAGATCGCCGAGGCGCGCTGGGCCCCGTCCGCCACGCCGCCGCCCCCCTCGGGGCAGGACGTCGACGCCGTGCTGCGCCGCGTGGACCCCGCGGCGTGACGTGGCCTCGGCGGCATCCGCTGCCGTCGGTGAGCGCGCTCGTCTGCCTGGTCGGGCTCGTGGTGACCGGGGTGGTCGCGCTACTGGTTCCCGTGGCCGAGCAGGGCGACACGAGCGCGCTGGACGGCTTCGTGGCGCTCGACCGGGCGTCGCCCGGGCTGACGCGCATCACGAGGCTGGCCGGCCCCGGGCCGTACGCGGTCTACGGCGTGCTGCTCGTCGCCGTCGGCCTGGCCCGCGGCCGCCGCGCGCTCGCCGCGGCGATCCCGGTCGTGTTGATCGGGTCGGAGCTGATGACCCAGGCGCTCAAGCAGCTGCTCGCGCACCCGCGGGGCGCCGATTCGTTCTCGAGGCTCGAGATCGCGGCGGCATCATGGCCCAGCGGTCACGCGACAGCCGCGATGGCGGTGGCCCTGTGTGCGATCGCAGTCGCTCCGCCGCGCGCGCGGTCGGCGGTCGCCCTGGGCGGGGCGGCGTTCGCGCTCGCCGTCGGCTACGCGCTCGTGGCCCGGGCCAGCCACTTCCCCTCCGACGTGCTCGGCGGCTACTTCGTGGCCGGGCTCTGGACGTCGCTGGCGCTCGTCGCCGTCCGCGTCGAGCCCGAGGCGCGCGCGCAACGGCTCGGGGCGCTCGCGCTGTGCGGCGTCGCCGCGCTCGCCGCGGCGGTCGTGGTGGCCGCGACCGAGCACATCGCGCTCGCGCTGATGGCCCTGGCGATGGCGGGCCTCGCGCTGGCCCTCGTCGCGACGATCAGCTCGGTGGCGGCTCCGCGAGATCGCTGAGACCCGTGAACGGGTCGCCGAGCGTGCGGACGCGCGGGGCGAGGCCGGGTTCGAGGGCGACCGCCAGGCGGGCGGCGGTGGTCGCCGCGGAGCCGTCGGCGACGAAGCCGAGCCCGTGCTCGCCGGCGCCGAGTGCCAGCCCGCACAGCAGGGCGAGGTCGTGGCTGCCGGCGTGCCGCAACGCGCGCAGCGGCCGGCTGACGTCGGTGTCGAGGGCGTCGCCGAGCCGTCCGGCCGCCTCGCCGTCGCCCCCGGTGACCACGAGGACGGTCGCGGCGGCCTCCAGGATGCCGTCCCGGCCCTCGTCGACCGCCGCGGCCACCTCGGCGACCGGCGGGGGCTCGGCGGTCCAGGGCCGCGCCGTCACGGCGACGACGCGCACGCGCACCGGGCCGCCGGTGGCGCCGGCGAGCCAGACCGCGAGCTCGCTCGCCCCAGCCGCGCGCGCGGCGTCCATGGCCCCCGCGTCGAGCGGGCGAATGGGGATTGGGGGACGGGGGTGGGCGGGGTCGATCGCTATCGGCTCTGGCCGGGCTGCCACAGCGGCTCGTCGCCCGCGTTGGCGTCGCGGCTGAGGATGAAGAGCAGGTCCGAGAGGCGGTTGAGGTAGCGCAGCACCTCGGGGTTCGCGTCGGTCACGGCCAGCGTGCGGCGCTCGGCGCGGCGGCAGACCGTGCGGCAGACGTGCAGCTGCGCGGCGGCGGGCGAGCCGCCCGGGAGCACGAAGGACTTCAGCGGCTCGAGCTCGGCGTTGGCCTCATCGCAGGCCTGCTCGAGCCAGGTCACCTGGCCGGCGACCACGCGCAGGCGCTCGCGCTCGCCGCCGGGCGGCACGCTGAGGTCGGCGCCCAGGTCGAAGA
>JBDTYI010000170.1:0-9876 GCA_040005775.1 Solirubrobacteraceae bacterium
GGCACGACCGACGTTCGGCCCGTGAGGCGCCGGGGCGGCCGCGACCGCCGCGCTCAGAGGAACTCGCCGCCGCGGTAGTTCTCCGCGCCGGAGACGAGGATCGGATCGGCGTGCCACGGGCCGGTGTTCGTGAGCTGCGGCGCGACGGCGGGCGGCGCGTAGAGGATGTCCGGGCCCGGCCGCGGCCCGCTCCCTGAATACAGCGAAGCGGCGGAGGCGATGGCGCAGAGCGCTCCCAGCCCCGTCAGCGCAGCGACCAGCATGACCCAGCTCTCCGACCCATGCCCGGCGCTTACCCGCTATCCGGTGCGTCACACCACGCCGGTACGGTGCGGATCCACCTTGGCGCCGCCGACCTTCGATCTGCAGTCGCACTCCACGCACTCAGACGGCGCGCTCGCGCCGGCCGAAGTCGTCGCGCGTGCAGTCGCTGCCGGCGTCGAGCTGCTCGCGCTCACCGACCACGACTCGGTCTCGGGCGTCGACGAGGCGCTCGCCGCCGCGCGCGAGCACGGCATCCGCGTCGTGGCAGCGACCGAGCTGTCGACGCTCGACGACGCCGGGGAGGATCTGCACCTGCTCGGATACGGCATCGACCACCGCGCGCCCGCCTTCACCGCGGCGCTCGAGACCTTCCGCGCCGACCGCAGCGCGCGCGGGCAGCGCATGGCCGACGCGCTACGCGAGAACGGCTGGCAGCTCGACGTGCCCGAGCGCGAGTCGCTCGGGCGCCCGCACCTGGCCGCCGCGGCGTTCGAGCACCCGGCCAATCAGGAGCGCATCCGCGCTGCCGGCCTGGCCACCTCCTCGGACCTGCTGGTGGCCGAGCTGATCCGCGGCGCACCGTCCTTCAGGCGTCGCACGATGCCCACCGTCGGCGCGGCGATCGACCTCGTGCACGCCGCCGGCGGCGTCGCGGTGTGGGCGCACCCGTTCTGGGACGTGGAGGCTCCCGCCGACGTGCTGGCGGCCATCGACCGCTTCGCCGCGTTCGGCCTCGACGGGGTGGAGGCCTTCTACGTCACGCACACCGCCGAGCAGACGCGCCTGGTGGCGGACCGGTGCGCCGAGCTGGGGCTGCTGACCACCGGGTCGGCGGACTTCCACGGCCCCGATCACCCGTTGTTCTCTGCCTTCCGCGCCTTCGACCTTCACGGCATCGAGCCGCGCCTGGGGCCCCTGGCCGTCTAGGGTCCGCGGTCGCATGGACGCCATTCAGGCCATCGTTCTGGGGATCGTCCAGGGGCTCACCGAGTTCCTGCCGGTCTCCAGCACCGCGCACCTGCGCATCGTGCCCGCCTTCTTCGGCTGGGAGGACCCGGGCGCCGCGTTCACCGCGGTCGTTCAGCTCGGCACGATGGCGGCGGTGCTCATCTACTTCCGCGCCGACCTGTGGCGGATCGCCTCCGCATGGGTGCGCAGCCTGCGTGACCCGGCGCTGCGCTCGACCGCCGACGCGCGCATCGGCTGGTACATCATCCTGGGCACGATCCCGATCGCCGTGCTCGGGCTGATCTTCAAGAACCCGATCGAGAACAGCTTCCGCACCCTGGAGCTCATCGGCGCCGCGCTCATCCTCTTCAGCTTCGTGATGCTCCGCGCCGAGGCGCGCAGCACGCGCGAGCGCCAGCTCGACGAGCTCACCCGGCGCGACGGCATCATCATCGGCCTCGCCCAGGCGCTCGCGCTCGTGCCCGGCGTCTCGCGCTCGGGCGCCACGATCTCCGCCGGCCTGTTCCTGAACTTCGACCGCGCCGCAGCGGCCCGCTACTCGTTCCTGCTCTCGGTGCCCGCGGTGGTGCTCTCAGGGCTCTTCGAGCTGCGCCACATCGGCGACGGGGGCGGCGCGGGGGCCGGCCCGACGATCATCGCGACGGCGCTGGCGTTCATCGTCGGCTACGCGTCGATCGCCTTCCTGCTGCGCTACCTCGTCGACCACTCGATCCGCGTGTTCGTCGCCTACCGCATCGTCGTCGGGCTCATCGTCCTCGTGCTCGCCGCGACCAACGTGATCTCATGAGCGACCGGGCGATCCTGCTCACCGGCTTCCCGGGCTTCATCGGCGCGCGGCTGATCGGGCGGCTGCTGGCCGACGACACGGGCGCCCGAGTGGTCGCGCTCGTCGAGCCGCGCATGGTCGCCCGCGCCGAGCAGGCAGCCGCGCGCCTGGGCCTGGGCGAGCGCCTCGCGATCCAGCCGGGCGACATCACGAAGGTGCGGATGGGCCTCGACGGCGCCACCCACGAGCGCCTGGCCTCCGAGACGGTGGCGGTGCACCACCTGGCGGCGATCTACGACCTCGCCGTGCGCCCGTCGGTCGCCGAGCGCGTGAACATCGTCGGCACCGCGATGGTGCTCGACTTCTGCCGCGCCTGCCCGCGGCTGGAGCGCCACAACTACGTGTCGACCGCCTACGTCGCCGGCGCGCGCACGGGCGAGGTGCTCGAGACCGAGCTCGACGAGGGCCAGGAGTTCAAGAACCACTACGAGTCGACGAAGTTCGCCGCCGAGGTGCTCGTCCGCGCGTCGATGGGCGAGGGGGTCCCGACCACCATCTACCGCCCGGCGATCGTGGTCGGCGACTCGCGCACCGGTGAGACCCAGAAGTTCGACGGGCCCTATTACATGCTGCGCACGCTGGCCGCCCTGAAGCGCGGGCCGCTGCCGCAGATCGGCAACCCCGAGGCGCTGTTCAACGTCGTGCCCATCGACTTCGTCATCGACGCGATCGCCGCCGGTGCGCGCCACGACGACGCGATCGGTCACACGCTGCATCTGACCGACCCCGAGCCGCTGTCGAGCGCCGAGATCTTCGCGCTGCTGGCGCGCACCTACGCGGGCCGCGAGCCGTCCTACCAGGCGCCGCCGGCGCTGCTGGACCAGTCGATGCGCCTGGCGCCGGTGCGCGCGCTGTTCGGCGGAACGCCGCGCGAGTCGCTGCGCTACCTCAACCATCCGGTGCGCTTCGACACGACGCAGGCCGGCTTCGTGCTCGGCGGCCAGGGGCTGCGCTGCCCGCGGCTGCCCGAGTACGTCGGGGCGATGGTCGAGTTCTTCCGCGCCCACGAGCGCGACGCGGCGTTCAGCTCCGGCGGGAAGTAGACGTGCCCCACACCCACACCGAGCGCGTCCGCTTCGGCGACCTCGACGCGATGCGCCACCTCAACAACGTCGTCTTCCTGCGCTACTTCGAGACCGCGCGGATCGCCTACATCCAGCAGCTGCTGCCCGAGCACCGGCCCGCCGACCCCGAGGGCTCGGGCTTCGGGATCATCTTCGCCGAGTGCCACATCGCCTACCGCTCGCCGGTGCAGTTCGACGAGGAGGTCGCGATCACGTGCCGCGTCGACGAGGTGCGCCGATCGTCGTTCCGCATCGCCTTCGACATGCGCGTGGCGGGCCGCCTCGCCGCCGAGGGCCACGGCTGGCTGGTGGGCTACGACTACGCCGCGGGTCACTCCACGCCGCTCCCCGAGGCGCTTCGCGAGCGGCTGGTGGGGGAGACGGCGGCCGCCTAGCCGGTCCCGGTCGTGCGCCTGCTCACGTGGAACGTCGCCGGGCGCGTGACGCGCCAACCCGAGCAGGTGCAGGCCATCGGCGCGGCGGGCGCGGACGTGGTCGCCCTGCAGGAGGTGACGGCGCGAACGCTCCCGCACTGGCGCGATGCGCTCGCCCGGCTGGGCTACGCGGCGTGCGAGACCGCCCTGGGCGACGTGCGTCCGGCCGGCCGGAAGGTGCTCGGCGTCCTGACCGCGGCGCGCGAGCCGCTGACGCCGCTCCGGGGACCGCCGGACGCGCCTTGGCCCGAGCGCGTGCTGTGTTGCGCGCTCGGCGACGTCGAGGTCATCAACGTGCACTCGCCGATCGCGCCCGCGCCCGACCTCGCGAAGGTGCGCACCCACGAGGCGGTCTCAACCTACCTCCAGGCGGCCCCGGCGGCCAGGCGAATCCTGTGCGGGGATCTGAACACGCCCCGGCGCGAGCTGCCCGACGGCGACGTCCTCACCTTCGCCCGCGACACCCACGGACGGCTGCGCCCCGACCGCGGCGAGCGCTGGGACAGCGCCGAGCGCGCGCTCGTCCACGGGCTGCGCGAACGCGGGTGGATCGACGCGTTCCGCGCGCTGAACGGCTACGACGGGCGCCATGCCAGCTGGACGTTCTCGGACGACCGCGGCGGCTGGCGACTGGACCATGTCCTCGTCTGCGGCCTGCGCCCCGTGGCCAGCGCCTACGCCCACGACTGGCGCCGCCTGGGCCTCAGCGACCACTCCGCGCTCGTGGTGGACCTGGAGCGCTGAGCACCGCTGCGTAGCCCTCCGGATCCGTCACACCCTCCGTGGCGATGAGCAGCGCCCGCGTGCCCGGGGCCAGCGCGGCGCGGCGAAGCGCTGCGAGCGGGGCGGCGCCGCAGTCGCCGAACCGCAGGCCGAGCGCCGCGAGCTCGCGCATCGCGGCGTGGGTCTCGTCGTCGGTCACCGTGATCGTGCGCTCGATGCCGCCGCGCAGGTCGGGCCACGCGCCCTCGCTGACTCGCGCGCAGTCCATGCCCGCGAGCGCCGTGCCCGGGGTGTCGATCTCGACCGGGTGACCCGCGGCGAGGGCGGCGGTGAGGCACGCGGCGCGCTCGGGCTCGACGCCGATCACGCGCGGGTGGGCGCGGACGGCGGCGGCGGCCAGCGAGCCGACGCCGACGGGCACGAGCACGACGTCGACGGGCTCGTCGATCTCGGCGAAGAGCGTCGCGTACCCGTCGATGACCGCGGTCGCGTGCGGCCCGACGTCGGCGATCTCGAGCACGCCCTCCTGCGCCGCGGCGGCCGTCGCCGCCGCGCACGCCTCCTCGTAGGTGCCGGCGAGCACCACGACCTCCGCGCCCTCGCCGGCGATCGCGTCGCGCCGCGCCGGCACCGATCGCGCGGGGAGGAACACGCGGCAGCGCAGCCCGCGCAGCGCGGCGACTTGGGCGACGGCGCGGCCGTGGTTGCCCGCGCTCGCGGCGACGAGCGTGTGCGTGCCCGGGGCGTCGCGCAGCGCCAGCTCGGCCGCCCACGACGCGCCCAGCACCTTGAACGCCGGCAGGCCCAGACGCGCGGACTCGTCCTTCAGCCACACCGCGCCGAGACCGAGCTCCGCGGCAACACCGTCGAGCGACCGCAGCGGGGTGGGGGCGTAGCCGGGCAGCGCGCGGTGAAAGGCGGTCGCCGCGCTCGTCACGCGCAGAGCCGGCGGCCGGCGGCGATCAGGGTCTCGGTCACGGTCACGGTGCTCGCGACGCTGACCCATTCCTCGGTGGCGTGGGCGCCCGCGCCGGCGGGCCCGTAGAGCGCGGTCGGGATCCCGGCCGCCGCGATGAACGCCGCGTCGGCCCAGTAGCTGACGCCGACCGGAGCGCCCCCGCCGGCGGCCTCGCCCAGCGCCGCCACGACGTCGGTGTCGGGCTCCGTCTCGAACGGCTCGCGGACGAGCAGCGTCCGCTGCGTCGCGCCCGCGGGGAGCAGCGCGGCGATCTCGGCCTGCGCGTCGGCAGCGGTCTCGCCCGGCAGGGTCCGGCGCTCGAGCGCGATCGTGCAGCGCTCGGGGTAGCTCGACAGCTCGGCGCCGCCGGCGATCAGCGACGCGTGCACCGAGCCGCACCCGAGGAGCGGGTGGGTCATCGCGGCGAGACGCTCGTCGAGGGCGCCGATGCCGGTGAGCAGCGGGCCCGCCTTGACGATCGCGTCCTCGCCGAGGTGCGGGCGCGAGCCGTGCGCGGCGCGGCCGGGCACGTCGACCTCGATCCACGTGAAGCCCTTGTGCGCGACGGCGACCTCGCCCTCGGTCGGCTCGGTGACGATCGCCGCGTCGGCGCCTACGGACCGCAGCACCTCCTGCACGCCGAGGCTCGCGTGCTCCTCGTCGGCGACCGCCGCGACGACTACGTCGCCCGCCAGCCCGGCGCCCGCGAGCTCGCGGCAGGCGACGAGCGCGGCGGCGACGCCCGCCTTCATGTCGTAGGCCCCGCGCCCGTGCAGCCGGTCGCCGTCGACGCGCGGCTCGTGCGGCGCGGCCATGCCCTCGACCCCCACCGTGTCGAGGTGACCGCAGAGCATCAGCGTGCGCCCGCCGCCGGTCCCGCGTGCGCGCACCACGACGCTCGGCCGGCCCGGGGTCTCCTCGAGCACGTCGGCCTCCAGGCCCGCCGCGAGCGCGAACTCGCGCACGACGCGCGCGGCCTCGCCCTCGCCCGCGCCGCCGGGCACGAGCGACGGGTTGACGGAGTCGGCGGCGACGAGGCGCGTGAGGAGGTCGACCAGGTCGGCGGTCATCGCTAGCGCCGCGACTTCGGCGCGCCCATGACGCGCGGGACCTCGTCGATCGCGAGCGGGGCGACGGGCATCGGCGTGGCGACGTCGGGCTGCGCCCGCAGGCCGTCGATCACGATCGTCAGCAGCCGCCGCCAGACGTCGGGGCGCACCTCGCGCGTGGCGTCCATGATCGATCCGATCATCAGGGTGATGAGCGGCATGTCGGGCCCGGCGACGTCGCCGCGCAGCTGTCCGCTCGCGTGGGCGCGGGCCACCATCTTCAGCACCCGCGGCGCCATCATGCTGCGCGCGTGCGCGACGCGCTTGGCGCCGAGGCCGGTGTTGTGCATGAGCTCCTTCAGGCCGCGATCGGTTGCCTGCAGCTCCATGCCGCGCTCGAGGAAGTGCACGAGCCCCGCGAGCGGGTCGGGGTTCTCCAGCCCGGCGTCGGCGACCGCGACGAGCTCCTCGATGCGCGCCTCGAACAGGGCGTCGATGAGGTGCTCCTTGTCGGGGAAGCGGCGGTAGACGGTCCCGACCCCGAGGCCGGCTTCACGGGCGATGTCGTCGAGCGTGACGCTCAGGCCGCGTCGCGCGAAGACCTCGGCGGCGACCTCGAGGATGCGCCGGCGGTTGCGTTCGGCGTCGGCACGCAGCGGGCGCTCGGCGTCGTCGGTGACGGCCCGGAGAGGCATGTGACTCATCTTAGCGCCAAGCGGAGACTAAGCCTCCGCTTCGTGCTAGGCTGCGCGAACTAAGTTGAGACACACCCTCCACTTCCGACACACGGAGTCCGCCCCAATGCCTTCGACCACCAACCCGAATCCCCACCACGCGCGCCGCTGGGCCATCCTCGGCCTTCTGGGGATCGCCCAGCTCATGGTCGTCCTCGACGCGACCATCGTGAACATCGCGCTGCCCAGCGCGCAGCAGGACCTCGGCTTCTCGACCGACATGCGCCAGTGGATCGTCACCGCGTACGCGCTGGCCTTCGGCAGCCTGCTGCTGCTCGGCGGGCGCATCGGCGACCTCTTCGGTCGCAAGACCACCTTCATCGTCGGCCTGCTCGGGTTCGCGGTCGCCTCGGCGATCGGCGGCACCGCTGACAGCTTCGGCGTGCTCGTCGGCGCCCGCGCCGCGCAGGGCGTCTTCGCCGCGCTGCTCGCGCCCGCCGCGCTGTCGCTGCTGACGACGACGTTCACCGCGCCCGGCGAGCGCGCCAAGGCGTTCGGGATCTTCGGCGCGATCGCCGGTGGTGGCGCCGCAATCGGCCTGCTGCTCGGCGGCATCCTCACCGAGTGGCTGTCGTGGCGCTGGTGTTTGTACGTGAACCTGCTGTTCGCGATCCCGGCCGCGATCGGCGCGCTGTCGCTGCTGGTCAACCAGCGCCCGGCGCACCGGCCGCGCCTGGACATCCCGGGCACGATCACCGCGTCGCTCGGCGTGTTCTCGCTCGTCTACGGCTTCTCGAACGCCGAGACGCACAGCTGGAGCGCGCCTCTGACGATCTTCTGCCTCGCCGCCGGCGTCGTGCTGCTGGTCGCCTTCGTCGTCATCCAGACCCGCGTGGCGAATCCGCTGCTGCCGCTGCGCGTCGTGCTCGACCGCAACCGCGGCGGCTCGTTCCTGGCGATGGGCATCGCGGGCGCCGGCATGTTCGGCGTGTTCCTGTTCCTGACCTACTACCTCCAGCAGACCAAGGGCTTCTCGCCGATCCAGACCGGCCTGGGCTTCCTGCCCATGTCGGCGGCGATCATGGTCACCGCGACGACGGCGACGACGAAGCTCGTGCCGCGCTACGGCCCGCGCTGGCTGATGACGCTGGGCATGGCGCTCGCGGCGACGGCGATGGCGCTGTTCTTCGCGCAGCTCGGCGTGACGTCGTCCTACGCCGGCCACGTGCTGCCCGGCCTGATCGTCATGGGCGTCGGCCTCGGCCTGATCTTCGCCCCGGCGTTCAACGGGGCGACGCTCGGCGTGGAGCCGCACGACGCGGGCGTGGCCTCGGCGATGGTCAACACCGCCCAGCAGGTCGGCGGGTCGCTGGGCACCGCGTTCCTGAGCACGATCTTCGCGACCGCCGTGCGCAACTACGCAGAGGGCAGGCGACCGGGGCCGGCCGTGCTCGCCCAGGCGTCGATGCAGGGCTACACCACCGCGTTCTACTGCTCGGCGGTCATCTTCCTGGTCGGCGCGATCGTCTGCGGGTCACTGCTGCGCAACAACGTCGCGGCGCGGCAGGGAGCTCCGGCGGGCGAGCCCGTTCTCGCCCACTAGGCTCCCGGCATGGCCCGGCACGTCGCGCTCCTGCGAGGCATCAACGTCGGCGGTCACCGCCGGATCTCGATGCCCGACCTGCGCGGCGTGCTCGCGGCGGCGGGCTACGAGGACGTCGTGACGCTGCTGCAGAGCGGCAACGTCGTGCTGACGGCGAAGGGCTCGGCGACGGCGCTGGGGCCGGCGCTGGAGGCCCTGATCGAGAAGGAGCTCGGCGTCGACCCGCTCGTCGTCGTCCGCACGCACGCCCAGCTGACCTCGGTGATCGAGCGCAACCCGTTCCCGGAGGCCACCGAGCATCCCAAGCTCTTCCAGGTGAGCTTCCTCTCGGCGCGTCCGAAGCGCGCGGCGGTCGAGGAGCTCGAGGCCGGCGACTGGGGGACCGACCGCGTCGCCTTCGACGGCAGCGAGGTCTACGCCGACTACCCCGGCGGGATGCAGAAGTCCAAGCTCGGGCGGGCGCTGACCGACAAGCGCCTCGGCGTCACGGCGACCGCACGCAACTGGAACACGGTCCTCAAGCTCGCCGAGCTCAGCGCGTAGGGAGCACCTGGTAGGAGCGCAGCTCGCCGCGGATGCGCCGCGGCAGGTAGCCGGTGAAGAGCGTGTAGGCGTGCACGGTGCCGCGGCGCCGCGCGATCTCCGCGCGCATGCTAGGCGACAGCGGCGCGTCCAGCGACCAGCGCCCGCCGCGGATCCGCGCGCGGAACGTGGGAACCCGCGTCGCGCCGGCGGCGCCGGACTCGTACTCCAGCCGGACGCGCACCACGCTGCGCGGCGACCGTGCCCGCGGCGGACGGGCGGCCGCCCACCATCCGCGGGCGGGTCAGGGTCAGCGCGGCGCGATAGGGCGCGGCGCGCCGCGGCGACACCGATCTACCTCCCAATGGAGTGATGCACGGACGGCACGCTATCTCGGCGGCCGCCGCTGCGCGCCGGGCATAGACTCGCGCCGTGCCTCAGCCCGACGTCCGCCACGAGTACGTCGACGCCGGCGGCGTGCGCACGCATGTCGCGCTCGCCGGCCCCGACGACGCGCCACCGGTGCTGCTCGTGCACGGATGGCCGCAGAGCTGGTGGGCCTGGCGCCACGTCATCCCCGCGCTGTCAGACCGCTTCCGCGTGATCGCCCCCGACCTGCGCGGGCACGGCTGGTCCGACGCGCCGGCCGGCGGCTACGACAAGGAGCAGCTCGCCTCCGACGTGCTCGCGCTGCTCGACGCGCTGGGGATCGAGCGTGCGACGTGGGTCGGCCATGACTGGGGCGGCTGGTCGGGGTTCCTCGCGGCGCTGCGGGCGCCCACGCGGATCG
>JBDTYI010000171.1:0-12933 GCA_040005775.1 Solirubrobacteraceae bacterium
GCACCGGGCAGAAGTTCAACAACGCCGAGGGCTCGATGAGCAAGCTCAAGGCCGGCGAGGTCGCCACCTGGGCCACCGAGCGCGCGATCCACATCCTCGGCGGCAACGGCTACACGCGGGAGTTCCCCGTCGAGCGCTGGCACCGCGACGCGAAGATCTACACGATCTTCGAGGGCACCTCCGAGATCCAGCGCCTTGTCGTGTCGCGGGCGATTTCGGGTATGCAGATCCGATGACCGCCGCCGTGGAGGAGATCGAGCTGCACGGCCACCGGGTCACGTACCGGCGTGCGGGCAAGGGACCCGTGCTGCTCCTCCTTCACGGGATCACATCCAGCTCGGTGACCTGGGACAAGGTCATCGGGCCCCTGGCCAAGCGCTTCACGGTGATCGCGCCCGACCTGCTCGGGCACGGTCTGTCCGCCAAGCCGCGCGGCGACTACTCGCTCGGGGCGTACGCCTCGGGCGTGCGCGACCTGCTCGTCGCGCTGGGCATCGACTCGGCGACCATCGTCGGGCACTCGCTCGGCGGCGGCGTCGCGATGCAGTTCAGCTACCAGTACCCCGAGAAGGTCGACCGGATGGTGTTGGTGGGCAGCGGCGGCCTGGGTCGTGAGGTCCACCTCGTCCTGCGGGCCTCGACGCTGCCCGGCGCCGGGCTGGCGCTGCAGCTGCTGGGCTCGAAGCCCGTGCGCGACGGCGTCGGCGGTGTGTCGGGCGCGCTGGCGCGCATCGGCCTGCGCGCCTCGCGCGACGTCGTCGAGATCGGCCGCGGCATCGCCACCCTGGCCCAGAGCGACTCCCGCGCGGCGTTCCTGCACACGTCGCGGGCGATCATGGAGCCCGGCGGCCAGCGTGTCAGCGCCCGCGACCGGCTCTACCTCGCCGAGCACCTGCCCACCCTGCTCGTCTGGGGCGAGCGCGATTCGCTCATCCCGGTCGCTCACGGCCGCGCGGCGGCCGAGCTGATTCCGGGGTCGAAGCTGATCGTGTATCCGAAGGCCGGTCACTACCCCCACCGCGACGAGCCCGCGGCGTTCGCCGAGGCGCTCATCGACTTCGTCGAGGCCACCAAGCCCGGGGTCGCCGACCCCGACGCGACGCGCCGGCTCATGCTGGCGCACTCGGCCTGACCAACCCCGACACCGACGCCGCCAGCAGCACGTCGTCGGCGGCGCGCAGGCGCGCGAGGTCGAAGGGCTCGCGGACGAGGCCGGGCAGCGCGCGCAGCGTGAGGCTCGGCAGGCGGCGGTCGTCGTCGGGCGGCGCGATCCGCCGCTCGCCCTCGACGAGCACCACGGCCGCCCACGCCGCCTCGAGCACCTCGCCGTCGGCGTCGAGCAGCAGCGGCGTCCCGCCCAGGCGCCCCATCGCGTCGAGCAGCGCGCGATCGCGCCACTTGTGTTGGCCGAGCCCGCCCGGGAGGACATAGGGGGCCAGGGGCTCGATCGCCCGGGGTGTCGCCGGCGCCCACGTCGTCGTCAGGCGGCCGTCAGCCGTCAGGTCGGCGCGCAGGCGCCCGATGCCGGCGGTGCCGCGAGCGGCCGCGGCGAGGGCCGGCGCCAAGTCGACCTCGACGCCATAGACGTCGCGCGCCGATGCGGCGAGTCGCGCGGCGTGCGCGTCGACGGCGACCGCGGCGCCGTCCTCGGTCCGCAGCGTCTCGATGAGCCCGGCGGCGGGGTCGGGCCGGCGTCCGTGGGCCAGGGCGCGCGGCGCGGCCGCGGCGCGTGCAGGGCGCGGGCCGGGCACGTCGGCCCCCAGCGCGCGCAGCACCGGCCGCGCCTTGCGCTCGACCTCGACCTGCTCGCTCGCGGGCTCGGAGTCCGACACGATCCCGCCGCCGACCTGCAGCCGCGCGGCCCCGCCGCGGACCTCGAGGGTGCGGATCGGCACCGACAGCTCCAGCCCCGCGATCGGGCTGCGGTAGCCGATCGCGCCGCAGAACACGCCGCGGCCGACGGCCTCCAGCTCGCCGATGAGCGTCAGCGCCTGGACCTTGGGCGCGCCGGTGACCGAGCCGGGCGGGAAGGTCGCCGCGATCAGGTCGGCGTCGCTCGCCTCCGGTCGCAGCCGGCCCTCGATCCGGGAGACGAGGTGCTGCACGCCGACCTGCTCGCGCGGCTCGCGCAGCGCGGCCACCCGCACGCTGCCGATCTCGCTCACGCGCCCGAGGTCGTTGCGCACGAGGTCGACGATCATCACGTGCTCGGCGGTGTCCTTCGCGCTGGCCAGCAGCTCCGCGCGCGCGGCGGCGCCGGGCGCCGCGGTGCCCTTGATCGGCTCGCTGGCCACCGCGGCGCCGGTGCGCCGCAGGTAGAGCTCGGGGGAGAACGAGACCACCATGCGCTCACCGGAGGCGAACGCGGCGCCGTGGTCGGGCGCCAGCGTCGCGGCGCCGCGGGCGAGCAGGTCGAGCGCGTGCCCGTCCGCGCGGGCCTCGATCGTGGCGGCCAGGTTCGCCTGCGACAGGTCCCCGGCGGCGATCCGCGATACGCAGGCGGCCACGGCGGCGGCGTGACCCGCCGGGCCCGGCGGGCGCCAGCGCACGTCGCGCAGCCCGGCTGTCCCCGGCGCGGCCGTGCGCCCGCGCACCGCGGCGAGCCGGGCGCGCAGCGCGTCCGCGCGGGCATCGGTGACGAGCGCCTCGAACCACCAGCGCCCGTCGGGCGCGAGCCGGAGGAGGTGGTCGTAGTAGGCCAGCTCGGTCGGCGCCGAGAGCCCGGCGGGTGGGCCGGGCGGCACGGTGGGCTCCAGCGCGCGGCCGTCCTCGTAGGCGATCCAGCCGAACCAGCCGCCGCCGACCGCGTCGCCGCGCCCCTCTCCCGGGGCCCCGCCCAGGACCGCGAGCGCGCCAGGTCCCCGAACCACCGCAAGCGGCTCGGAGGCCAGGATCGCGCCCCCGCCCGCCCAGCGGCCGACGAGCGCCAGCGGCCGCTGCTCGCCGCGCAGAGCGGAGGCCACGCCGGGCCACGCGCCCAGGTTTCCGAGTGGCTCACGCACGAGGCGCCAGGGGGCGAGGTCGGGGCGCTCCACACGCCGGAGCATCCCAGCCCCCGTGAGGGGGTAGCGCTCGGGCATGACCAGCGACGGACCCGGCGTCGACCGCATCCGCGAGCAGCTCGCCCGCCGCGACGCCGCTGCGGAGGACGCGCCCGACCCGCCGGCCGAGCCGCCCCGTGAGGAGCTCGACGAGCGGGAGCGCGCCGTGCGCGACGAGCGCAGGCGGTCGAGCGACGGGTGAGCTGGCGCGTCGGCGCTAACCCGTCATGCCGTCGGTGGCACCTGTATAGGATTCCGTTTCCTCTCTAAGGGGGGGCCCTTTCACATATGACCAACTCTGCCCAAGCCGAGGGGGCGTCGTCGCGTTCGCAGACGGCCGCCACTCTTGAGTTCCGCGAGGCGACCAAGGTCTACGGCCAGGGCTCGGATCCTGCCGTCGACAAGCTGTCGCTCACCGTCGACGCCGGTGACATCTGCGTGCTCGTCGGCCCGTCGGGGTGCGGGAAGACGACCGCCATGCGGATGGTCAACCGCATGATCGATATCACCGACGGCGACATCCTGCTCGACGGCAAGAGTGTCCGTGACACCGACCCGGCGTCGCTGCGGCGCGAGATCGGCTATGCGATCCAGCAGATCGGCCTGTTTCCGCACAAGGATGTCGGCGACAACGTCGGCACCGTCCCGAAGCTGCTTGGCTGGGACAAGTCCCGCGTCCGCAAGCGCACGGACGAGCTGCTCGACCTCGTGGGCCTCGACCCCGAGCAGATGCGCGACCGCTTCCCGTCGCAGCTCTCCGGCGGCCAGCGCCAGCGCGTCGGCGTCGCCCGGGCGCTCGCCGCCGACCCACCGCTGATGCTGATGGACGAGCCCTTCGGCGCCATCGACCCGATCAACCGCGAGCGCCTCCAGGACGAGTTCCTGCGCCTCCAGGGCGAGCTGCGCAAGACGATCGTCTTCGTCACCCACGACATCGACGAGGCGATCAAGATGGGCGACAAGATCGCGATCCTGCGCGAGGGCGGCCACCTGGCCCAGTACGCGACGCCCGAGGAGATCCTCTCCAAGCCCGCCGACGAGTTCGTTGCGCGCTTCGTCGGCGCCGACCGCGGCCTCAAGCGCCTGGCGCTGACCAAGCTCGGCGACCTGAACCTCGATCAGCTCAACGGCCACCGGCCGGGCCTGAAGCTCCCCGCGGGGATGAGCGTCCGCGACGGCCTCTCGGCGATGCTCGCGGCCGACGGCTCCGACGCCGTGGTGATGCAGGACGAGCGTGAGCTTGGGATCGCCTCGGTGCAGACCGTCGCGGGCCTGCTGCGCAGCGAGGCGAAATGAACCTTCCCCTCGCGCAGGGGAGCGAACCGGTCATCCCCGACTTCGGCGGGGGCGGCGACAAGTCGTGCGTGCGCGAGAACAAGAGCTTCTGCTGGAACTGGGTGCAGGA
Source organism: Solirubrobacteraceae bacterium (assembly GCA_040005775.1). GTDB lineage: Bacteria > Actinomycetota > Thermoleophilia > Solirubrobacterales > Solirubrobacteraceae > JAOPZW01. The sequence continues at coordinate 4,447 of JBDTYI010000171.1, forward strand.
GAACTGGAGCGACACGCTCTTCCCGGCGCTGCGTCAGCACGTCGTGCTGACGCTCATCGCCGTGGTGATCGGCTTCGGCATCGCCTTCACACTGGCGCTGATCGCCCACCGCCGCGGATGGGTGGAGCGGCCCGTCACGATCGTGACCGGGGTGCTCTACACGATCCCGTCGCTGGCGCTGTTCCAGCTGCTGGTGCCGATCACCGACCTGTCGCGCCTGACCGTCGAGATCGCACTGGTGTCCTACACGCTGCTGATCCTCTTCCGTAACACGCTCGCGGGCCTGCGCAACGTCCCCATCGACGTCCGCGAGGCCGCGCAGGGCATGGGGCTGACCGGCAACCAGGTGCTCTGGCGCGTGGAGCTCCCACTCGCACTGCCGACGATCATCGCCGGGCTGCGGATCGCGACCGTCACGGTGATCAGCCTCGCGACCGTCGCCGCGTTCGTCGTCAACGAGGGCCTCGGCTCGCCGATCTTCGCCGCGATCCAGCAGAACGTGTTCAAGACCGAGCTCTACGCCGCGGGCTTCCTGGCCATCGCGCTTGCCCTCTTCGCCGATGCGCTGCTCGTCCTCGTCCAGCGGCTCGCCACGCCGTGGGCCTCGCGGAGGCGACTGGCATGAACGACATCCTCGACGCCTTCACCTTCATCTCCAACAACGCGTCGCTGCTGTTCGACAAGGCCGTCCAGCAGCTGTGGATCTCCGCGCTGGCCCTGGCGATCTCGATCGTGATCGCGGTCCCGATCGGCGTCTGGCTCGGCCACATCCACCGGGGCTCGTTCGCGGCCATCAACATCTCCAACGTCGGTCGCGCGCTGCCCAGCCTCGCGGTCATCGCGATCGCGATCGCGCCGCTCGGCCTCGGGCGCGGGACGCTCCTGCTGGCGCTCGTCGTGCTGGCCGTCCCGCCGATCCTCACGAACGCCTACGCCGCGGTCGATGGCGTCGAGCGCGACATCGTCGACGCCGCGCGCGGGATGGGCCTGCGCGAGCGCGACATCCTCTTCGGCACCGAGCTCCCGCTCGCGCTGCCTCTGCTCTTCGGCGGCATCCGCACCGCGGCGGTCTACATCGTGGCGACCGTGCCGCTGGGCGCCCTCGTCGGCACCGAGGGCGGCCTCGGCGAGATCATCGCCAACCAGGCCAGCTACCGGCTCGCCGGCGTCATCGCCGCGGCGATCTGCGTGGCGCTCGTGGCGCTCGTCGTCGACCTCGTCTTCGCCGCCCTGCAGCGCGCGGTCACCCCTCGCGGCCTGCGCAAGGACATCGATTTCGCTGCGGTCCAGACCGCGGCCGGCTCAAAGCAACCACAGGAGATCCCCGCATGAAGCCCCGCCTGATTCTCGCCGCCCTCGCGGCGCTTGCCGTCGCGCTCTCGGCGTGCGGCAGCAGCGACGACAAGAGCTCGTCGTCGTCCTCGTCGACCAAGGCCGCCGCCCCGTCCGGGCAGCCCGGCAAGGGCAAGCCGCCCGTCACCCTCGGCGACAAGAACTTCACCGAGCAGTACATCCTCGGCGAGCTCTACGCGCAGGCGCTGCGCGCCAAGGGCTTCACGGTCAAGGTCAAGTCGAACATCGGCTCCTCGGAGATCACCGACAAGGCGCTGACCTCGGGCAAGATCGACCTCTACCCCGAGTACACCGGCGTGATCGTCACCGAGCTCTCGGGCGCCAAGGACCAGCCGAAGAGCGCGGCGGACACCTACACGCAGGCCAAGACATACGAAGAGGGCCGCGGCTACGCGCTGCTGAAGCCGACCCCGTTCTTCGACGCCGATGGCCTCGCGGTGAAGCCCGCGTTCGCCAAGAAGAACGGCCTCGCGGACGTCGGCGACCTCAAGAAGCTGAGCTCGTTCACCTACGGCGCGCCGCCCGAGAACAAGACCCGCTACCAGGGCGTCGTGGGCATGAAGAAGGCCTACGGCCTGGACAACTTCTCGTTCAAGCCGCTGTCGATCGGGCTGCAGTACAAGGCGCTCGAGTCCGACAAGATCGACGTCGCCGCGGTGTTCACCACCGACGCGCAGCTGGCCGGCGGGAAGTACACGGTGCTCAAGGACTCCAAGGGCATCTTCGGCTTCCAGAACGTCGCGCCCGTCGTGAGCAAGAAGGTCCTGACCGCCCAGGGCCCCGCGTTCGAGCAGACCCTGGACGCGGTCAGCGCGAAGCTGACCAACGAGGCCATGCAGAAGATGAACGGCGCCGTCGACCTCGACAAGCAGAAGCCGGCCGCGGTCGCAAAGTCGTTCCTGCAGGCCAACGGCCTGCTCAGCGGCTCCTAGCCGAACCTGATGGGTATGGGGCTCGTCCGACCCGGGGTAGGGCCGGGCGGATGAGCCCCTCACCGCGTCTTCGCATCCTGGCCGGCGGGCTGCGTGGCGCCTCAGCCACCGCGTCCGCGCGACGAAGAACTGCATCGCCACCGGCCAAGCGGGGCCGGTGTGGTTCATGGCCGAAAACAACCGGCGGGGGAGCCCAGCAACTGGAACTGCGCGATCCCCGCGGGCCGCTGCGTGATGATCGGGACCCGTGACGCTCGACGGGACGCGTGTCCGCGGCATCCGCCGCGACAGCGCCACGTTCCACATCACCGCCGGCTGACTCTCACTCCCCGCCCGCCCGCAGGATCGCCGACTGCAGCGATGACAGGAAGCTCGTGCTCGTGCCCGTCGCGCCCGACACGACGTCGACGTCGGCGCTGCGGGCGCGCAGCACCCGCTTGCGTAGCAGCGGCTCCGCCCGCCGGTTGATCGCCTTGGTGTGCGCGCTGTCGCCGCTCATGGTCACGGTCCGCACCCCGGTCAGGCGGCCGTGCGTAAGCGTCGCCTGCACCTGGATCGTGGTGTAGGGCGTGCTGATCGCGTAGCCGACCGCGGTGTGCACGCCCGGCGTCGCGGGGGCGCGGCGGTGCGCCGGCGCGCGCACGGGTCCGAGGGGCTGGAGCGCCGCGCTGGGGTTCGCGTGCTCGACGGGATGTGTGCGGAAGCTCGCGAGCGCGACGACGACCGCGGCGGTCACGACGAGAGCGGCGAGCGTGCGCCTCACAGCGCGAAGCGCTCCGTGACGATGTGGCCCCGCGGCACCCCGGCGCCGCGCAGGCTCGCGCGCGTCGCCTCGGTCATGGCCGGCGGCCCACACACGTAGACGTCGCGCGCGGCGATGTCGGGCACCAGCTCGCGCAGGTGGGCGGAGGAGAGCAGCGCCGCGCCGGCGGCGTCGCGGTGGTCGCCGATGACGTAGTGCAGGTCGGCGCTGCGGCGGCGGGCGAGGTCGTCGAGCTCTGAGCGCAGCACGACGTCGTCCTCGTGCACGGCGCGATAGACGACGGCGATGTCGCCGGGCGCGCCGGGCATGTCGTCGAGCATCGCGCGGATCGGCGTGATGCCGATGCCCCCGGCGATCAGAGCCACGCGCGGGCGGCGGCGAGCGTCTGGGGTGAACGAGCCGTACGGGCCCTCGGCCAGCACCCGCGTGCCCGGCGGGATCGAGCGCAGCGCGGCCGTGTAGTCGCCGAGGTCCTTGACGGTGATGCGCAGCCGGCGCCCGTCGGGCGGCAGGCTGAGCGAGAACGGATGCGACTCCCACCAGCGGTCGCGGGTGAGGAAGCGCCAGCAGAAGAACTGCCCGGGTTGTGCGCGCAGCTCGGCCAGCCGGGTGCCGCCGATCTCGACCGATACGACGCCCGGCGCCTCCTCGACGATCCGCTGCACGCGCAGATCGTGGCGCGCGCTGCGCACGCCGGCGACACCGAAGCGGAACAGCACCAGGGCCGCGAGGGTCGCCAGGTACAGCGCCGTCCAGTACGTGCGCGCGAGGTCGTCGCCGACGAACTCGTTTCCGGTCGCGATCTGGTGGCTGAAGGCCAGCGCGATTGCGAGGTAGGTGTAGAGGTGCACGAAGTACCACGTCTCGTATCGCAGGCGACGGCGCACGATCACCAGCGACGTGACGACGACGGCGATCAGCAGCGCGAGGCCGGCGATCGCGGTGATGACACCCGGATAGCCGGTCACCAGCCGCGCGACCTCGTCGGGCAGCGAGGTCCGGTCGGCCAGCGTGTAGCCGACGGTGATCAGCGCGGCGTGCGCGATCAGCGTCAGCAGCGCGACGCGGCCGTTGCGCGCGTGCCAGACGGCGAGGCGATCGAAGCCGACCGCGCGCTCGAGCCACGGGATGCGCCCGAGCAGCAGCACCTCGCCGAGCACGAGCAGCGCGCCGACGAGGCCGCACATGCGACCGAGGCTCGTGAGGGCATCGGCGGTGCCCGCGATCTGCGTGATCCCGCCCGCGCGCAGCCACAGCGCGAGGACCACCGCCATGTTGGCGAGACCCAGGAGCGCCAGGAGCCCGACCGCGAGCCGCCTGTACCGCATGCGGGCATTCTGGCAGCGGAACCTCGGCCTGCGGCAGTCGTTGCATGGCCATGCGCCGGTGTCGCATCCTCCTCTCGCTGCTCCTCGGCCTCGTCGCGCTCGCCGCCCCGGCGGCACATGCCGCGACGGACCCGGGCGCGATCACCGCCGGCGCGCTCGCCGGGGTCATGGCCCTGCAGCGTGACGATGGCCTGTTCACCGACCCCACGGGCCGCCTGGTCGGCTCCGGCGGGCTGCCGACGCTCGCCTTCGGCGCGCTGCACGCCGATGACGACGACGCCGCCGCGCGCCTGTCGCTCGCGCGCGCGACGCTGGCCCGGGGCTCGGGAGCCACCGTCATCCTGCGCTGGCCGCTGGCGATGATCGCCGCCGACGAGCTCAGCGCGCTGCCGTCCGCCGACCGCACCGAGCTGCGGGGGCGCATCGCGTCGTGGGCGACGCTGCACGCCGCCGGGATCGCCGACCGCTGCTACCGGCAGGCGTCGTGCTTCAACAACTACAAGCTCGCCGACGCCGTGCTGAACCTCGAGCTCGCGCGCTCGGGCGTGCGCAGCGCCACGCCGGGTACGCGCCTGCACGACCCGGTCGCGCTGCGCCGCCGGGCCCTGGCGTGGCTGGAGGGCGCGCTGCCCGCGGCGGCGCCGGCGACCGCCACGGTTATGGTGCCCGGCCGCCACGCGGAGCCGGCAACGATCCTCAGCGACCCGGGGACGCTCCCGCTCGCCTACGCCGCACTGTGCACCGCATGGGCGGTCCGGGCGACCGCGCTCGCCGCGCCGGCCGCCGCACCGCGCCTGCGCCTGCTCACCCGGCGCGCACTATGGGGGCTCGTCGGCGTGGCGGCGCCCGACGGCGAGATCTCCTGGTCGGGACGCGGGCAGGACCAGGTCTGGTCGCTCGCCGCCACGCGCTACGCGGCCGCCGCGGGCAACCGGCAGTTCGCGAGCAGTGACCCGGTGCTCGCCGCGCGGCTGCGCCGGCTGGCCGACGTCGAGCTCGACGCGCTCGCCGGCCGCCTGCACGACGGCGCGCTGCAGGTGCTGCCGGCGGGCAACGACCAGCTCAGCGGCCTGGACCACTACTACTCAGCCGTCGGGAGCACGGGCCTCGCGCTGACCTGGCTGGAGCTCGCCCGCGACGCGCTGCCCGATCCGTCGGCGCCGCGGCTGGCGCTTCCCTCCGAGATCGATCGAGCGTCGTTCTCCGACCCTGCGCGCTCCGGCCTGCTCGCGCGGCGGGTGGGGGCGACGTGGATGGGGCTGCGGCTGCGCCGCGTGCACTCGTTCGACCCGCGCGACGACTTCGGCCTCGCCCGCGTGCTGCGCCGCGGCGCCGACGGCTGGCACGAGCAGCGTCCCGAGCGGCCCGCGCCCGCCGGGAAGCAGCGGGCGCCCGGTGCCGGGCCCCTGCTCGTGCAGGGCGGCCGTCAGTACTGGCCGGCGGCGACGGCGTGGCGGCCCATCGCGGGCGGCGTCGAGCTCTCGGGCGCGTGGCACGCGCGCGACGGACGCAGCCGCCCGGCGCGCTGGCGCGTGACAGCCTCGGCGGCGGGCGTCGCACTCGGCACCGCGTGCGCGCGCGGCAGCGCGGTCCAGGTCACGGAGTGGCTGCCGCGGCGCGGCAGGCTCGAGCGGGGCGAGCGCTTCGCGGCGCGCGCCGGCTATCGGGTGCGCGCGTCGACGCCGCTGACGCTCAGGCCGCTGGCCACGCGCTACGCGAACGCGCGGCAGCCGAGCCTGGCCGGCGTGCGGGTCGTCGTGGCCTGCCGGCGGCCGTGGACGATCCTGCGATGGAGCGGAGGGGCGGTCGCGACCGGGTGAGACTCGGCTGGTGATCCCCGCGATCGGCGAGCGGCTGCGAGGGTGCTGTGGACGGTCGCGGGCTCCGTTCGAGGAAGCGACCGATGCGTTGGGAGGGAGGTTCGTCACCCGCAGGGGCCGGGAAGACACCCCCTCCTACAGAACGACGGCTCCGGATCATCTCCAGATGTAGGGCCATCTTCGAGTGATGCGGCCCGTGCCCGCCCCGGGAGCTCCTCGACCCACCCCAAGGAGTCTCGAATGAGCACCACCGTTTCCCTCGCCGACGCCGCGCGTCAGGAGCTCGACGGCCTACAGGACCGCATCATCGGACCGGGCGACGGCGCCTACGACGAAGCGCGCGCCGTGCACAACGGCATGATCGACCGCCAGCCCGCGCTGATCGTGCGCTGCGCGAGCCCCGACGACGTGGCACGGACGCTCGCCTTCGCCCGCTCCCACGGCGCGCCGCTGGCGGTGCGGGGCGGCGGCCACAACGGCGGCGGCCTGGGAGTCGTCGACGACGGCGTCGTGATCGACCTCGCCGGGATGAACGACGTCGTCGCCGACGCCGAGGCGGGCACCGTCCGCGTCGGGGGCGGCTGTGTGTGGGACGACGTCGACAAGGTGACCGCGCACGACGGCCGCGCGACCCCGTCGGGGATCATCTCGACCACCGGCGTCGGCGGGCTGACGCTCGGCGGCGGCCTCGGGCACCTCACGCGCGGCTACGGGCTGACGATCGACAACATGCTGAGCGCCGACGTCGTGCTCGCCGACGGGTCGCAGGTGCGCGCCAGCGAGGCCGAGAACCCCGACCTGTTCTGGGCGCTGCGCGGCGGCGGCGGCAACTTCGGCGTGGTGACGTCGTTCGAGTTCCGCACGCACCACATCGGCGAGACGGTGATGGCGGGCCCGACGTTCTGGCCGATCGAGCAGACGCCCGAGGTGATGCGCTGGTACCGCGAGTTCCTGCCGGCCGCGCCGCGCCAGGTCGGCGGCTTCTTCGCCCTCATGACCGTGCCGCCCGTCGACCTGTTCCCCGAGGAGCTGCACATGCGCAAGGTCTGCGCGGTGATGTGGTGCATCGTCGGCAGCGAGGATGACGCGACTCGGCTGCTCGCGCCGGTGCACGACGTCGGCACGCCGCTGCTCCACGGCGTCGGAGCGATGCCCCACCCGATGCTCCAGAGCCTGTTCGACGGCCTCTACACGAAGGGCCTGCAGTGCTACTGGCGGGCGGACTTCGTCAACGAGCTGTCAGACGAGGCCATCGAGAAGCATCTCGAGTGGGGCCAGAAGCTGCCCTCGATGCACTCGACGATGCACATGTACCCGATCGACGGCGCGGCGCACGACGTCGCCCCCGACGCGACGGCGTTCAGCTACCGCGACGCGCAGTTCGCCGAGGTGATCTTCGCCGTCGATCCCGAACCGGCCAACGCCGAGGCAATGCGCGACTGGTGCGTAGGCTATTGGGACGCGACCCATCCCTACTCGGCCGGCGGCGCGTACGTGAACTTCATGATGGACGAGGGCCAGGAGCGCGTGAAGGCCACCTACCGCGAGAACTACGACCGCCTGGCGAAGGTCAAGGCGCAGTACGACCCCGAGAACGTCTTCCGGGTCAACCAGAATATCGCGCCGGCCGCCGGCTGAGCGGCGCAGCGCCGAGCGCCGGCAGCAGCACGCCGTCGACGACGCGCAGCACATCGTCCTCGGCCACGAGCTGCCCGAGCGCGGCCACGCGGTGATAGGCGACTGCCGGGAAGATCTCGGCGAGGGTGTCGACGTCGACCGTCCGCGGGATCACGCCCCGGGCGACGGCGCGGGTCAGGATGTCTTTGAACAGGGTGCTGTAGGGCGTCGCGATCGCTTCTCGGGCGGCGTCGCGAAGGGCGGCGTTGTAGCGCGATGCCAGGAGCACGTTGGCGAGGACCTGATCGCTGCGGGCGTCCTCATGCAGGTAGGCGCGACCGCAGGCCAGGAGATCCTCCCGGAGGCTGCCGGTGTCCGGGAGCTCGGGCGCCCGGAACAAGGCCGCCGCCGCGGCGACGACGAGGGCCACCTTGCCGGGCCAGCGCCGGTAGATCGTCGCCTTGCTTGCGCCACAGCGTTGCGCCACCGCGTCCATGGTCAACCGCTCGAAGCCCGCTTCGATCAGGAGATCCTGCGTGGCGCGCAGCAGCTCCTCACCGATCCCGGTGTCCGTGGGGCGCCCCGGTGGGCGATGGGATGTATCCATCTACCGATCCTAAGCGATACTGGACAGTCTCGTTTCGAGACGATACGGTTTCGTTTCTATGGCAACC
>JBDTYI010000172.1:0-9973 GCA_040005775.1 Solirubrobacteraceae bacterium
AGCTCGACGCCGTTGATGCGGATGCCCCACTTGCCCGTGCGCTCGTCGAGGACGATCCGCAGGCGGTCGTTGACCTCGTCGCGGCTGGTCAGCGCCTGCTCGAGGGTCAGCGAGCCGACGATGTTGCGCAGCGTCGTGACCGTGAGCTGCTCGATCGCCTGCAGCGGGTTGGCGATCTCGTAGGTGGCCGAGCGCGCGTCGGTGATCGTGAAGTACAGGACCGTGTCGATGCCGACCGAGACGTTGTCGGCGGTGATCACCGGCTGGGGCGGGAAGCTCACGACCTGCTCGCGGAGGTCCAGCAGCGGGCGGACGCGGTCCACGAACGGCACCACGATGGTCAGGCCGGGGTTGAGCGTGCGGCTGTAGCGACCGAGGCGCTCCACCACGCCCGCCTTGGCCTGCGGGATGATGCGCACCGTCCGCGCGGCGAGGAACACCGCGAAGAGGACGAGCACTGCAGCGACTATCAGTCCGGCCATAGGGTTCCTTCTACTCGCTGACGAGCGCGGTCGCGCCCTTGATCTCCATCACCTGTACGCGCGTGCCCTCGTCGAAGACCTGGTCCTCGTCGTAGGCGCGCGCGCTCCAGACCTCGCCGTCGAGGCGGACGCAGCCCGACGCGGCGTCGTTGTCGATGCGCTCCAGGACCACGGCGGTGCGCCCGACGAGGGCGGCGGTGCCGGTGCGGATCTGCGGCGGCATGTTCAGGTGGCGCTTGGCGATCGGGCGCACCACGCCGAAGCTGACGGCGGTCAGGATGGCGAACACGGGCCAGGCGACGACGGCGCCGGCGCCGGCCAGCGAGACGAGCGCTGCGCCGGCCGCCCCGATCGCGAACGGGAACAGGTAGAAACTGAGGTTGAGCACCTCGGCAACCCCGAGCACGACGGCCACCACGAGCCAGATGACCCACGCATCCATTGGACTTGATGCTAGTCGCCTAGTCAGCTGTCGCCACGAGGGCGCGCGCGAAGTCTTCGGCGTCGAAGGGGCGCAGGTCCTCCAGCGCCTCGCCAATCCCGATGAGCTTGACCGGGATGCCGAGCTCCCCCGCGATCGCCAGCGCGATGCCGCCCTTGGCCGTGCCGTCGAGCTTGGTCAGCACGATTCCGTCGACCGGCACGGCCTCGGAGAAGAGCTTGGCCTGGCGCAGTCCGTTCTGGCCGGTGGTGGCGTCGACGGTCAGCAGGGTCTCGTGCGGGGCGCCCTCCAGCTGCTTGCCGATGACCCGGCGGACCTTGGTGAGCTCCTCCATGAGGTGGTCCTGCGTGTGCAGGCGCCCGGCGGTGTCGACGATGATCACGTCGGCGCCCATCTCGCGGCCCTTGCGCACGGCCTCGAAGGCGACCGAGCCCGGGTCGGAGCCCTCCGGACCGGTGACGATCTCGCAGCCCGCGCGCTCCGCCCACTGCGCGAGCTGCTCGACGGCGGCGGCGCGGAAGGTGTCGGCGGCACCGAGGACGACCTTGTGGCCCAGCTCGCGCTGGAGGTGCCAGGCGAGCTTGCCGATCGTCGTCGTCTTGCCCGTGCCGTTGACGCCGGCGACCATGATGACCGTGGGCTCGCGGGTGAGGTCGATACGGGCGGCAGCCTCGTCTTCGGTGCGCGCGATGCCCGCCAGCAGCTCGACCAGGCGCTCCGAAAGGGCCTCGCCGCCCTCCAGGCCGCCCGCGTCGGCCTCCTGCTCGAGGCGCGCGACGACCTTCGCCGTGGTCGAGGCGCCGACGTCGGCCATGATCAGCGCCTCCTCCAGGCGCTCCCAGGTCTCCTCGTCGAGGTCGCCGCTGAACAGCGTGGCCTGCAGCTCGGCGCCGAGGGCCTCGCGGGTCTTGGACAGGTTCTGACGCAGGCGGCGGAAGAACCCGCGGCGCTGCTCGGGCTCCTCCCGGGCAGCCGTGGGGGCGGCTGCGCCGGCGGTGATGAAGACGTCGGACCAGTCGCGGGGCATCGGTGCGCGACGATAGTGCAGTGACCGTGAGCTTCAGGACCAGTGACGCCGCCTCCTCCCCCGCCGTCGATCTCGTCGCGGCGATGTGGGCGGAGATCAAGGCGCTCTATCCCCGGATCGGCAACGAGGACGGGCCGTCCGCGACGCCCGCGGACTTCTCGCCGCCGGGCGGGGCGTTCGTCGTCGGCTTCGACGGCGAGACGCCGGTGGCGGGTGGCGGCGTCAAGCGCCTCGACGACGCCGCCGCGGAGATCAAGCGGATGTACGTCGCCCCCGCCGCGCGCGGCAGCGGCGCCGGGCGCCAGCTGCTCGGCGCGCTGGAGGACGCCGCCCGCGAGCTGGGCTACTCCGTCGTCCGCCTCGACACGGGCCGCTTCCAGGGCTCCGCCCTGCGGATGTTCCAGCAGGCCGGCTACCGCCCGATCGCCGACTACAACGGCAATCCGTACGCCTCGTTCTGGGGGGAGAGGGCGCTGTAGGCGGCCCTCAGCCCGTCGTCGTGTCCGGCAGGTGGCGGCCGACGTGGCCTACGTAGAGGCCGCGCGGGACGGCGCCCGAGCCGTCGGCGACGTGCAGGTAGATGCGGGCGATGAAGCCGGCGCCCGACCCCGAGCCGATCGCGACGTGCGGGCCGAGCTCGAGGCGCGCGCCGTCGTGGGTGATCGTGTACTGGTTGGGCTTGCGGCTGCGGGCCAGCTCGCTGACGTTGCCCTTCCAGGTGAGCCCGAGCTCGCCCGCGGCCTGGCTGAGCGAGCGCCCGAAGCCGTCGGGGTCGGCGTACATCGTCGCCAGCTCGTCGAGGCGCCCGAGGGCCTCGAGCACGTCGGCGGGCCGGCGGTAGGGGCTGTCGGCGGCCGAGTCGTGCGCGGCCTGGGTGAAGACGAGGTGCGCCGCGTGGTCCTGCGCGCGCGCCACGGCCTCCGCGACCGTCCCCGGCGCGGCGACCGGGCCGTTCTCCTCCGTCTCGGGGGAAAAGGTCGGGCTCGATGCCTCGGCGAGCGCCGCGCCGAGGCGGGAGATCGACTTCGCATCGGCGGCGGAGGCCTCCTGGAGCTCTTCGACCTGGGCGAGCAGCCCGTCGCGGTGGGCGCGGACGGCCTCGAGCTCGTCCTGGAGCGCCTCGTGGGCGGTGAGCCACTCGGCGCTCGCCTCCTCCCCGGCCCCGGCGGCCGCCTCCTCGGCCGCGGCGCGGCGCTCGGCCAGGTGCGCCTCGGCCTGCGCGGCGCGCTCCTCGGCGCGGCCCAGCGACGCCGCGAGCCGTTCGGCGCGCGCCGACAGCTCGGCGCGCTCGGCGTCGGCGGCCTCGCGGCGGCGCTTGGCCGTCTCGACCTGGCGCTTGAGGTCCTCGACGCGGGCGAGGTCCTTCCCGGCGGCGGCCTCACGGGCGCCGATGCCCTTCAGCGCGGCGTCGGCCTCGCGCAGCCGAGCCAGGAGCGGCGACGCGGGCAGGTCGGCGTGGGCCAGGAACTTCTCCCACGAGCCGAAGACGTCGATCACGTAGTCAGGGTGCGGCCAGTCCTCGCGGCGCAGCCATTCGTTGGCCTTGGGCACCTCGCCGGTGAGCACGACCCAGCGGTAGAGCGCGTAGACGTAGTCGGCCTCCTCGACCAGCAGCGAGGCCTCGCGCAGGCGCCCGTCGGGGCGCAGCGGCGACGGTCCGCCCTGGGGATCCTCGGCCGGGGACTCGGCCCCGTTCTGCTCCGGCTCGCCCTCGGCGACGCCCTGTTCGCCGCGGCGGCGACTGCGCTTGCCCATCGCGCCTCAGGCTAGTGGACCAGCCCTGGCCGCCCGGGCCATCCGCCCGGCCAGCTGCCCCATCCGCTCGACGAGCTCAGGCGGCTCGTGGACGTCCACCTCGGCCCCGAGCATGAGCACGCGCACGGCCAGCCAGTCGAGGTGGTCATCGCCCGCGCGGTACTCACACGACTCGGCGTCGATCGGCGTCAGCGTGCCGCCCATCAGCTGCCCGAGCGACTCGGCCGGCGCGTGCACGGTCACGCGGGCCTGGTGGCGCACCGGCGCGTCGGAGAGGTTCGCCGCGACGAACGCGGCCGGGTCACCGCCCGGCAGCTTGCGCGGCTGGAAGCGGGTGCCTGCGGGGCGGGGCCGGTCGAGCCGGTCGGCGCGGAAGGTGCGCCACGCCTGGCGTTCGCAGTCCCACGCCACGAGGTACCAGCGCCGGCCGACGTTGACCAGGCTCAGGGGCTCGACGAGGCGCCGCGACTGCGTACCGTCGCGCGCGACGTAGGCGAAGCGCAGGCGCTCGCGGTCGCGACACGCCGTGGCGACGGCGGTGAGCACCTCAGGGTCGACGGTCGGGCCCGACGAGCCGACCGTCGACGTGACCGACTGCAGCGCGTTGACGCGCCGGCGCAGCGGCGCCGGCAGCACCTGCTCGAGCTTGACCAGCGCGCGGATCGCCGTCTCCTCGATGCCGGTCACCGACGACCCGGCCGCGGTGCGCAGGCCGACGGCGATCGCCACCGCCTCGTCGTCGTCGAGCAGGAGCGGAGGCATTGCGGTGCCCGCCTCCAGCCGGTAGCCCCCGGCCGGGCCGGTCACCGCCTCGATCGGATAGCCCAGCTCGCGCAGGCGCTCGACATCGCGGCGGACCGTGCGCCCGGAGACCTCGAGGCGGTGGGCGAGCTCGTCGCCGGGCCAGTGGCGCTGGGCCTGCAGCAGCGACAGAAGCTTCAACAGGCGACCGGAGGTCTGGGTCATCTCCTGCGCCAGCTTTCCACAGATTGCGGCCAGAAAGTGTCCTAAACCATGCGTAGGCTCGGCGGATGATCGGAACCACAGACGAGGCCGCCATCCACGTGCGCGGCCTCACCAAGTCCTTCGGCGAGGTGGTGGCGCTCGACGGCGTGGACCTCGACGCGGCGGCGGGAACCGTGCTGGGCCTGCTGGGGACCCAACGGCGCCGGCAAGACGACCGCCGTGCGCATCCTCGCCACCCTCCTGCGGCCCGACGCCGGCGAGGTCCGCGTCGCCGGGCTCGATGTGCGCGAGGACGCGGCCGAGCTGCGGACGCGCATAGGCCTGGCCGGCCAGTACGCCGCCGTCGACGAGAACCTCACCGGGCAGGAGAACCTGACCATGGTCGGGCGCCTCTACGGCGAGCGGCGCGCAAAGGCCAAGGCCCGCGCCGACGAGCTGCTCGAGCGCTTCGACCTCGTCGAGGCGGCCAAGCGGCCCACCAAGACCTACTCGGGCGGCATGCGCCGGCGCCTGGACCTCGCCGCGGCCCTGGTCGCCAAGCCGCCGATCCTCTTCCTCGACGAGCCGACGACGGGTCTCGATCCGCGCAGCCGCTTGGAACTGTGGCGCACGATCGAGGAGCTCGTCGCCGACGGCACGACCGTTCTGCTGACCACGCAGTACCTCGACGAGGCCGATCGCCTGGCCGACCGCATCGCGGTGGTCGACCACGGCCGCGTCATCGCCGAGGGCACGCCCGACGAGCTCAAGGACCGCGTCGGCGGTGAGCGCCTCGACGTGCGCCTCGCCGACCCCGAGGACGAGGCGATGGCGCTGCGGGCGCTCGCGCCGCTGTCCGACGAGCCGCCCGGGGCGCACGAAGGACTCGTGCACCTCCAGGTGCGCGGGCGCAGCGGCACGATCGTCGAGGCGGTCCGCCGGCTGGACGACGCGGGCGTCGACGTGGAGGACCTCGGCCTGCGCCGGCCGACGATGGACGACGTGTTCCTCTCGCTCACCGGCCGCGCGCCCGCGAGCGAGACCGAGGCGAGCACGACCGAGGAGGCCGTGGCATGAGACGACTGGTGACCGACACGCTCGTGATCGCCGAGCGCAACCTCGTGCGCCTCCCCCGCGCCCCCGACCTGCTGTTGGCCTTCACCGTCCAGCCGGTGATGTTCGTGCTGCTGTTCGTCTACGTCTTCGGCGGCGCGATCAGCACGCCCGGCTACACGTACGTCGACTTCCTGATCCCCGGGATCATCGTGCAGAACATCGCCTTCGGCGGGTTCGTCACGGCGCTCGGACTCAACGAGGACCTCCACAAGGGCCTCATCGACCGCTTCCGGTCGCTGCCGATGGCGCGGCCGGCCGTGCTCGCGGGCCGCACGCTGGCCGACGTGGTGACGAACTTCCTCTCGGTGATGATGCTGCTCGTGACGGCGCTGATCATCGGCTTCACGTTCCACGCGAGCGCGCTGGACATCGTCGGCGGGATCGGCCTGCTGCTGCTCTTCGGCTACGCGTTCTTGTGGGTCTTGGCGCTCGTCGGCCTGTCGGTCAGCTCGCCGGAGGCGGCCAACAGCTTCGGGTTCATCGCCGTTTTCCCGTTGACGTTCATCTCGTCGGCCTTCGTCCCTGTGGCCTCGATGCCGGCCGGGCTGCAGTGGTTCGCCGAGATCAACCCGTTCACCTACGTCGTCGACGCGCTGCGGGCCCTGTGGGTCGGTGCGCCGGCGGGCAACAGCATCTGGGGCGCCGTGGTGTGGTCGCTGGCGATCCTCGCCGTGTTCGCACCGCTGGCGGTGTCCCGCTACCGCCGGACCGCCGGGGGCTAGCTGACGATCAGCGTGCCCTTCATCCCAGCCGCCTTGTGGCCCTTGACCGGGCAGTAGAACTCGTAGCGACCCTTCTTGAGCGTCGCGGTGACCGAGGAGACGCCGCCCTTGGCGACGATCCTGCCGTCCTTGTCGACGCCGTGGCCCTCGACGGCGATCCCGTGCTTGAACTTCGACGGGTTGCTCATGCGGATCGTGACCCTGCCGTGCGCCGCATGCAGCGTCTTGGTGGAGAACTTCAGCGCCGTCGTGCTCGCCTTGAGGCGAACCGTGTCGGCGGCCAGCGCGATGCCGGTGACCACGAAGGCGGCCATGCACATGACGGCCGCGGCGAGCAGCGCGCGGCGCTTGAGTCGGGACACGGGGTCCTCCTCTCCGGGGCGCCCACGGCCGGGCGCCTTCGGAGATCAAGGACGCGCCGCCGCGGCGATCCTTCCCGCCGCGTCGGCGAGATCGCCGGCGCGCACGTCGGGCTCCGGCGTGGTGCTCAGCAGCTCGCCCTCGTCGCGGGCGATCCACGCCGTGCGCAGGCCCGCGCGCTTGGCGCCGGCGACGTCCCACCAGTGCCCGGCCACCATCCAGCTATCGCCCGCGATGGCGTCGAGCTCGGCGAGCGCATGCTCGTAGACGCGAGGGTCGGGCTTGTAGGCGCCGACCGCGTCGGCGCCGATCACGGTCTCGAGGTGCTCGAGCAGTCCGCCGGCCTCCAGCGCGGAGCGGGCGGCGTCGGCGGCACTGTTGGTCAGCGCCACCGGGGTGTGGCCGGCGGCGCGCAGCGCCTCCAGGGCGCCGCGCGCGTCGGGATAGGGCGGCAGCGCGGCGGCGGCCTTCAGGCCGCGCTCGACGTCGGCGCCGGCGATCTGGAGTGCCGCGCGCATGTAGTCGGGAAACGGCCGCGCCTGCCCGGTCATCGTGTCGACCATCGACTGCATGACGGTCAGGTCCAGGATGCCCAGCCCGTCCTCGCTGCCCGTGATCGCGCGCGGGTCGAGCAGCGTGCCGTTGACGTCGAAGAGGACGATCACGCCGCGCTCGCGCGCCGCGCCTGAGCCTCCGCGACGAGATCGCGCGGCAGGTGCCGTGAGACGACCTTCGACACGCCGTCGTCGCCCATCGAGACGCCATAGAGCGTGTCCGCAGCCTCCATCGTGCGCTTCTGATGGGTCACCACGATGAACTGCGCGCGGTCGCGGTGGGCCCGCAGGAGATCCAGGAAGCGGCCGATGTTCAGGTCGTCCAGCGCGGCCTCGACCTCGTCGAGGATGTAGAACGGACACGGCCTCGCCAGGAAGACCGCGAACAGGAACGCGATCGCGGTCATCGACTTCTCGCCGCCGCTCAGCAGCGACAGGCGCTTCATGGCCTTGCCCGCCGGCGTGATCTCGATCTCGACCCCGAGGTCGTCGCCCTCGGCCTCCCCGGGCTCGGGCCCGGCGGCGGCCTCGGCCTCCTCGGCGGCAGCCGCGGCCTCCTCGCGGGCGTCGGCGTCCTGGGCGTCGGCACCACCGAGCACCGGGCGCGGGCCGCTGTCCTCGCGCACCAGGCGCAGGCGCCCGCGGCCACCCGGGAACAGCGTCGCCGAGAGCTCCTCGAAGTTCTTGGCCGCGGCCGTGAACGTCGCCTCGAAGGTCTCCTGGATCTGCTTGTCGGTATCGCGGATCAGCGTGCGCAGCTCGCGCAGCGCGGTCTCGAGGTCGGTGCGCTGGGTCTCGAGCTCTTCGACGTGCGCGAGCGCCTCGTCGTATTCGGCCTTGGCCAGCGGGTTGACCGGCCCAAGCTGCTCGCGGCGCCGGGCGAGGCGCTCGATGCGCGTGCGGAGCGCCTCGGCCTCCTGCTCGCCCAGCGCCTCGGACGCGGGCTCGGGCGCCAGGCCCAGGCGCTCGGCGAGGCCGTGCAGCTCCGTGGCCGTCTCGGCGCTCGCGTCGCGCGCCTGCTGGGCGCGGACCTCGTTGACGGTGACGGTCTCGCCGCGCTCGCGCAGCAGCGTCTGGATGCGCGCCTCCTCGGCCGCGCAGGCGCGCAGCTCGGCGGCGACGCCCTCGCCCGCGGCGCGGTCGGCGCTCAGCTCGGCCTCGAGCCCCTCGGTGCGCGAGCGGATCGCCGCGAGCGCGACGGCCAGCGCGGACACGAGGCGCTCGGCCGCGGGCACGAGCGCGCGGTCGCGTTCGAGCTGCGCGGTGAGGCGCTGGATCCGCCCCGCCCGCTCGGCGCGCTCGCGGGCGGCTCGCTCGGCCACGCGCTGCTCGGCGGCGAGCTCGCCCAGGACCTGCGCGCGGCGGACCGCGGCCTCGCCCTGCTCGGGGGCTCGCGTGCGCTCCTCGATCAGCCACGCCGCGCGGCGCTGGGCCTCGACCGCCTGGGTGCGCTCGCGATCGGCCCCGCGCAGCGCGCGGTCGGCCTCCTCGCGCGTGGCGTCGGCGGCGCCGACGGCGGCCCGCGCGGCCTCGACCCCCGCCAGAGCCTCCTGCTCGGCGCGGATCGACGCGTCGACGTGCGTCACGAGCGCGTCGCGCCGGTTGCGCTGTTCGAGCACGCGCTCGCCGCCGCCCTGCGGCGCCTGGCGCAGCTCGCGCGTGCGGGCGAACCAGGCGCGGCCGGTCTTCGTGACCGCGACGCCGGAGAAGCCGGGTGCGAGCGCGTCGAGGTCGTCCACGAGCCAGGCGTCGGCCAGCAGCCGGCGCGCGAGGGCGAGCTCGGGACCACCCACCCCGTCGACGAGGTCGGCGAGGGCGCGGGCGCCGGGCGCCGGGGGATCGGTCGCTGCGCGCGCGGGCGCGTCGCCGATGATCAGTGCGCGGCCGCCGTCCGAGCCGCTGCGGTCCAGCAGCGCACAGCCGGCGCCGAGGTCCTCGACGACCGCGGCGCCCAGCCGCCCGCCCAGCGCGGCCGCGACGGCGAGCTCGCACCCAGGCTCGACGTCGAGCGCGTCGGCCAGCGAGTGGGCGCCGCCCGGCGCGGGCGCATGGGAGCGCAGGAACTGGTTGGCCTTGGCGAGCTCGGCGCCGATCTGCGCGGCGTCGCGCCGCGCGGCCTCCGCGGAGGCCTCCGCGGCCTTGCGGGCACGGCGGGCGGTCTCGGCGGCCTCGTCGGCGTGCGCCAGCGCAGCGCGGCGCTCGTCGGCGTCCGCGGCGATCTCCTCCACGCGCGCGGCGGCCGCGTCGCGCTCGGCGGTCAGGGCGGTCAGCTCGCGCTCGAGCGTCACCGTGCGCTCGGCGTCGAGCTCCTCGAGCTGGGCCTGAAGCGAATCGACGCGCTGGCGGCCGACCTCGTCGGGCTGGTCCTCGGCCGCCTGCGCGTGCAGCCCGCCGAGCTGGCGCTCGCGCCGCTCGATGCGGTCGCGCAGGTCGTCGGCCGTCTCGCGCGTGCGCTCGAGACGACCCTCGACGCGCTCGCCCGACGAGCGGGCGGTGTAGACGCGGCGGGCGAGCTCCTCGCGCTCCTCGCTGCGGCGCGCCAGGGCCTCCTCGGCGCGCTCGCGGCGGGC
>JBDTYI010000173.1:0-2807 GCA_040005775.1 Solirubrobacteraceae bacterium
GCTAGCGGCCCTGCCACTGCGGCGCGCGCTTCTCGGTGAAGGCCACGGCGCCCTCGCGCGCGTCCTCGGAGCCGAACACGGGGCCCGAGATCTCGCCCTGGCGCGCCCAGAAGTCCTCGTTGGACCAGTCGCCCTGCTCCTGCAGGATCTGCTTGGTCGCAGTGAGCGCGAGCGGCCCGTTCCTGGCGATCGCGGCGGCGAGCTCGAGCGCGACGTCGGCCGCCGAGCCCGGCTCGGCGAGACGGTTGACGAGGCCCAACTCGTGGGCGCGCTCGGCCGTGATCGGGTCGCCGGTGAGCGCCATCTCCATGACGAGGCCGAGCGGGAGGCGCTGGGGCAGACGGCGCAGCGCGCCCCCGGCCGCGACGAGCGAGCGCTTTACCTCCGGGATGCCGAGCTTCGCGCCCTTGGCCGCCACGACCAGGTCGCAGGCCAGCGCGACCTCCAGGCCGCCGGCGACCGCGAAGCCCTCGACCGCGGCGATCAGCGGCTTGCGCGACGCGCGCTGGACGATGCCCGCGAAGCCGCGGTCGCCCACCCACGGGCGCTCGCCGCCGGCGAACGCGCGCAGGTCCATGCCCGCGCAGAAGCCCTTGCCCGCGCCGGTCAGCACGCCCGCGGTGAGGTCATCGTCGGCGTCGAGGTCGTCGAGCGCGGCGGCGATGCCCTCGGCCAGCGGGAGGTTGACCGCGTTGCGCGCCTCGGGGCGGTTGAGGGTGATGAGCAGCACGCCGTCGCGGCGCTCGGTCAGGACAGGGTTGGTCTCGTCGGCCATGGGCGCGCAGGCTATCGACGGATACGCTCGGCCGATGAGCACCCGCGCCGAGTGCGTCAGCGAGATCGTCGGGGCCGAGGGCGCGCCGGCCGCCGACGCCGAGCTGACCGACTGGCTTGCCGCCCGTGGGCTCGGCCTCGCCGCCGTCGCCGACCCCGCCGCGTTCAGCTGGCCGGGTCCGTTTCTCGCGCGCGAGGGCGACCGCTGGGCCGTGCTCTTCGGTGTCCCGCCGGGCGTCCTCTTCGGCGGCCCCATGGGCGCCATCGAGGAGGCCTGGGTCGTCGCGCCGTTCGAGGTGTCCGCGCCCGCCGAGACGACGGCGACGAGCGGACGCGTCGAGGCGCTCGCCGTCGCACCCGAGGCGACCGCGCCCATGCAGGCGCGCGACGCCGTGACCGCCGTCGCGGGCCGCGGCCTGGAGGGCGACCGCTACGCGCAGAGCGCCGGCACGTTCTCGCCGGGCGGTGGCACGGGGCGCGAGATCACGCTCGTCGCGGCGGAGGCGCTCGAGGACGCCGGTGTGGCCCCGTTGGACGCGCGGCGCAACGTCATCGTGCGCGGGGTCGACCTCGACGCGCTGCGCGGCCGGCGCTTTCGCATCGGCGAGGTCGAGTGCGTCGGGCGACGGCGCTGCGAGCCGTGCGCGCACCTGCAGCGCCTCACGCGCCCCGGGGTGCTGCGCGCACTCGTGCACCGCGGCGGACTGCGGGCGGACATCCTCACCGGCGGCGAGCTGCGCATCGGCGACCAGGTCACGGCCCTGTGACCCGGCCACTCGAGCGGGTGCGCGCGATCTGCCTGGCCCTGCCCGACGTGACCGAGCGCCCCAGCCACGGCTCGCCGGCGTGGTTCATCAAGGACAAGCGCAGCTTCGTCATGTACCTGAACGACCACCATGGCGACGGCCGGCTCGCGCTGTGGTGCGCGGCGCCCGAGGGCGCGCAGGAGATGCTCGTCGAGGCCGCGGGCGAGCACTACTTCCGCCCGCCCTACGTCGGTCACCGCGGCTGGATCGGCGTGCGCCTGGACCGCGAGCTGGGCTGGGATGAGATCGCGGGCGTCATCGAGGACGCGCACGAGACCGTGGCTATCCGACGACGATGAGCACGACGATCCCGACGCCGATCAGGCCGCCGACCACGGCCAGCGCCAGTGTGAGCGTCTCGCTCGGATCGGCGAACTCGCCCGAGCGCACCGCCGCGTCCACCGCCCGGCGCCGGCGCTCGGCGTAGACGACGCACACGATCCCGATCACCGCGAGCGCGAGCCCCAGCACCGAGTAGGGCCACTGGTGACGGGCGTTTGCGAGCTCGGGCACCACGCGCGCCGCGGCGAGCGCGGCGGTCAGCGACGTCAGCCCGGTCCGCCACCACGCAAGATAGGTGCGCTCGTTGGCCAGCAGCGTGCGGCGCGTGTAGTCGCGCGGGTCGACCGCGATCTCCTCGGGACGCCGCTGCTCGCTCATCCAGCTACCCGAAGAGCACGAGATCGGGCTCGCGCTCGCCGCGCAGCACGGCCAGGTCGACCTCGACGCAGGCGATCCCGCGGGCCTCCGCGAGCACCCGGGCCTGGGGCTTGATCTGCTGGGCGGCGAGGATGCCGCGGCACTGCGCCATCGCCGGGTCGAGGCGGATGCGCTCCAGGTAGCGCGTGAGCTGCTCGACCGCGTCGATCGTCGCCACGCGCTTGATCTCGACCGCGATCCAGCCGTCGTCCTGGTCGCGGCACATCAGGTCGACGGGACCGATGTCCGTCGGCCATTCGCGGCGCACCAGGCGAAAGCCCTCCCCGCAGAAGCCCGGCGCCGCGGCCAGCGCCTCTTGGAGGTCGGCCTCGACGCCGTCCTTCTCCAGGCGCGCGGCCTCACCCATGTCGTGCGTGACGTCGGAGACGACCTCGGCGATCGCGATCTCCAGGCGATCCTCGGTCGCTCCGGCGCGCTTGCGCACGACCATCAGCGCGGGCGACTCCTCGATGACCGTCGGCGGCGTCATCCAGTTCGACGGCTTGAAGCCGCCGTGGTCGGCGTGGA
>JBDTYI010000174.1:0-3694 GCA_040005775.1 Solirubrobacteraceae bacterium
GCTAGAGCGCCGCTGTGGCGAGCGCCTCGTACAACGGGTGGCGCCCGGCGATCGCGTCGACGCGATCGCTGAGCTCGGCGCGCTTCGCGTCGTAGTCGGGGGTCAACGCGGTCGCGATGATCTCCCCGACCTCGGCGAAGTCGTCGGCCTGCAGGCCGCGCGTCGCCAGCGCGCTCGTGCCGACGCGCAGGCCGCTGGTGACCATCGGCGGGCGCGGGTCGAAGGGCACCGCGTTGCGGTTGACCGTGATGCCGATGTCGTGCAGGCGGTCCTCGGCCATCTGGCCGTCGAGCTCGGACTCGCGCAG
Organism: Solirubrobacteraceae bacterium; assembly: GCA_040005775.1. GTDB lineage: Bacteria > Actinomycetota > Thermoleophilia > Solirubrobacterales > Solirubrobacteraceae > JAOPZW01. The sequence continues at coordinate 308 of JBDTYI010000174.1, forward strand.
GTCGACGAGCGCGAGGTGCACGTCGGTTCCGCCCGTGAGGACGTTCACCCCGTGGCCGGCGTTCATCAGCGCCTCGGCGACGGCCTTCGCGCCCTCGACGGTGCGGCGCTGGCGCTCGCGGAACTGCTCGCTCATCGCGATCTTGAACGCGACGGCCTTGCCGGCGATCACGTGCTCGAGCGGGCCGCCCTGCTGTCCGGGGAACACGGCCGAGTTGATCTTCTTGGCGTGCTCCTCCTTGCAGAGGATCAGGCCGCCGCGGGCGCCGCCGAGCGTCTTGTGGACCGTCGAGGTGACGACGTCGGCCAGCGGCACCGGGTTGGGGTGCTCGTCCGCGGCGACAAGGCCGGCGAAGTGGGCCATGTCGACCATCAGGATCGCGCCGACGGCGTCGGCGATCGCGCGGAAGCGCTCGAAGTCCAGGATGCGCGAGTACGCGCTCCAGCCGGCGAGCAGCAGCTTGGGCTTGCGCTCGTGGGCGATGCGCTCGACCTCGTCCATGTCGATCAGGGACGTCTCGCGGTCGACCTCGTAGGGCGCGATGTCGTACAGGCGCCCCGAGACGTTGAGCTTCATGCCGTGGGTGAGGTGGCCGCCGTGGGGTAGCGCGAGACCCATGATCGTGTCGCCGGGCGCAAGCAGCGCGTGGTAGACGGCGGCGTTGGCCTGCGCGCCCGCATGCGGCTGGACGTTGGCGTGCTCGGCGCCGAACAGCACCTTGGCGCGGTCGATCGCCAGCTGCTCGATGATGTCGACGAACTCGCAGCCGCCGTAGTAGCGACGCCCCGGGTAGCCCTCGGCGTACTTGTTGGTCAGCACGCTGCCCTGGCACTCGAGGATCGACTGGGGAACGAAGTTCTCCGAGGCGATCATCTCCAGCGTGCGCTGCTGGCGGTCGAGCTCGAGGCGCAGCGCGTCGGCGACCTCGGGGTCGACGTCCGCGAGCGGACGGGTGAAGAAGTCAGGACTCAGCTCGGACATGGGCGCCTCCTCGGCGGCTTGATCGAATGCCCAGGCGCTGCGGCGGTGCAGAAGGTCGCTTCCCGGTGGTCGATTCCACCTACGCGCCAGTCGCGACGTCGCCGACCGTAGCATCCCGGCCCGACTCGATGGCGCCGATCTGGTCGACGCGGCGGGCGTGACGGCCGCCCTCGAAGTCCGTGCGCAGGAACGCGGCGACGATCGCGTCGGCGGCGTCGGGACGCAGGCGGCCGCCCGACAGCGTCACGACGTTGGCGTCGTTGTGGCGGCGGGACATCTCGGCCTCCGACGCGTCGTGTGCGTTGAGCGCGCGGACGCCCTCGATCTTGTTGGCGACGATCGAGACGCCGACGCCCGACCCGCACGCGATGACCGCCCGGTCGACCCGGCCGCGGGCCACCAGCTGCGCCGCGTCGGCCGCGTACTGCGGATAGTCCACGGACCCGGGCGAGTCGGTGCCGACGTCCACGACGTCGTGGCCGGCGGCCTGGAGCGCGGCCTTGACGTGCTCCTTGAGATGAAAGCCCGCGTGGTCGGCGCCGACGGCGATCTTCATGACTCCCTCATTTCGGCCAGGCCCTCGTCGATGGTGGTCACCGGCGCGTAGCCGAGCTCGGCCCGCGCCCTGGAGATGTCGATCGTGGTCTCCAGCGCGGACACCCAGTACGCGAACCGCGTGAGCGGCGGACGTCCCGGCAGCGGGAGCGCGCCCCAGGCGGTCTCGCCCGCCACCGCGAGGGCATGGGCGGCCGGCTTGGGGATCGAGCGGGTGGGTGGCGTGAGGTCCTGGGTCGCCAGCATGCGCGTGACGAAGTCGCGGAACACGACGGGCGTGCCGTCGGTGACGAAGTAGGCGCTGCCGGGGGCCCCGCGCTCGGCGCCGAGCATCAGGCCCTCGACCGTGTTGTCGACGTGCGTGGTCGACGTCAGGTGGCGTCCGGAGCCGATCCACGCGAACTGCCCGTCGCGGACCAGCGCGCTCAGCATCGGCAGCAGCGTCGTGTCGCCGCGGCCCCACACGAACCGCGGGCGGACCACCACGGTCTCCAGGCCGCCGCCGTTGGCCGCGAGGACTATGGCCTCGGCCTGCGCCTTGGTGGAGGCGTACAGCGCCGGCGAGTCCGGGCGCAGTGGCTGGCGCTCGTCGATCATCACCATCGGATCGCCGGCCAGGACGGCGGCCTCGGTGCCGACGTGCACGAGCCGGCGCACCCCGGCGCGGCGGGCCGCGGCGATCACGTTGCCCGTGCCGTCGACGTTGCCGGCGACGAAGTCTGCTCGCCTGCCCCAGTCGCCGAGGGTGGCCGCGGCGTGGAAGGCGACCTCGGCGCCGTGGGCGCCCGCGGCCATCGCGGTGGGGTCCGACAGGTCGCCGCGCACGGCCTCGGCGCCGTCCCCGCCGACCTTCGCCGCGGCGTCGTCGCTGCGGGCGAGCGCCCGCACGGCCCAGCCGTCGCGGACGAGGCGGCGGATGAGCGCGCCGCCGATGAAGCCCGAGCCGCCCGTGACGAAGGCCGTCCTCACGAGGCGGACTGTAGCCGCGCGCGCACCTCGGCCGCCGCGAGGGCGCCCTCGCGAACGATCTCGACGCGCGCGTCGAGCTCCCAGGCGCGCAGGTCGACCACCGTCGAGGGCGTCCCGGGCAGCTCGCCACCATCCAGCATGACGTCGGCGTGGGCGCGGATCGGCTCGGGCACGGCGGACAGGGTGCGGGCGTCGGCGCCACCGGCCGCGTTGGCGCTGGACTGGAGCACGGGCCGGCGGACGTCCTCGAGCGCGGCGAGCGCCGGCGGCAGCGCGGGGACACGGAGGCCGAGCGTGCCGACGTCCGTCGCGCAGGCCAGCGGGAAGCGCCCGGCGGGGTTGGGCAGCAGCAGCGTGACGGGGCCGGGCAGCAGCGTACGCAGCGCCAGCTCCGTGCGCGAACCGATCTCCGGCAGCGCGGCGAGGGCGAGCTCGAGGGCGAAGAACATGACCGCCGCCGGCTTGTCGCCCGCGCGGCCCTTCAGGCGGTACAGGCGCGTCACCGCCTCCTTGGAGTCGGGCGCGCAGGCGAGGCCGTAGACGGTGTCGGCCGGGAACACCGCGACACCGCCGGCGCGCAGGCAGCGCGAGAACGTCCGGGCGTCCGCGGACGTCAGCGCCACCCGGCGACCACCCGGTCGATCCCCGCCAGATCCGGGCGCGCCTCGGTGCGCGCGAAGCCCGCTGCGCGCATGAGCAGCGCGACGGCGGGCGCCTGCCCCATGCCGATCTCCAGCGCCAGGAACGCGACGCCCCGCTCCGCGGCCTGCTGCACGAGCGTGCGCACCAGGGCGAGCCCGTCGGGCCCGGCGAAGAGCGCGACGTGCGGCTCGTGGCGCGTGATCTCGGGAGCGAGCGGTGCGCCGTCCTCGACGTAGGGCG
>JBDTYI010000175.1:0-1569 GCA_040005775.1 Solirubrobacteraceae bacterium
CGCACCAAGCTCACCGAGGTCCTGGACCGCATCGCCGAGCTCTCCAGCGAGCACGACCTGATGGTGGCCAACGTCTTCCACGCCGGTGACGGGAACCTGCATCCGCTCGTCTGTTACGACGGCAACAAGGCGGGCGAGGCCGAGCGCGCCGAGAAGCTCGCGGGCGAGATCGTCGTCGCGTGCGTCGAGCTGGGCGGCTCGATCACCGGCGAGCACGGCGTCGGCATCGACAAGAAGCGCTACATGCCGAAGATGTTCACCGAGGCCGACCTCGACGCCTTCCAGAAGCTGCGCTGCGCCTTCGACCCCGAGGGCAAGGCGAACCCCGACAAGGTCATGCCGACGCCGCGGTTGTGCGGCGAGGTCCCCGGTCCCTACCGCGAGCACCCGCTCGAGCGGGCGGGGCTGGCCGAGAGGTTCTGAGCGGTTGGCCTCGGTCGCCGCCCCCGGCAGCGCGGAGGAGGTCGGCGCCGTCCTGCGCGGCGGCACGCCGGTGCGGATCACCGGCGGCGGTACGAAGGTCGGCTGGGGCAACCCCGTCGAGGCGACCGAGCTGTCGATCGCCGGGCTCGACGCGATCGTCGAGCACAACGAGGGCGACCTCACCGCCATCCTGCAGGCCGGCGCACCGCTGGCCGCCGCGCGCGACGCGTTCGCGGGCGCCGGGCAGATGTTCGCCCTCGACCCGCCCGACGACGGCGCCACGATCGGCGGCGTCCTGGCCACCGCCGACTCCGGCCCGCTGCGCCACCGCTACGGGGCGGTCCGCGACCTCGTGCTCGGCATCCAGCTCGCCACGCCCGATGGCACGGTGTCGCGGTCGGGCTCGAAGGTCATCAAGAACGTCGCGGGCTACGACCTCGCCAAGCTGATGGCGGGCGCCTACGGCACGCTCGGCGTCGTCTGCGAGGTCAGCATCCGCCTGCACCCCGTCCCCCACGAGCCGCTCACGGTGATCGTCCGCGGCGACGATCCCGCCGCGCTCGCCGCCCGGGCGCTGGAGCTCACGCACCTGCCGCTCGAGGCCGAGGCCCTGGATCTGCGCTGGTCGGGCGGCGCAGGTGCCGTGCTCATCCGGCTCGCCGGCCCGTCCGCGCCCGAGCGCGCGAAGGCGATCGACGGCGGGGAGCTCGCCGGTGACGACGAGGGCGCATGGGCCGCGCAGCGCGACGCTCAGCGCGGGCCCGTCGTCGTACGCGTCTCGACGACGCAGACCGGGCTGGCTGCCCTGCTCGGGCTGGCGCGCGAGCTGGGCGCCACCTGCGTAGCGCGGGCCGCGCTCGGCCTCGCCTGGCTACGCCTCGACGAAGCCGACCCGGCGACCGTGGACCGCATCCGCGGCGCGCTGCCCGGCGCTCACTGCGTGCTGCTCGACGCGCCCGCGGAGCTGCGCCGCGCCGTCGATCCGTGGGGCGGGCTGGCCGGCGAGACGCTCATGCGCCGCGTCAAGGCCCGCTTCGACCCGCTGGACACCTGCAACCCCGGCCTCATGTTCGGAGCTCAGTGAACCCACCCATGACCGCGTTCGACGTCCGCAACCCGCCCGAGCCCGACCTCATCGACGACTGC
>JBDTYI010000176.1:0-6920 GCA_040005775.1 Solirubrobacteraceae bacterium
CCTGGTCGGTCTCGACGAGGTTCACGAAGACCAGGCCGGCGTCGAGGTCGCGCAGGAGCGCGGTCGTCGCCTCGATGCCCTGCGCGTTCGTCGCGCCCGCGTGCTTGTGGTCGATGCCCACGCCGGCGAACAGGTCGCGTACCTTGCCGACCGCATGGACGACCACGCCGGCGTCCTGGAGCTCTTCCAGGTACGAGCGCCCGGGCGGCGGGACCGCGAAGTCCTTGCGCCCCTCCGTGCGCCGGAAGGCCCCGGGCGCGCCCTCGAAGGGCCGCGCGATCACGCGGCCCACCGCGTGCTCGGCGGTCAAGACGGAGCGGGCCGCGGCGCACGCGGCCACCAGCTCCTCCTCGGCGAGCACGTCGTGGTGGGCGGCGAGCTGGAGCACCGAGTCCGCGGACGTGTAGAGGATCACCTCGCCGGTGCGCAGGTGGTGCTCGCCCCAGTCCTCGATGACCTCGGTGCCGCTCGCCGGCCGGTTGACGCAGAAGCGCAGGCCCGTGGCCTCCTCGACGACACCGACGACGGCGGCCGGGAACCCGTCGGGGTAGGTCGGCAGCGGCGCCTGGGGCACGACGCCCATGAGCTCCCAATGACCGGTCGTCGATTCCTTGCCCGGGCCGAGTGGGTGCAGCCGGCCGTGCACGACGGGCGACTCGGCCGGGGGAACGCCTTGGATCGCGGTGATCGACCCCAGGCCCAGGCGCTGGAGCGTCGGCAGGTCCAGTCCGCCGGCCAGCTCGCCCAGGTGTGCGAGCGTGTTGGAGCCCGCGTCGCCCGCGTAGTCGCCGGCGTCGGGGAGCTCCCCGACGCCGCAGGCATCGAGGACGACGACGAAGGCCCGGCGGGACACTGCCGGGAAGCTACCCCGTCGCTCGCGGGTGCGCCTTGAAGTACGCGTCCTTGAGGCGCTCGGCCGAAAGGTGGGTGTAGATCTGCGTCGTGGCGATGTCGGCGTGGCCGAGCATCTCCTGCAGCGAGCGCAGGTCGCAGCCGCCGGCGAGCAGGTGCGTGGCGAACGTGTGGCGCAGCGTGTGCGGGCTCATGCGGTCCTGCAGGCCCGCGTCGGCCGCATGGCGCTGCACGATCTTGTAGAGGCCCTGGCGGGTCAACCCGCCGCCGCGGCGGTTGACGAACAGGCGCGACTCGTCGCGCAGCCCGACGAACGCCGGGCGCCCATGCTCGAGGTAGGTCTCGACGGCGGCGATCGCGGTACGCCCGACGGGCACGAGGCGCTCCTTGGAGCCCTTGCCGCGGGCGCGCAGCACCCCGGCGACGAGGTCGATGTCGCGCACGTCGAGGCCGATCGCCTCCGACGCTCGCAGCCCACAGGCGTACATGAGCTCGAGCAGCGCCCGGTCGCGCAGCGCCGGGGGCTCGGTGCCGCGCGGCGCAGCCAGCAGGCGGGCGACCTCGTCACGGCTGAGGACCTGGGGCAGCTTCTGGCTCTTGCGCGGCGCGCGCAGGTCGGCCGTCGGATCGTGGTGGATGATCGCCTCGCGGCGCAGGTGGCGGTAGAACGAGCGCAGGCAGGCGGCCTTGCGCTGCAGCGTGGCCGGGGCGACCGGCGGGCGTTCGGGCCCACCCGTGGCCAGCTCGGAGAGGAAGGCGCTCAGGTCGGCGTGCTGGGCGGCCGGTGCCTCCACGTCGCGGCGCCTGAGGAACGCTCCGAGCTGCAACAGGTCGGAGCGGTAGGCCTCCAGCGTGTTCCGGGACAGGCCGCGCTCGAACTCCAGGTAGGCCAGGAAGTCCAGCAGCAGGTGCTCGAAGGCACGGGGCTCGAGGGTCACGGCCATGGTCAGAGACGCTTTCGCCCCCTCCGATGGCCGTCCTCCCGCTGCAACGGCGCGTGCGCGCGGCTGCTCGAGGCGCTACTTGGTGGTGAGGCCGTGAGCGGCGAAGGCCGCTTTCACCGCCGAGACGGCCGTCGGGTCGGTCTTGCGCGCGTAGTCGACCGTGACCTGGGCGGCCGCGGGCATCGAGATCGTCGGGGTGAAGCCGAACTGCGCCCCGATGATGATCTTCGTCGCACGGTCGCGACCCAGGGCGGTGTTCATCGCGTACAGCGCCGAGGACCAGAGCTCACCGTCGGCGTGGACCTCGCCGACCAGGTCGGCCGGGTACTGCTTGGTACCGTCGGTACGGCGCAGGCAGTGTGGGGTGCTGGACGTGTAGGACGTCGAGTCCCAGTCGGCGACGCAGGGCCAGAGCGAACGCGGCGTGACGGGCTGGGTCACCGTGACCGCGAGGTAGTCGCCGAACGCCTCGCCGATGGCGCCCGCGTCGGGCGAGCTGCCGAAGTTCGGCACCTGGTCGTCCTGCACCGAGTGGCCGTACTCGTGGACGATCACGTCGGCGTCCTCGGCGTCGTCGACGCCGCCCTTGCCGAGGGTGATCGTGAGCTTCTTCGTGCCGTTGCGGTAGAAGGAGTTGTCGCCGCCGTACTGGTTGATGCGCAGCGCCTGCTGGCGGTTGTTGACGTTGCGGAAGCCGAGCGACTGGATGTAACGCTGCGCCTCGGTGATCCAGTAGTAGCCCATGGTCTGCTCGAACTGGTCCTGGTCGCGGGTGTAGATGAACCCGCTGCCGGTGTCGCGCGCGGGCACGCCCGTCTCGCTGACGACCTGGGCGTAGGTGCCGGTCAACGTGCCGGAGGCGTCGAGGTCGGTCAGCGTGACCCGGTGGTAGGCCTTGGCGAGCGCCGGGCTGGCGCTGAAGTAGTCGGCGTCCTTCTGATCGGTCAGCGTCTGGATGCCGAGATCGGCGATCGGGTTGGGCGAGAAGACCTGGCCCGGGGCCGTCGCGGAGTATGCGGGGGCGGCGACATCGCGCGACCCTATAGCCGCGGCTTCAGCCAGAGCAATGCGATGAGCGTCTTGGCGTCCCTGGTGGCCGCGATGGCGCCGTCGATGTCAGGCAACGGCCACGCGACGAGCTCGATGCGCTCATCCTCGCCGGACTCCGCGTGGGCCTCGTGCAGGCCGGTGGCGCGGTAGATCGTCATGCGCTCGTCGCTCATGCCCGCCGAGGTGAAGAAGTCGGCGACGAGCTCCCAGTGGTCGGCGCCCATGCCGATCTCCTCGGCCAGCTCGCGCTGCGCGGTGCTCAGCGGCTCCTCCCCCTCGACGTCGCGGCGCCCGGCCGGTATCTCCAGGAGGTCGGGGTCGTCGATCGCCTCGCGCGGCTGGCGCACCAGGAAGACGTGCTCGCCGTCGTGGGCCAGCACGCCGACGGCGCCACCGTGGCGGACGATGTCGCGCTCGGCCGCCTCGCCGTCGGCGAAGCGAAACGTGTCGCGGACGACGTCGAAGATCTTGCCCTCGTACAGGGTCTCGGAGCCGATGCGCTGGAAGCGGCGGTCGGGCGCGCTCACGCAGCGATCGAATCAAACGCGGGCCGCGGGAAGGAGCGCAAGCGAGTTGCCGCCCGGCATGCGAGCGCGCTAGCGCGAGTCATGCCGCAGCCAACTCATCCAGGAGGACGAACGTGACATCGAGCATGCCCTCCAGCGCGGCCTGGCTGACGCGCTCGGAGGACTGGTGGTTGCGCTCGGTCCCGTTGGCGATGTTCGTGACCGAGAGGCCCGCCGCCGCGAACGCGTTGGCGTCGGATCCGCCGCCGGTGAGGATGCGCTTGGGCGTGTAGCCCAGCGAGCGCAGCGCGGCCTCCGCGGCGACGACGCCGGGGTCGCCGGTCTTCTGGCGGTAGCCGCTGAACAGGCGCTGCACGTCGACGTCGAGGTCGCACTGGCACTGCGGGTCGTTGGCGGCCTCGTAGAGCTGATCGACCATGGTCGCGACGACGGTCTCCGCGGACGCGTCGCTGAGCGACCGGGTCTCGCCGACGACCAGGCAGCGCTCGGGCACCACGTTCGTTCCCCCCACACCACCGTGCACCGATGCGATGTTCGCCGTCGTCTCGTCGTCGAGACGCCCCAGCTCCATCGCGGCGATCGCCCGCGCGGCGGCCTGCACCGCGCTGCGTCCGTCCTCGGGGCGGATGCCCGCGTGCGCGGCCTGCCCGCGGAACTCGGCGTCGACGCGGTAGTAGGTCGGCGAGGCGACGACGACGTCGCCGATCGGTGTGGCGTGGTCGAAGACGAAGCCCAGCTCGGAGGTCAGCTGGGAGGCGTCGTAGGCCTTCGCGCCGGCCAGGGCACGCTCCTCGCTGACCGTGAACACGAGCTCCAGGCCGAGCGGCGAGCCCTCGACCGCGACCCGGTGGGCGAGCGCGAGCAGCTGCGCGACGGCGGCCTTGTTGTCGGCGCCGAGGATCGTGTCGCCGGCGCTCTCCCAGCCGCCGTCGACGAGCACCGGCTCGACCGCACCGTCGTGGGGCACCGTGTCGAGATGGGCGCAGAGCAGCACGGTGCGCTCGGAACGACCGGGCATGCGCGCGGTCAGGTTGCCGCACTCCGTGCCGACGGCCGCGGCGGCGTCGTCCTCGGCGACCGCGAAACCGAGCGCCTCGAGCTCGGCGCGGACGCGCGCCCCCATCGCGCCCTCACAGCCGGACACGCTCGGGATCGCGCACAGCTCGGCGAAGAGGTCGTTCAGGCGCCGGCGCTCGACCTCGGACGCCGGGCGCATCTAGCCGGTGCGCCAGGCGCGCACCTCCGCCAGCGGCGAAGCCCCTGGCGCTCCCTCGGGCGCGCGCTCGCGGGCGCGATCCAGGGCGGCGGCGACGAAGTCGCGGAACAGCGGGGCGGGGCGCTCGGGGCGCGACTTGAACTCGGGGTGGAACTGCGAGGCCACGTAGAACGGATGGTCGGGCAGCTCGATGACCTCGACCAGGCGCTCGTCGGGCGACGTGCCCGAAACCACCAGGCCGGCGGCCTCCAGGCGCTTGCGCAGGGAGATCGACACCTCGTAACGGTGGCGGTGGCGCTCGTAGACGACGGCCTCGTCGTAGCTCTCGCGGGCCCGCGTGTCAGGGTGCAGCTTGATCGGGTCGGCGCCCAGGCGCATCGTGCCGCCGAGGTCGGAGACCTCCTTCTGCTCGGGCAGGAGGTCGATCACGGGGTACTCGGTCTCGATGTCCATCTCGGTCGAGTTGGCGCCCGGCATCCCGGCGACGTTGCGCGCGAACTCGCTCACCGCGACGTGCATGCCCAGGCAGATGCCCAGGTAGGGGATCCGGCGCTCGCGGGCGACCTGCGCCGCGCGGATCTTGCCCTCCCAGCCACGCCCGCCGAAGCCGCCGGGCACGAGGATGCCGTCGGCCGACGCCAGCCGCTCGGCGGCGGCCGGCTCGTCGGAGAGCTCCTCGGAGTCGACCCAGTCGATCTCGACCTTGCCGCCGTGCGCCCAGCCGGAGTGGCGCAGCGCTTCGGAGACCGAGAGGTAGGCGTCCTCGAGCTGGACGTACTTGCCCACCAGCGCGATGCGCACGGGCTGCTCGGCGCTGGAGGCGCGGTCGACGATCTCGCCCCATTCGTGCAGGTCGGCGGGCTCGGGGTCGATGCCGAAGTGGTCGCAGATCGAGGTGTCGACGCCCTGCTCGTGGTACCAGAGCGGCACCTTGTAGATGTTGTCGACGTCCTTGGCCGAGACGACCGACTCGTGGCCGAGCGACGCGAACAGCGCGATCTTCTTGCGGATCTCGCTCGACAGCTCGCCCTCGGCGCGGCAGAGCAGCATGTCGGGCTGGATGCCGATGCGCCGCAGCTCGTTCACGGAGTGCTGCGTGGGCTTGGTCTTCAGCTCGCCCGCGTGCCCGATGTAGGGCACGAGCGTCAGGTGGATGTACATGCAGTTGCGCCGGCCGACGTCGACCGGGAACTGGCGGATGGCCTCCAGGAACGGCAGCGACTCGATGTCGCCCACGGTGCCGCCGATCTCGGTGATGACGACGTCGACGTCGCTCGTCTCGGCGATCAGGCGCACGCGCTGCTTGATCTCGTCGGTGATATGCGGGACCACCTGGACGGTGCCGCCGAGGTAGTCGCCGCGACGCTCGCGGCGGATCACCGAGTTGTAGATGCCGCCGGCGGTGACGTTCGACGCGCGCGACGTGTTCGTGTTCGTGAAGCGCTCATAGTGGCCGAGGTCGAGGTCGGTCTCGGCACCGTCCTCGGTGACGAAGACCTCACCGTGCTGATAGGGCGACATCGTGCCGGGGTCGACGTTGATGTACGGATCGAACTTCTGGAGGCCGACGGACAGGCCCCGGGCCACCAGGAGGCGGCCGATGGAGGCCGCGGCGATGCCCTTTCCGAGCGATGAGACGACGCCTCCGGTGACGAAGATGAACTTCGGCTTAGACACTGCCATCCCCCGTTGAATCTGTTTCGCGCACGTGTAAGACCGTAGCGTGGGGAACGGACGGGGCCGGGTCGTATCGTGGGTGTTGTCGCAAATAACGGAGGAACCTGATGCAGAAGATCGAGAAGACCGAGCAGGAGTGGCGCACCGAGCTGGAGCCGGCTGCCTATGAGGTGCTGCGCCAGCAGGCCACCGAGCGCCCGTTCACCGGCAAGTACGTCGACGAGAAGGCCGACGGCACCTACCGCTGCGCCGGCTGCGGGAACGAGCTGTTCGGCGCCGACACGAAGTTCGAGTCGCACTCGGGCTGGCCGTCGTTCACCGACCCGAAGTTCGGCGAGGCGGTGGAGATCCACGAGGATCGCGCGCACGGAATGGTCCGCACCGAGGTGACCTGCGCTCGCTGCGGCGGGCACCTGGGCCACGTCTTCCCCGACGGCCCGGGCGACAGCGGCATGCGGTACTGCATCAACTCCTGCGCACTGGACCTCGACAAGGCGTAGCCGGCTCCCAGATGTACCGGGAGCTCGCGCCCCCGCCGGAGGCGGCCGCGCACGTCGTGTGCGCATGGTCGCTACGGGCCGGCGCTGGGCGCGTGCTACCCGACGTGGTGCTCGCGGGTGGGCGGCTGATGGTCGTCGGGCCCGCCGCGCGCCC
>JBDTYI010000177.1:0-5457 GCA_040005775.1 Solirubrobacteraceae bacterium
AGCTCAACAAGATCGAGCGCATCGAGCGCGACCCGCGCGACGTCAAGGGCCTGGACTTCCAGTTCAAGAAGCCCGAGCGCTCCGGGCGCGTGATCTTCGAGGTCGAGGACGCGCGGATCGAGATCCCGACCGACCCGCCGCGGGTGCTGCTGGCCGACGCCGAGCTGTGGCTGGAGCGCGGCGAGCACATCTCGCTCGTCGGGCCCAACGGCACCGGCAAGACGACGTTCATCCGCGCGCTGGCCGGCGAGCGCCCACTCGACGGCGGCCGCGTGCGCTCGGGGCACAACGTCAAGGTCGGCTATCTGTCCCAGCACGCCGAGGAGCTCGGCGCCGGCGGCGCGCGGACCGCGCTGGAGGCGGCGGTGAAGCGCACCGGCCTGCCGCCCAACCAGGCGCGCGCGCTGCTCGGCCAGTTCCTGTTCAGCGGCCTTGACGCCGAGAAGCCGCTCGACGGCCTCAGCGGCGGCGAGCGCCGGCGCCTGTCGCTGGCGGTCCTCGTCGCCGGCGGCTTCAACGTGCTGATCCTCGACGAGCCGACCAACCATCTCGACATCGAGTCGCGCGAGGCGCTGGAGGACGCGCTGCGTTCGTTCCCGGGGTCGCTGATCCTCGTGAGCCACGACCGCGCGCTGCTCGACGCGGTCGGGTCGCGCACGGTCGCGATCGAGGACTACGGGCTGCGCTCCTACGTGGGCGGCTGGCAGGAGTACGCCCGTGTGCGGGAGGAGCGCAAGGCGCTCGGGCTGCCGCCCGCGAGCGTCCCGCCCCCCGCGGCACCCAGGACGAACGGCAAGGCGAAGGCGAAGCCCGCGGCGCCCGCGCCCGAGGTGGCGCCGAAGCCCGTCGCGGGTCCGTCGAAGAATCGCGTGCGCCGGCAGGAGCGCCTGGAGACGGCCGTCGAGGAGGCCGAGGCCGCGCTGGCGACGCTCGAGGACGAGCTGGCTGATCCCCGCCACTGGGCGACGAAGTACGAGTCGGCCAAGTCGACCGCCCGTCACACCGGCGCCAGAAAAGCCGTCGAGGACGCCTACGCGGCGCTCGAGGCCCACGAGGCCGGCGCGCCGGCGTAAAACGTCACGCAGTGGTCGCCATAGCGACCACGTGGTGACGTTTCAGGCGACGGCGACGAGGCGCTGGCTGGTCGACGTCGACTCGGCGACGAGGCGCTCGAAGATCGCCAGGTGGGCGCGCACGTCCACCATCGCCTCGGCGTGCCACTGCACGCCCACGACGAAGCGCCGGGAGCGGTCCTCGATCGCCTCGACGGTCCCGTCGGTCGCGTGGGCAACGACGCGCAGGCCGTCGCCGGGCGTGTCGACGGCCTGGTGGTGGAAGGAGTTCACGCCGAGCTCGCGCCGGCGCAACAGCCCCGCCAGTCGCGTGCGCGGCTGCACGGTGATGTCGTGGGTCGGCGTGCTCCCGCCCTCGGTCTGGCGGTGACCGGCGATGTGCTGGTGCAGCGTGCCGCCACGAGCGACGTTCAGCGCCTGCGCCCCGCGGCAGACCCCGAGGATCGGCAGTCCCCGCGCGTCGGCGGCGCGGGCGACGGCGAGCTCGAAGACGTCGAGGCGGGGCTCGGTGGGCCCCAGCTCGGCGTGGCGGTCGGGCGCGCCGTAGGCGTCAGGGTCAAGGTCGGGACCGCCGGAGAGGCAGATGCCGTCGAGGCGCGCGATCAGCTCGGCGGTGACGTCCAGGCCGACGGGCGGGAGCACCACCGGCATGCCCCCCGCCCGCTCGATCGCCCGCAGGTAGGTCATGCCGAGCGCCATCTCCGGATGGATCGGCTCGCTGTGGCGCTGCAGCGTGGCGGGGTTGCCGTGTCGCAGCTCCGAGGTGGTGACGCCGATCAGCGGCCGCATGTCCTGAAGTTCTCGCCCATATCGCCTGCAAGCTGTCATGGACGGCGGTCGGAAATCAACCGCCGTCGGGTGGCCCGGTTGTCGGGTTGAACTCTACCGGCGGCGGGCCGGGGCGAGGCGTGATTCGGCGCCCGGCTGACCGGCCCGCTCGCTGCCCGCCGCGCCCTCGTCCGGTGTGCCCCGCAGGTACATGAACCAGTAGGCGGTCGACACGAAGACGGCCGCGCCGACGAGGTTCCCGAGGAAGGCCCAGAGCCAGTTGTTGAGCACGTCGGCCCAGCCGATCCCGGGCACGTCGGCGAAGATCGCGGCGGGCAGGAAGAACATGTTCGCGACGACGTGGTCGAAGCCGATCGCAACGAAGGCCAGGATCGGGAAGAAGATGCCGAGGATCTTGCCGCCGGTGTCGTTCGCGGACAGCGCGAGCCAGACGGCCAGGCACACGAGCCAGTTGCAGCCGAGCGCGCGCAGGAAGATCTGCCAGTCGGTCTCGGTGACCGCCTTGAGCGTCGCGATCGCCTTCAGGCGCTCGAAGATGAGCGCGGGTGGGGTGCCGGCCGGGCTCTTGGGCGTCCCGACCACCCCGGTCTTCACGGCGAGGAAGCCGCCGACCAGCATCTTGTCTGGGGTCAGGAAAGCGCGCTTGGTCCCCGTGTCCACCGCCACTTGGGCGATCTGCTCGGGGGTGTTGAACGACATCTGGACCTCGCTCCTCGCCGACGATTGTCGCGAACCGGAGGCTGCGTACCCGTCGTCACGAGTGCCAAACGGCTGACGACACGCCGCGGCGCTTCACCAGGCGATCACACGATGTTCCCGAGGCGTTCACGAAAAGCGCCCACTTGCAGGCGAATCTTGCTGTGTGACCACAACGAGCCGTGCCGACCTGCACGTCCACTCGACCGCCTCGCAGCTCTCGAAGCTCGGGGTCCAGCGGGCATTGGGGCTGCCGGAGTGCGCCACCCCGCCCGAGGAGGTCTACGCCCTGGCCCGCCGCCGCGGCATGGACTTCGTCACGATCACCGACCACGACACGATCGCGGGGGCGCAGGAGATCGCCCACCTGCCCGGCACGTTCACCTCCGTGGAGCTGACCGCCGACTTCCGCGGCGAGCCCCAGGCCGTGCACGTGCTCTGCCTGGGCATCGACCCCGACCAGTTCGCGCGCCTCTGCGAGCTCTCCGGCGATCTCGCGGCTGTCGCCGAGCACCTGCACGAGCAGGAGATCGCCTGCGCGCTCGCGCACCCGTTCTATGCCGTCGCGGCACCGCTGACCGCGCGCCACCGGCGGCTGCTGGCCCGCCTGTTCCCGACGTGGGAGGTGCGCAACGGCGCACGGGCGCCCGAGCTCAACGCGCCCGCCGCCCTCTACATCGAGACGCACGGCGGCACGGGCGTCGGGGGCTCCGACGACCACGCAGGCGTCGACGTGGGGCGCACCTACACCCAGACGCCGGCCGCCGCGACGGCCGGCGAGTTCCTGGCCCACCTCCGTGCGGGCCGCGCGACCGCCCTCGGCCACCAGGGCAGCGCGGCGAAGTGGGCCCACGCGGCCATGGCCATCGCGGTGCGCGCGCTCGGGTGCGAGCAAGGGGGCCAAGCGCCCGACCCGCGCGCCGTTCTGGCCATGGCCATGCGCGTGGTCAGCGAGGGCGACGCGCGCAGCGGCGCGATCGGCGCCGACCTCGGCCCCGACGACGCCCGCGCGCTGCTGATGGCCTGGCTGGACGCGGTCGAGCTGCCCGCCGACGGCCCGGAGCTGCTGGCGATGCTCCAGGCCGACGACTTCAGCCACGCCGCCCTGCAGCGCCGTGCCCGGCGTGCCCACGAGCGCCGGCTCGGCCGCGCGGTGCGGGAGACCCTGGGCGTCATCGCGGGCGGCGGCAACCCTGTCACGGCCGTCGAGGGTCTCTTCGCCGCCGCCGTCCCGGTCATCCCCTACGCGCCCGCGGTCAGCTTCCTCGGACGCGAGAAGGCGCGGCTGACGGCCGCGGACGCCGAGCCGCGTCGCGTCGCGCTGGTCGTCGACGGCGTCGGCAGCATGCACGGCGTCACGCGCACGGTGCAGGAGATCCGCGAGCGCGACGTGCCCGGCTTCGACGTCGAGGTGCTGGGGACCGACCAGCACGTCGACCGACGCCTGAGCGCGGTCGCCGAGGTCGAGGTGCCGTTCTACCCCGGCCTGAGCGTCGGGGTGCCCGGCCTGCCCGCGGTGGTCGAGGCGCTCGCCGACGGGCGCTACGACCTCGTGCACCTGTGCTCGCCAGGTCCCGCCGGCCTGCTCGCCGGGCTCGTCGCGCGCATGACCGGTGTGCCGGTGATGGCGAGCTACCACACCGAGCTGGCGGCCTACGCGGGGCTGCGATCCGCCGATGCGCGCCTCGAGGCGATCGCGCGCGTGGGCGTCGGCGCCTTCTACGGCGCGGCGACCCGCGTGCTGAGCCCGAGCCCGGCGAGCGACGGGGCGCTCCGCTCACTCGGGGTGCCCGACGCGCGCATCGGCCGCTGGGCGCGCGGCGTGGACCAGAGCCGCTTCTCGCCCGACCTGCGCGACGCCACGCTGCTGCCCGGCGAAGTCACCGTGCTCTACAGCGGGCGCCTGACCCGGGAGAAGGGCGCCGACCTGCTGGCCGACGCCTTCCTCGCGGCCCACGCGCGGGACCCGCGACTGCACCTGTGCCTCGCCGGCGGCGGCCCCGAGGAACAGAGTCTGCGCGACCGCCTCGGCGAGCACGCGACGTTCCTGGGCTGGCTGGACGGCGAGGACCTCGCCCGAGCCTACGCCAGCGCGGACATGTTCCTGTTCGCGAGCCGGACGGACACCTTCGGGCAGGTCCTGCTCGAGGCGCAGGCGAGCGGACTGCCCGTGGTGGCGGTCGCGGAGGGCGGGCCGTGCTCGATCGTCGCCGACGGCGTCACCGGGCTTCTGCGGCCGCCCGACCCGCACGCGCTCGGCCACGCGCTCGCCTGCCTCGCCCGCGACCCGCAGGGGCGCGCGCGAATGGCGCAGGCGTCGCTCGGGGCCGTGCGCAAGCGAACGTGGGAGCTCTCGATGGCCCAGCTCGCCGAGGGATACCGGCGCGTGCTCGCGCCCGGCGTCGCCGAGGCCAGCCGTGCCGCCTGAGAACGGCCTGATCGCGGTCGCCGTCCACGACGTCGAGCCCTCCACGTTCACGCGCTGCGCACTCATCCGCGACTGGCTCGGCGACCACGGCATCGCGCGGGTGACGCTCCTCGTGGTCCCCGCGCCACACCTGCATCCGATCGGCGAACGGCGCCCGGAGATGCTCGCGTGGCTGGCCGAGCGCGCCGCGGCCGGCGACGCGATCGCCCAGCACGGCCTCAGCCGCGGCCGTCCCGGCGGCGAGTTCGCGCGCCTCGATGCCGGCGAGGCGCGGCGCGCCGTCGACGCGGGGCGGCGCGTCCTGCGCCTCGCGGGGTTGCCCGTCCGCGGGTTCGTCGCGCCCGCATACGCCTACACGCCCGAGCTGCATGCCGTGCTCGCCGGCCGCTTCGACTGGTGGGCCGGGCTGACGCACCTCTGGCGCGGCGGCGGGGGCTGCGAGACGCGCGCCCTCGCCGTGCGGCCGGGCGC
>JBDTYI010000178.1:0-9471 GCA_040005775.1 Solirubrobacteraceae bacterium
TCGTCGTCGCCCACGCCCGCCAGCTCGTCCTTCACCATGAGATGGACGTGACGCTGGTGCTCGCTCGCGAGCAGGAGGTCGCCCACTGGGAATACGAGCACCTCCCTCATCTGCACGTCGCGTCGCTGGCCGACGCCCGCCAAGATCATTTCGACATCGTCGTCGCCACGTGGTGGGAGACCGTGTTCTCGCTCTTCGCGGTGCCCGCCGATCGCTACGCGTACTTCGTGCAGAGCATCGAGGACCGCTTCTACAAGCCCGAGCACGGCGCCGAGCGCCTCGGGGCGGCTCTGAGCCTCGACCTGCCCGTCGCCTTCATCACCGAGGCCACCTGGATCCGGGACACGCTGGCGGAGCTGCGCCCGGACGCGCGCTGCCTGCTCGTGCCCAACGGCGTCGACAAGGACGTCTTCACGGTCGCCGACGACGTCGAGCCCAACATCGACGGCCCCCTGCGGGTGCTGGTCGAGGGCAACGCGAACGTGTGGTTCAAGGGCGTGAACGATGCGATTGCCGCGGCCCGCGCGATGAGCGAGCCCAAGCGGCTCACGGTCGTGGCCCCGACGCGCGACGGCCTCGACGCGCGTGGAGCCGACGCCGTGATCGGGCCGCTCTCGCAGCGCGCGCTCGCGGACGTGTACGCGGAGACCGACGTGGTGCTCAAGCTCTCGACGGTCGAGGGCATGTACGGGCCGCCGCTGGAGGGCTTCCACAAGGGCGCGACGTGCGTGACCACCGAGGTCACCGGCCACGAGGAGTACATCGAGCACGGCCACAACGCCCTGCTCACCGACTGGGGCGACGAGCACGGCACAGCGCGGCAGCTCGACCTGCTCGCCCGCGACCGCGACCTTCTGCAGACGCTGCGCACCAACGCGCTTGCCACGGCTCGCGGCTGGCCCAGCTGGGAGGAGGCAAGCGCGGCGATGGCGGAGGCCCTGCGCTCGATCGTCTCCGGGCCCGCGCCATCCCCGTACGACCACATGCAGCGGTTGCTGGCCGACGTGCAGACCGGGCTGGAGACGCGCCGGCTCGAGCTTCACTACATCCGTGCGCTCGAGGTCAAGGCGCATCGCTGGGAGCGTATCCGCGCCCTACCAGGCGTGGGCATCCTGGCCCGCCTGCGGTTCTCGGCTGCGGGGAGACGCGCAGCGCAACGCCTGCGGCGCGCGCGGGGATGACGACGCCCGGGGTCACCGTCGCGGTCTGCGCGCGCGCGCACGCACCGGCGGTCGACCGCTGCGTCGACGCGCTGCGTCAGGCGGGCGCCCGGCCGCTGGTGTACCGCGCCCCGCCGGGCCGCGGACTGGCGGACGCGCGCAACGCGGCGCTCGACGCCGCGCGCGGGCACCAGATCCTGGCCCTCGTCGAGGACGACGTGATCGTCGCCGACGGGTGGCTGGCGGCCCTGGAGCGGGCGTGGTCGGAGGCGGGGGAGGACTGCGCGTGCATCGGCGGCCCGATCACGGCGAGCTTCGCGGAGCCGCGACCCACGTGGCTCACCGACGCGTTCCTCGGGGTTCTCGGCACGGGCCAGGGCGGAAGCACGTTCAAGGGCGGCAATGTGTCCTTCCGCGTCGAGGCGCTGCTGGGCGTCTGCGGCTTCTGGCCGGCCGCCGGCCGGCCCGAGCTCCGCGACTGGTACAGCGAAGAGCATCACGCCCAGCACCAGCTGACCGCCGCCGGCTGGTCCTCGCGCGAAGCGCCGGCCGCCGCTGCGACGCGCCTGATCGATCCGCGAGCGATCCGGCGGCCCGCATTGCTGACGCTCCGGGCCCGCTACGGCGCGCGGTCGGCGCTCATCGGCGAGCGCCGCGACCGCGCGACGGCGGCCCGCGTCGCGACCGTGAGCGCCGCCGGCGCGGCCGCCGCGCTGGTCCGCTGCGACGAGCCGACCGCCATGGACCGGGCCGGGCGCGCGGTGGAGAACGTCGGCGGACTGGTCCCCGGACCGCTCGCGCGCCGCGACCTGCAGGCGTACACCGACCAGACGCCGTTCCTCCACGCGGTGCCAAGGTGGCCACGACGCACGCGCATTGCTTCGCTGCGGCGCACTCGGCCGCTGGTGCTCCTCTACCACCGCGTCGACGATGCGCCGGGAGCCGACGTGGACCCCGAGACCTTCGCCGCGCAAGTCGAGCTGCTCACCCGGCGACGGACCCCGGCGACCGTGGACGCCATCGCCACCGGCGACGTCCCTCCCGATGCGGTCGCCGTGACCTTCGACGACGGATACGCCGAGACGCTGCGCAACGCGCAGCCGATCCTTGCGGCCGCCAAGGTGCCGGCGACGGTGTACGTCGCGACGGCGAGGACAGCCGACCAGCGGCCGTTCTGGTGGAACGAGCTCGAAGACCTCCTGCGCCTGCGCCCCGGGGCGCCGCTGCGACTCACGGTCGACGGCGAGACGCGCGCGTGGCGCGACGGCTCGACCGCCCTCCGGCACCTGCTCGTCTGGCTGCAGCCCAAGCTGCCCGAGATCATCGAGGCCGCGATCGAGGACCTCCGGGCCTGGGCCGGCACATCGGCCGTCCCTCCGGCGGCACCGCTGCGACCTCTCACCGTCGCCGAGCTGCGCGCCGCCGCCTCGCCGCTGCTCTCGTTCGGCGCGCACACCCGGACCCATCCCAACCTGCGCTTCCTATCGGCGGACCGCCTACGCTCCGAGCTCGTCGAGAGTCGCGGAGAGCTGGAGCACTGGCTCGGTGGCGCGCCGCCGGCCGGCCTCGCCTACCCGTTCGGGATCCCCGGCGCCGACCTGGACGGCGCCACCCGGCGGGCCGCGGAGACTGCCGGATACGCGTACGCGGTCGTCAACCAGCCCGGCACGATCGACGCGAGGTCCGATCGCTACGCCCTCCCCCGCCTGATCCCTCCGCCGGGGAGCGGGCGGGCGTTCGCGAGCGTGCTCTGAGCGTGGCGCGGGCCGGCGGGATGCTGCGCTCCCCGGCGTTGTGGCTCCTCGCCCTGACGGCGGTGGTCGCCGCCGCCGGCGTCAACTACGTGCTCAAGCTCAAAAGCTACTTCATCATGCCCGACGAGCTGACGTACGAGCGGGGCGCGCTCCACATCGCGAGCACCGGCCGGCCTGTGCTCCCGGGCGACCCCTACTACCAGTCGATCAGCGAGCTGGGTTCGCTCGTGGTGGCCCCCGCGTGGGCACTCGTGCACCCAGTTGGGCGAGCGCTGGACGTGTCACACGCGATCAACGCGCTGGCCTTCTCGACCTCGTGTGTGCCCGTCTTCCTGCTCGCGCGCCGGATCACGCGCGATGCCGTGGCGTCGCTCTTCGCGGCCGCCTGCAGCGTGGCGGTGCCCTGGTTCGCCATGAGTGGGACGCTCATGACCGAGCCGGTCGCCTACCCCGCCTTCTGTTGGGGCGTGCTCGGTATCCAGAGGGCGGTCGCCGAGCCGGGGTCGCGGGGCGACGTGGTCGGCATTCTCGGCGTCGGGCTCGCTGTCGCCGCACGGTCGCAGCTCGCGGTCCTCGGCATCGTGCTCGCGGTGTCCATGCTCGTGCGCGAGAGCCTCGCGGCGCGGAGCGAGGGCCTGGCTGTCGTGACGCGGCGCCACGCGGTCCTGATCGGCATGTTCGCGCTAGCGGTGTTGTACGTCCTGGTCCGCGGCACGAGCGCGCGGGACATCGTCGGCGACTACACCATCACGGCGCAGGGCGAGGTGCTGCCGGGCGGGACACTCGCATACGCGCGCGCGCTCGTAACGAGCGTGTCGATCGCATGCGCCGCGCTGCCGCTACCCCTGGCGTTGGCCTGGGCGCTCGGGGGCCTGCGCCGACCGTCGCGGCCCGACGTGTTCGCCGGAGCGCTCGCCCTCCTGCTCGCCGGCGTCGTCATGGCGGTCGTGGCGGGAGCGTTCTCGGTGCGCTTCGCCAGCGGCCAGAACGATCGCTACATCAGCTACCTGGCCCCGCTGCTCTTCACGGGCGCCGCGGCCGCGCTCACCATCGGACCCCTCCGCATCGTCGACGCAGCCGTCGCCGGCGCGGCGTCCGCCTGGTTGCTGTGGACGTCGACCCTGGCCGTCCAGGTTCCAAGCCTGACCTCCCCAGGCGCCGCGTTCCGGACCGTGGTCGACGGGCGCACCCGGCTGCTAGCGGGGTGGTTCGGCGTGTCTGACGCGAAGCCGACGGCGGTCGTCGCCGTCCTCGTGCTGCTCGCGCTCGGGGTTCTCCTGCTCGCCCCGCGCCGGCTGTCGGCGCGAGCCGTCGGCGCCGTCGTCGGAACCGGCGTGCTCCTGTTCGGGCTCACCGAGACCGCCTACACGCTGAAGAAGATCTCCGATACGCAGGCCGGAGCGAGCCCCGAGTTCGTCGCCGGCCGCGGCTGGGCAGACCGCGCGGTGCCCGATGGCGCGCCGCTGCACGCGCTCGTCAGCTTCGTTTCGGACACGCCGACGACGACGGCGACCTGGTGGGACGCGATGTTCTACAACCGCGAGGTTGACAGCACCTACGTGCTGCGCGGGATGCCGTTCTACGAGCAGCCGTCCTACCTCGACGCCAAGCTCGACCCGCGGACCGGCGCGCTCGACGGTCTGCCGGGCGGCTACCTGCTGGTCGCCGCGCAGCCCGTGCACGTCGGGCTGGCCGGCGCTCGGCCCATCGCGCAATTGGGCGCGGTCGCGCTCGTCCAGGCTCCGCTGCGGCCGCGCGCCGCCTTCAGCCTCGACGTCGCCGACGGCACTGGTCTGGTCCCGATGGACAAGCGAGCCCGCCTGCGCGTGTTCGGCGCGGGCGAACAGCGCGTCGCAGTCACGGTCGTCGCTCGTGGCGGACCGATGCGGGCGGCGCTCGACGGAGGACGGGGGAGCAGGCCGGCCAGGACGCTGGCCCCCGACACGCCGGCGACGCTGCGGGCGTCCGCACGCCCGTCGGCCTCACGGCCCGCCACGCTCGCACTTGTCGCGTCCCGGCCCGCGTCTGGTGCCGCCAAAGGGGCGACGCTCCAGACCCTTGACGTCAGTATCGGCCACTGACATCCGCCCGTCGCTCGCCGCCGTGACGTGCGCCCACAGCACCCCGGCCGGCACGCCGATGACCAGCAGGAACGCGAGCGGCCACAGCAGCCAGGGCCCCACGACTCCGGGACGGAAGGCGCCCATGTGGTGGAAGGTGGACGCCAGGCGTGCCGCGATCGAGTGCGGCGTCCTCTCATAGAACGCGAGTTGTGGGACCGCCCGGACGGTCCGGCCGGCCACGTGCGTCGGGTAGGGCGCCTTGGTCCGATCGTCAGCCGCGAACAGCAGGATCGCTCGGCGTCCGGCGTTACGCACGCACGCGATGGTCGCGACCTCGCGGCGCGGAGGAGCAACGGCCACGGAGAGGGTGCTGTTGTCGGCATACCCCCCGGCGAGCGCGCGGCGCGCTCGATAGCCGGCGCCGCGCAGCGTCATCACGAGTGGGGGCCCGGGACCGCCCGCGGTGGACACGCGCAGCAGCGCCCGCTCGCTTCGGCGGTCGACGACCACGGGGCCCCAGCAGGCCCGGCTGCCGGCGGGCACTGTGACCGTCGCCACCCGTAGCAGCGGCGGAGACTGGGGCACCGACTCGGGCGCGTCGCGCGCACGGGTCATGAACGGCACCCCGACCAGCACGAGGCCAAGCAGGAGCACGAGCGCCCCGGTGCCACCTGCCAATCGCGCGCCGTTACGCATAGAAGCGCTCCAGCATCAGCCCGCTGGCGCCCACCTGCACCAAAGCGAGCAGCGCGAGCACCACGCCGCCGGCGACCACCGCAGCGCGGCGCGGCAGCCAGGACACGGCGGCCGCGAGGCCCGCCGCGCCGACGCCCGCGAGCGGCAGCAGGTAGCGCCCGGTCAGGATCGGGTCCGGCGAGCCCCCGAAGACCGAGCGGAACCCGGCCAGGTGCATCTGCAGCACGTAGGCGCTCACGGCGACGAACAGGACTGCAACGACTCCGCGGTCGACCGTCCGCCACCGGGTGAACAGTCGCGCGACCGCAAGGAGCGCGAGCACGAGTGTCAGCCACGCGATGGCGTCGAGCACGCCGGGGGGGAAGGAGACCTCGAACTGCGCGAATCCGCTCCAGAGCCGGTCGACGGCCACGTCACGCACCCCCCATGACGGTCCGGGCGGCGGCCGCATGCCGGGCAGCGCCGGAAGATAGAACTGCCAAAGGTAGGAGAGGAACTCGCGCGCGCTCGAGACGGTCAGACGCCCGCCGGTGGCGTAGCGCAGCGCCAGGTAGACCACCGGGGCCCCGGCGACGCACACGGCCGCGGCCCCCGCGGCCCACCGCCCGCGGCTCCAGGTCGGGCGCCAGCTGCGCCAGACCGCGATCGCGAGCACCAGGCCGAGCGGCGCCACGATCGACACGCCGCGCGCGTGCGTCAAGCATGAGGCGGCCGCGAGCGCGACAAGACCGCCGACGCGGGCGGTCGACGCACCCCGACGCAGGGTCACCACCGCCAGGTACAGGAACCCGCTCCAGACCGCGGCCAGCAGCATGTCCGGGTTGACCACCGCCGCCTGCTGGACGACCTGGGGCTGCATCGTGACTGCGCCAACCCCCACAGTACGGGCCCAGGGGCGCCCGGGGAACAGCTCGCCGAGCAGCAGCCAGCACAGCCCGATGGTGGCCAGCAGTAGCGGCACGTTGAACAGCCGCATGAGCATCACGCGGTCGAAGAAGCCCGCGCCCGACGCCGCCACGTACGGAACCGCGTCGTAGACGTAGTACAGCGGCGGGTTGGCCATCGCCGTGGTACTGGTGCCGTCCGCGCGTTGTGCGCGCGAGAGACCCGCGCCGCGCCGCGCCCACTCCGCGACCACCACGTCGGAGCCGGGCGGGCGGGCGGCGGGGTTGCCACGGAGCGCCTCGACGCCGCCCCATCCCAGGGCGATGCGAGCCTCGGTCGACACGCGCTCGGGCCCCAGGCCGCCAGCCGGGCGCCAGGGTAGGACGCGGCCCTCGACCATCCGCTGCGTGTAGCCGACATGCGCCATCTCGTCGGGGCCCTGCAGCGGGGGAAGGAGCACGGCCCACGAGATCGCCTCGACCGCCGCGACGCAGAGGAGCACAAGAAGCGGGCGCGGCATGCGGCGCGGACGCGCGTTCATCCCGTTGCGATGGCGGCCCCGCGCGCCGCGCGCACGGCGTCCACGACATCGTCCTGCTGGCCCTCCGTCATGGTCGCGAAGAGCGGCAGCGTCACCGCGCGGGCCCCGTACTCCTCGGTCAGCGGCAGGCTCGCCCCGGCCGCGTCGTAGATCGAGAAACTGTGGATCGGCGGGTAGTGCAGGCTGGTCTGGACGCCTGCGCCTCCGAGCGCCTCGCGGAAGGCCGTCCGGTCGACGGCGGCGTCGAGCACGACGGTGAAGAGGTGATGGGCGCGGGTTACGCCGGCGGCGGGTGCCAGCGCCGGCGTCACGCCGTCCACGTCGGCCAGCAGCTCACGGTAGCGCGCGTCGAGCTCGGCGCGCCGCGCGTTCTCGTCGTCGAGGCGCATCAGCCTGCGCCGGGCCAGCGCCGCTCGCGGCTCGTCGATGCGGTAGTTGAAGCCGAGCTCGACCACGTCGTAGCCGGACGCATGACCGCGGTGACGGTCCCACGACATCGTCGTCATGCCGTGCGAGCGCAGCAGTCGCATGCGCGCCGCGACCGCGTCGTCGTCGCACACGACCATGCCGCCCTCCCCGACTGCGAGGTTCTTGTTCGAGAAGAAGCTGAACGCGCCGGCGACCCCGAACGTGCCGACCTGGCGGCCGTCCAGACGTGCGCCGACGGCGTGGGCCGCGTCCTCGATCAGCGCGAGCCCGTGCTCTCGGGCGAGGGCGGCCAGCCCGGCCGTCTGCCCCGGATGGCCGCCGTAGGCCATCGTGAGGATGGCGCGAGTGCGAGGCGTGATCCCCGCCTCGACCGCAGCCGTGTCGAGCCACGGCTCCTGCAGCCCGGCGATGTCGGCGAACACGGCCGTCGCACCCGTGTAGCGGACGGCGTTGGCGGTCGCCACGAACGTCATCGAAGGCACGATCACCTCGTCCCCGGCGCCGAGCCCGGCGCCGAGGCACACGAGGTGCAGCCCGGCGGTCCCGTTCGCGACGGCGAGCGCGTGCCGCGCGCCGGCGTACGCGGCGAACTCGCGCTCGAGCGCCTCCGTCTGCGGGCCCATGCTGAGCCAACCCGATCGATAGACGTCGGCGACCGCGGCGATGTCCTCCTCGGGCACGATGACGTCGGCCAGGGGAACGGTCCAGTCGGCCATAGCCGCGAACCGTAGCGGTCAGCGCCCGAGCCGAGCCGCATGGGATGCTTTCGCCGATGACGACCCTGGCAGGCAGATCGGTGCTCGTAACGGGCGCCGGCGGCTTCATCGGCGGCCACGTGGTGGAGCGCCTCGTGCGCGAGGGGGCCGGCGTGCGCGCCCTTTGCCGCTACAACTCGCGCAACGACCGCGGCACGCTGGACTGGCTGGCCGCGGAGATCACGAGCGACGTCGAGGTCGTGCTCGGGGAGCTGCGCGACATCGAATCGGTCTCCGCCGCCACGGAGGGCCGCGACGTCGTGCTGCATCTCGGCGCGCTTATCGCCATCCCATACTCCTACGTCAACCCGCGGGACTACCTCGAGGTCAACGTCATCGGCACGATGAACGTGGCCCAGGCCGCCCTACGCCACGGTGTCGGGCGGGTCGTACACGCCTCGACCAGCGAGGTCTACGGGACCGCTCAGACCGTGCCGATCACCGAAGAGCATCCGCTCGAGCCGCAGTCGCCGTATGCGGCGAGCAAGGTCGCAGCCGACAAGGTGATGGACAGCTTCCACCGGTCCTTCGACCTGCCCGTCTGCGTGCTGCGGCCCTTCAACACGTACGGACCGCGACAGAGCGCCCGGGCGATCATCCCGACCATCATCAGCCAGGCGCTAGCAAGCTCGGCACTGCGCCTGGGCTCGCTGAGCCCGCGCCGCGACCTCACGTTCGCCCAGGACACGGCGGCCGGCTTCCTCGCCGCGGCGACGAGCGACGCAGCGGTCGGGCGGACGATCCAACTCGGGACCAACCACGACGTGTCCATCGGCGACCTCGTCGAGCTCGTCGGCGCGATCCTCGGGCGCGAGCTGACCGTCGAGACCGATCCGGCGCGCGTGCGCCCCGAGAAGAGCGAGGTGCAGCGCCTGATCTCCGGGCCCGAGCTCGCGCGCGACCTGCTCGGTTGGGAGTCCGAGACCGACCTGCGCGACGGGCTCGCCCAGACCGTCGAGTGGATCGAGCGTAACGTCCACCGATACCGCGTGGATCAGTACGTCATATGAGGGCGGTCATCCTCGCGGGCGGGCTGGGCATGCGCCTACGGCCGTACACCACGATCCTGCCCAAGCCTCTCGTCCCGGTCGGCGACCGCCCGATCCTCGAGCACATCCTGCGGCGCCTGGCCGGCGCCGGTGTCACGCGCGCCGACCTCTGCATCGGCCATCTCGGCGAGCTCATCCA
>JBDTYI010000179.1:0-2435 GCA_040005775.1 Solirubrobacteraceae bacterium
CGCCGTCATCACCGCCGTCGTCGGCGCGATCCTCGGCGCGCTCGGCGCGAAGCTGCGCGCGTCCCGCGAGCCCGCCACCGCGTAGCAGCGCCGAACGTCGGTCCTACCCCCTCCAGAGGGGGCAGGACCGACGTTCGACCGGACCGGGTGGCCACTGGTGCATCATGAAGCGATGCGCATCGGGGTGATCGGGAGCGGGAACATCGGCGGGACCGCGGCGGGGCTGTTCGAGGCGGTCGGGCACGACGTGATGATCGGGAGTCGCAGCGGCCCGGACTCGCCCGAGGACGCAGCCCGCCACGGGGAGGTAGTCCTCGTCGCGATCCCGTTCTTCGCGATCGACGCGCTGCCCGTGGACGCGCTCGCGGGCAAGATGGTGGTCGACGCCAACAACTACTACCCGGGCCGCGACGGCCAGGTGCCCGCACTCGACGCCGACGAGACCACCTCGTCTGAGCTGCTGGCCGCGCAGCTACCCGGTGCGCGGGTGGTGAAGGCATTCAACACGATGAACTACGTCCCGCTCGGCGAGCGCGGCGACCCGTCGCTGCCGCGCGACCAGCGCCTCGCCATCTACCTCGCCGGCGACGACGCCGTCGCGAAGGGCGTCGTGAGCGGGCTGATCGAGGAGCTCGGCTACGCCGCGGTCGATGCCGGCGGCCTCGCCGACGGCGGCCGCCGCCTGCAGCCCGGAAGCCCGGTCTACGGCACCGACCTGACGCCGCCCGAGGCCGGCAAGCTGCTAGGGGCATGACCACCGACGCCGCGCCCCGGGGCGCCGCCGCCGAGCCCTCGCTGGAGGTCCTCGAGGCGCTCCAGCGCCGCGTGCTGTGGCTGGCGACGTCGATCGTGCACCACGCCAACCGGGTGCGCCGCACCGAGTCCGGCGTGAAGGTCGGCGGCCACCAGGCGTCGTCGGCGTCGATGGTCAGCGTGATGACGGCGCTGTGGTTCGCGCACCTGCGCGCGCCCGACCGCGTCTCGGTCAAACCGCACGCCGCGCCCGTCCTGCACGCCATCAACTACCTCCTCGGGCGCCTGGACCCGAGGTACCTGACCGAGCTGCGTGCATTCGGCGGCCTGCAGAGCTACCCGAGCCGGGCGAAGGACCCCGATCCCGTCGACTTCTCCACCGGCTCGGTCGGCATCGGCGCGACGGCGACGCTGTGGAGCGCGCTGGCGCACCGCTACGTCGCCGGGCACTTCGACGTGCCCCAGGGCGGGCGCCAGGTCGCGCTCGTGGGGGACGCCGAGCTCGACGAGGGCGCGATCTGGGAGGCGCTCGTGGACCCGATGGTCCCGCGGCTGGGCGAGGCGCTGTGGGTCGTCGACCTCAACCGCCAGTCGCTGGACCGCGTGGTGCCCGACATCGCGGCGGGGCGCATCGGGAAGATGTTCGACGCCGCGGGCTGGCAGACGATCACCGTCAAGTATGGCCGCTACCTGCGCTCCCTGTTCGCCCACGACGGCGGCGAGGCGCTGCGCGAGCGCATCGACACCATGCCCAACGAGGAGTTCCAGCGGCTCCTGCGCGCGCCCGCCGCCGAGCTGCGGGAGCGGCTGCCCGGCGGCTCGGGCGACGTCGCGCGACTGGTCTCCGACCTCGACGACCACGAGGTTGCCCGCGCGCTACGCGACCTCGGCGGCCACGACCTGGGCGACCTGCTCGACGCGTTCCGCACGGCCGACGCGACGACCGACCGCCCCTCTGTGGTCTTCGCGTACACGATCAAGGCGTGGGGGCTGCCGACGGAGGGCCATCCGGCAAACCACTCGGCGCTGCTGTCGGTCGAGCAGTGGGAGCAACTCGCCGCCGACCTCGGCGCCGACGCGGCCGACCCGTGGGCGCTGCCGGAGCCCGGGTCGCCCGAGGCCGCCGCGG
This sequence comes from Solirubrobacteraceae bacterium, assembly GCA_040005775.1. Lineage (GTDB taxonomy): Bacteria > Actinomycetota > Thermoleophilia > Solirubrobacterales > Solirubrobacteraceae > JAOPZW01. Next base: position 1,883 of record JBDTYI010000179.1, read on the forward strand.
CGAGCGCGGCCGCCGAGCGCCTGGAACGGGAGGAGCGCCCGCGGCGCACGCCGCCGCCGGTGCCGGTGCACGTCGGGCGCGACCACGCGGGGCAGGCCTCGACGCAGCAGGCCTTCGGGCGCTTCTTCGTCGACCTCGCCCACAGCGCGCCCGAGGTCGCCGACCACGTGGTGACCGTCAGCCCGGACGTCGCGTCCTCGACGAACCTCGGCGGCTGGATCAACCGCGTCGGCGTGTGGTCGGTCGGCGATCGCATCGACTGGTTCGCCGACGACACCGACACGCTCGTGCGCTGGCGCGAGACCGAGCATGGCCAGCACGTCGAGCTCGGCATCGCCGAGGGCAACCTCGTCGGCGTCCTCGGCGAGCTGGGGGCGACGTGGTCGCGCGACGGCCAGCCGCTGCTGCCGATCGGCACGATGTACGACCCGTTCGTCAACCGAGCGCTCGAGCCGTGGTCGTTCGGCATGTACGCGGGCGGGCAGTCGATCCTCGTCGGCACGCCGTCGGGCGTGACGCTCGCGCCCGAGGGCGGCGCGCACCAGTCGATCAC
>JBDTYI010000180.1:0-7717 GCA_040005775.1 Solirubrobacteraceae bacterium
ACACCGAGGAGATCAACGACAACTTCGAGTTCTTCGGGAAGGTCCGCCAGCAGCTGCAGGCCGGCAAGCCGATCGGACGCGACATCGTGACGCTCACCGACTACATGGCCGCCCGCTGGGTCCGCTCGGGCTACGTGGAGCCGATCGACCGCAGGAACGTCCCCAACGCGAGGAACATCGTCGACAACCTCGCGACGATCAACTACGACCCCAAGCGCGCGTACGCGCTGCCGTGGCAGTCGGGCGCGATCGGGCTGGGCTACAACATCAAGAAGACCGGGCGCGAGCTCAAGAGCGTCAAGGACTTCTTCGACCCGAAGTTCAAGGGCCGCGTGACGATGCTCTCCGAGCCCTACGACGCGGCGGACACCGTCCTGCTCGGCGACGGCGTCGACGCGTCGAAGGCGTCGATCGACCAGATCCTCGGGGCCATCGAGAAGATCGACAAGGCCAACAAGGCCGGCCAGTTCCGCCGCTTCACGGGCAACGACTACGCGACCGACCTGGCCAAGGGCAACGTGTGGGTCGCGATGGCCTACTCCGGCGACCTCATCCAGCTGCAGAGCGACAACCCGGACCTGCGCTTCGCCTACCCCGAGGAGGGCGCGATGCTCTTCACCGACAACATGATGATCCCGAAGGGGGCGGCCCACCCCTACGCGGCCGAGACGATGATGAACTACGTCTACGACCCCGAGGTCCAGGCGAAGATCACGGCCTATGTGAACTACATCCCGCCGGTGAAGGGCGTCAAGGAGATCCTCGCCAAGCAGGACCCGAAGCTCGCCTCCAACCCGCTGATCTTCCCGCCCGACGACGTGAAGCTGCATCCCTACCCGGCGCTGTCGTCGGCCGACGAGCGGAGGATGCAGGAGGCGATGGCGCAGGTGACCGGCGCGTGAGCTGATGCTGCGCCTGTCGCTGCGCCGGCGCCGTCAGCTGCTGCCGTGGGTCTTCCTCGGGCCCGGGCTGCTGTGGCTGGGGCTGTTCTTCGCGATCCCGCTGTTCAACCAGGTCAACGTGTCGCTGCAGACCGGCGACCCCGACACCGGCTACACGTTCAGCTGGGCGTTCAGCACCTACACGAACGCGATCAGCGACTACCACGAGCAGTTCCTGCGCTCGATCGGCTACGGCGGCGCGGCGACGATCCTCTGCTTCGTCATCGCCTTCCCGCTGGCGTACTTCGTCGCGTTCAAGGCGGGGCGCTTCAAGAACGCGATGCTGCTGCTGATCGTGCTGCCGTTCTTCATGAGCTACGTCCTGCGGACCGTGGCCTGGCAGCTGATCCTGTCCGACAACGGCTGGGTCGTCGCCCGCCTGCGCGACGTGGGCGTGCTGGGCGCGGGCGACCGCCTGCTCGCGTCGCGGACCGCCGTCATCGCGGGCATCACCTACAACTTCCTGCCCTTCATGGCGCTGCCGCTGTACGTGTCGCTGGAGAAGATCGACCGGCGGCTGATCGAGGCGGCGACCGACCTCTACGCCAGCCGCGCCACCGCGTTCCGGCGGGTGACGCTGCCGCTGGCGATCCCGGGGATCTTCGCCGGGTCGCTGCTGACGTTCATCCCGGCCTGCGGCGACTTCATCAACGCCGCCCTGCTGGGCACGCCGCGCCAGTACATGGTCGGCAACGTCATCCAGGCGAAGTTCCTCAACATCCTCGACTACCCGACCGCGGCGGCGCTGTCCTTCATCCTGATGACCTTCATCCTCATCGGGATCTTCCTGTACGCGCGGATCCTCGGGGCGCGCACGCTGACGGAGTCGGCGCTGTGACGCGCGACCGCGTGCGCACGTGGGCGCTGGGAGGCTGGTCGGCCCTTGCGCTGCTCTACCTGTTCATCCCGGTGTTCGTCGTCGTCCTGTTCTCGTTCAACGACAACAGGGGCCGCTTCAACTTCACATGGCAGGGCTTCACGCTGCGCCACTGGGCAGACCCGTTCGCCGACCCCGATCTCGGGAACGCGCTGAAGAACTCGCTGCTGATCGCCGGGCTGGACACGATCATCGCCACCGCACTGGGCACGTTCATGGCCCTGGCGCTCGTGCGCTACAGCTTCCGCGGCCGCTCCGGCGTCGACATGTTCGTCTTCCTGCCGCTCGCCACGCCGGAGGTCGTGCTCGGCGCCGCGCTGCTGGCACTGTTCCTGACGGCGGGGATCAACACGGGCTTCCTGACCATCCTGATCGCACACGTGATGTTCACGATCTCCTACGTGGTGGTGACCGTGAAGGCCCGATTGGAGGGCATGGACCGCCACATCGAGGAAGCGGCCATGGACCTCGGCGCCACCGAGTGGACGACGTTCTGCAAGGTGACCCTGCCGCTCATCGCCCCCGGCGTCGCCGCGGGCGCGCTGCTGGCGGCGGCGATCTCGATCGACGACTACGTCATCACGAGCTTCAACGCCGGCCAGACGACGACGTTCCCGCTGTTCATCTTCGGCGCCACCCGCCAGGGCGTCCCGCCCGAGGTCAACGTCCTGGGCAGCATGCTGCTCTTCGGCGTGCTCGTGCTCATGGGCCTCAACGTGCTGCTCCAGCGCCGGCTCGCGCGGCGCGACGCCGCGGCCACGCAGCTCGCATAAGCACGCCCCAAAGAACGGATCACGCGGTCCGGTTCGCTACGGTGAACGACGTGGCCCTGGTCGAACGCACCCTCCAGCGCCGCGAGCTGCGGGTCCTCGCGATCCCCGGCGTGACCACGTTCGCCCTCGCGCTGGCGATCACGACGGTGTCCCACCTACCTGCCCGTCCTGGCCGAGCGCTTCTCGGACTCCTCGATCGTCATCGGCCTGCTCATCGGCGGCGAGGGGCCGATGGCGCTGTGGCTGCCGCTGGCCGTCCTGGGGTTCGTGCGCTCGATCTGGCTCGCGGCGATCGTCATGGCCGTCTTCTTCGCGGCGTACTTCGTGGCCTACGAGCCCTACCGCGCGCTGTACCCCGACCTCATGGACGACGAGATCGCCGGGCGGGCGCAGAGCTCGCAGGCGATCTTCCGGGGCCTGGGCACGTTCCTGGCGCTGCTGGGCGGCGGCCTGCTGTTCTCGATCTCCGCGGCGCTGCCGTTCCTCGCCGCGGCGATCATCGTGGGCGCGAGCCTGACGTCGTTCACGCTGGTGGGCATCCGCCGCCGGCGCCGCGCTGAGGTCCGCCGCGACGAGAACGTCGGCGACGCGGCCAAGCGCGTGATCGACATCGTGCGCGGTGACAAGACGATGCAGGCGTTCCTGGTCGCCAACGCGCTCTGGGAGCTGGCGCTGGCCGCGCTGAAGACGTTCGTCGTGCTGTGGGCGACGAAGACCCTGGGCTTCTCGCTGGCCGGCTCGTCGGGCGCCATCGCGGCGGGCGCGGCCTTCGGCGGCGGGGCGACGATGTCGCTGCCCTATGCGCTGTTGATGCCGATGATGCCTCACGGCCAACACGGCTCGGTGACCGGGCTGTACTCGCTCAGCCGCGGCGTGGGCACGTCGCTGGGGCCGTTGCTGGGCGGCGTCGCGGTGCAGCTCGCAGGCCAGGACTACAAGTGGGTCTGGCTCGTCTGCGCCGTGTCGATCCTGCTGTCGATCCCGGCCATGCACCCCTTGCACTACGAGTGATTGGCTGGTCAGCCAATAGGATCCGGCGCCTGATCTGACCACGAGAAGGAGACGCGCATGGGAGTCCTCGACGACAAGGTGGCCATCGTCACCGGCAGCGCCCGCGGCATCGGCCGCGCGACCGCTGAGCTGCTCAGCGAGCAGGGCGCGAAGGTCCTCATCAACGACCTCGACGCCGACGCCGCGCAGGAGACCGCCGACGCCATCAAGGGCGAGACGACCGTCTTCGGCGGCGACCTGACCAAGGGCGACGCGCCCGACAAGCTCGTCCAGACGGCGATCGACGCCTGGGGCAAGATCGACATCATCGTCAACAACGCGGGCTACACGCTCGACGCGCCGATCCACAAGATGAGCGACGACTGGTTCCACAGGATGATCGACATCCACGTCGGCGTCCCGTTCAAGGTGATCCGCGCCGCGGCGCCCCATCTCCGCGAGCCGGCCAAGAAGGAGCGCGAGGAGGGCCGGGAAGTGTTCCGCAAGATCGTCAACGTCTCCTCGATCTCGGGCACGATGGGCAACGCCGGCCAGGCCAACTACTCGGCCGGCAAGAGCGCGGTCGTCGGCCTGACCAAGACGCTGGCCAAGGAGTGGGGCCAGTTCAAGATCAACTGCAACGCGGTGGCCTTCGGCTACATCGAGACCCGCCTGACCGCCACCAAGGACGACGCCAACGTCATGGAGATCGACGGCGAGAAGGTCCAGCTCGGCATCCCCGACCAGATGCGCGGCATGGCCTCGATGCTCATCCCGCTCGGCCGCCCCGGGACCCCCGAGGAGGCCGCCGGCGGCGTCTTCCTGCTCTGCACGCCGTGGGCGAACTACATCCACGGACAGACGCTCAACATCACCGGTGGCCAGTTCACCGGCATGACCACTTGACCCTTCACGCCGAGGATCTCGCCTGAGAATCGCCGCCGCCGGGCAGGATGGGCGTCATGCCCGACCGCTCCGCGATCCTGTCCGCTGCGCTGCTCGGCGTCGCGGGCGGGATGCGCACCTTCGTGCCGCCTGCCGCGCTGAGCGTCCGCGGGCGCCTGGCGGACGGACCGCTGCGCTGGGTCGCACCGGCCGCGGCGGCGGGTGAGCTGATCGCGGACAAGCACCCGGCGATGGAGAGCCGGCTCGAGCCGATGGGCATCGCCGGGCGGCTCGTCGGGTCGGGCAGCGCCGGGTTCGTGCTCGCCGGGCCTGCGGGCGCGGCGGCGGCCGCCGCCGTCGCGATGGCCACGGCGCAGGTCTGCGCGCGCGCCCGCGCGCCGCTCGCCGCGCGCCTGGGCAGCGACCTTCCCGGCGCGCTCGCCGAGGACGCGGTCAGCGTCGCGATCGCCGCGCTCGCGACGCGCTAGCGGACGTCGTACTCGGCGACGAGGCGCTTGGGCGCCCGCGCGCGCCAGGCGTCCTCGACCAGCTCGGCGAGCTGGGCCGCGTCGACGACGTCGAGGCGCACCAGCACCATCGGGTAGCCGTCGTAGTGCGGTGTCGTGAAGAAGGCCGCGGGCTCGCCCTGCAGCAGCGCCTCGCGCTCGCCCATGTCGGCCACCCGCAGCACGAGGGCGTCGGGGTCGGTGCGTAGGCGGCCCATCAGCTTGCCGCGCACCTTGAGCGCCGGGGTGCCGTACGACGTGCTCTCCTCGACGCCCGGGAAGCGGGCGGCGAGGGCCAGCACCTCCGCCCACGTCATGCGGCCACCAGCGATGCGAAGAGCCGCTCGAGCGTCGCGGCCGGGTCCGCGGTGATCCCGGTGTGCACCTCACCCGCCTGCAGGACCGTCGAGCGGGGCGCGACGAGCCAGCCGAAGCGATCGGACTTCGGCCGTGCCGCCAGCGGGCCGCCGGCCGGGTCGCCGGCGACGACACGGCACAGCGCCGCGAGCTGCGTGCGCACGGCGTCGACGTCGAGCCCGGGCGCCAACGCGGCCAGGCGCGCCTCGTCGACCTCGGCGCGCAGCTCGAGGAAGTCGTGCTGGCGGCAGAACAGCGCGAGGCCGACGTTCACGCGCTCGCCGCGTTCGATGCTCGGCACGACGCGCAGCACGGCGTAGACGAACGGGCGCTCAGGGCGCTCAGAGCCGGGCACGCTCCACCTCCTGCACGAAGGCACGCGGCGCCGCGAGGCGGGCGTGCAGGAACGCGGCGAAGTCGGCGCGGCGCGCGGCCGGGTCCGCGCCCAGCCATGCGTCGGGCACGAGCGCCACCGCGTCGCCGGCGGCCGCCCGCGCACGGTCGGCCAGGCGCGTGTCGGCCTCCTCGAGCGGACCGGCGACCGGCAGCAGCACGTGCTCGCCGGGGTCGGGCACCGGCGCGGCGGCCGTCTCGGCCAGCGGGCGCGCGCCGTGCTGGCGAAAGAACGCGGCGCCGTGGTCGATCAGCCAGGTGCGACCGTGCCACACGAGCAGGTTGGGGTTCGCCGGGGTGCGGTCCACGTTGGTCACCAGCGCGTCGAACCACACCACGTCGGCGGCGAGCTCGGGCGTCAGGGGCGGATCGGCCAGCAGCGTGAAGGGCATCGCACCCGGCAGGAAGTCCATACCGGCGTTCGCGCCGGGGCTCGCCTCGATGAGCTCCTGGATCTCGGGGTCGGGCTCTGCGTGACCGAGCTCGGGAGCGATCTCGGCGACCACAAGCTCGGGCACCGGCAGGCCCAGCGCCCGCGCGAGCTCGCCGGCGACGACCTCCGCCACGAGGGCGCCCGCCCCCTGTCCGGCCCCGCGGAACTTCACGACGTACAGGCCGTCGTCGTCGGCTTCGACGAGCCCAGGCATCGACCCGCCCTCGCGGAGGGGCGCGACGTACCGGGTGGCGACCACCTGGCGCAGCTCGGGCGGCACGCCCACACTCTCGCAGCGGACGCGGCGGTGGCGACACGCCCCCGCCGGCACTACGATTTGCGGCTCCACCTCCGAGCCGAGGTCCCGCCCCACGTCCAAGTCGCCCTGCCCCGCGCGCCTCAGGCCGCCGTCCAGGCGCGCGACGCCGCCGACGACCTCTCCGCCTCGCTGCCGGCCGAGCTGCGGGCCCGCCTGCGCCTCGTCGTCTCCGAGTTGGTCACGAACGCCGTGCGTCACGGCGAGAGCGCGATCGTGCTGCGGCTCTGGCGCGAGGGCACGACGGTGCGGGGCGAGGTCGTCGATGAGGGCGGCGGGTTCGAGCGCGAGGTGCGCCGGGAGGGCTGGGACGACGTGGGTGGCCGCGGGCTGGGCATCGTCGAGCGCCTGACCCGCCGTTGGGGCATCCGCGAGGGCACGACGCACGTCTGGTTCGAGCTCGATCCCGGCGGCACCAACCAGCCCGGCGATCCCGAGCTCGGATGAGGAACTGGCGCGCCGACATCCGTCACCCATAGGATCGGCGCGGATGACGGAGGCGCCAGGAGCGGTGGTCACCGCGCGGGAGGCCTTCGAGTTCTTCAGCCGTGCCGGCATGGTGCTGGCGGGGTCGCTGGACTTGGAGGAGACACTCGCGCGCGTCGTCGACCTCGTCGTGCCCGAGGTGGCCGACTGGTGCGGCCTGCTGCTCGTACCCGACGACGGGGTCGAGCGCGAGATCACCAGCCGGCACCCGGACGCCGAGCTCGAGGAGATGATCGTGGTCATGCGCCGCCGCCGGCGCACGAACCCCGAGACCTCCGAGTCGCTGCGGGTCATCGCGACGGGCGAGTCGATCCTGGCCAGTGACGTGCGGGGGATCGAGGTGCCCGACGCCACCGCGGAGCAGCGCGCGAAGATGGCGCGGCTGGCTCCGCGCTCGTACATGATCGTTCCGCTCATGGTCCGCGGCCGCCCGATCGGCTCGCTGACGCTGCTCTCCACCCGCGCGGGCCGCCACTACGCCGCAGCCGACCTCGCGTTCGCCGAGTCGCTGGGCGAGCGTGTCGCGCTGGCGGTCGAGAACTCCCGCCTCTACGAGGCCGTCCACCTGGCGCTCGCCGGCGAGCGCGAGGCCCGCCTGCGCGCGGACTTCCTGGCCAACGCGGGCGCGATGCTCGACGCGTCGCTGGACTACGAGCAGACGCTGGCCAATGTCGCGACGATCGCCGTCCCGGAGATCGCCGACTGGTGCTCGGTGAGCGTCCTCGACGACGGCGGGAGCCTGCGCGAGGTCGCCACCGCC
>JBDTYI010000181.1:0-4655 GCA_040005775.1 Solirubrobacteraceae bacterium
CGACGCCGTGCAGCGCCAGCTCATGGGCGACGTGCCCGTCGGCGTGTTCCTCTCCGGCGGCCTGGACTCCAGCCTGGTCGCGGCGATCGCCGCGCCCTACCTGGCGCAGCGCGGCGAGCGCCTGCAGACGTTCGCCGTGGGCACCGTCGACTCGCCCGACCTCGCCGCCGCGCGCATCGTCGCCGAGCACCTCGACACCGAGCACCGCGAGATCACCTACACCGCCGAGCAGGCGCTCGACGCGCTGCCCAAGGTCGTGCGCTCGATCGAGTCCTTCGACCCCGCGCTCGTGCGCAGCGCGGTGCCCAACTTCTTCCTCTCGCGCTTCACCGCGCAGCACGTGAAGGTCGTGCTCACGGGCGAGGGGGCCGACGAGCTGTTCGCCGGCTACGAGTACCTGCGCGACTTCACCGACCCCGTGGCGCTGCACGACGAGCTCGTGCGTACGGTCAACGGCCTGCACAACCTCAACCTGCAGCGCTGCGACCGCGTGACGATGGCCCACGGCCTGGAGGCGCGCGTGCCGTTCCTGGACCGCGAGGTCCTCGAATGGGCGCTGGCGCTGCCGCCCGGCTTCAAGCTCTCCGGTCCCGGTCAACCCGAGAAGCGCCTGCTGCGCGAGGCCTTCGACGGCTGGCTGCCCGACGCGCTGCTGTGGCGCGACAAGGCCGAGTTCGGCGACGGCAGCGGCGCGGCCGACGTGCTCACCGAGGCGATCGAGGCCGAGATCACGCAGGCCGACTTCGAAGCCGAGCGCGGCCGCGTCGAACCGCCGCTGCGCACGCGCGAGGAGCTCGCCTACTACCGCATCTTCCGCGAGCATCTGGTGGGCGTGAGCCCGGAGCGCACACTCAGCCGCTTCGCGACCGCCTGACCGCGGTCAGCGGCCGAGCGGACCCGCGTCGTCGGGCACGTCGACGGCCAGCTCGCGCAGCGCCGCGAGGGGCACGATCTCGAGCGCGCGCTCGTGCGTCGAGGCGAGCACGACGTACGCCGCGACCCCGTCGGCGTGCGCGCGCAGCCAGTTGCGCGCCGTCACGCACCAGCGGTCCCCCGGCCGCAGCCCGGGGAACTCGTACATCGGCATGGCCGTCACGAGGTCGTTGCCGATCGACTGCTGGTGGGCGAGAAACGCCTCCGTCATCACGGCGCAGATGGTGTGGCTGCCCTGGTCGGCCGGTCCGGTCCGGCAGGCGCCGTCGCGGTAGAAGCCGGTGAGGGGGTCGACGCCGCAGGGCTCGAGCTCGCCGCCGAGGACGTTGCGATCGCTCACGGCGCAAGTATCGCCGTCATCAGGCCGGCGGGCCACCGAGGACGGCCACCGAGACGAGGAGGTAGGTCGCGACGACCACGACCATCACCGCAAAGGCCCGCCCCAGGGTCCGGGCAGGCACCCGCCCGGCGGCCGCGGATCCCAGCAGCGCGCCCGCGACGCACGCCGCGGCCATCGTCGCAGTGAGCCCGGCGTCGATGCCGCGCCCGGCAAAGAGGTGCGCGCCGAGCCCGATCAGAGACGTCGCGGTGATGATCATCAGCGATGTGCCCACGGCGGTGCGCATCGTGAACGCGAGCGCGATCGCGAGCGTGGGAACGATGAGAAACCCGCCGCCGACGCCGAAGAGCCCGGTGAGAAACCCGACCACGGCACCGGCCACCAGGTCGCGCGGCATGCGCAGCGGCGGGCACGCGCTGCCAGGCTCCCAGCCGTCGGCCGCACCCTCCTCGTCGTCGCCCGCGCGGCGCCAGGTGGCCTGGGCGGCGCCCAGCATCACCACCGCGAAGGCGGCGATCAGGACGTCCCCGCCGACCACGCTCCCCGCGGCAGTGCCGGCGATGATGCCCGGGACCGCCGCGGCCGTGAACGTCCCCGCGTGGCGCCAGCACACCCGGCCCGCGCGCGCATGGCCGATCGCGCCCGCGCAGGACCCGGCGGCGACGATCACGAGCGACGACGTGGTCGCGGCGTCGACGCTCTGGTCCAGCAGGTAGACGAGCACCGGCACCGCGAGCACGGACCCGCCGCCGCCCAGCATCCCCACAGCCAGGCCGATGGCCAGGCCGAGCCCGATCGCGGCGAGCATCCCCTCAGGCCCCGGGTCCGGCGGCGGGCTCGACCGGCCACCCGCGGCGCCGCCAGAGCGGCACACCGCCCTCGACCACGTGGATGACCTCACGCGCACCGAAGCGCGCGAGCAGGCTGGCGGCCACGGCGGCGCGCTGCCCGGAGGCGCAGATCGCGGCGACGGGGCGCGCGGCGTCGATGCCGTCGGGGACCTCGTCGATGTCGTGGTACGGGATGTGGCTCGAGCCCGGTATGCGCCCGGCCTCCCATTCGGAGCGCTCGCGCACGTCGAGGATCTGCACGGCGTCGCGATCGCCGGACCAACGCTCGTGCAGCTCGGACACGGTCATGCGCTGCAGCCGGCGGACCTCGAGACCGTCCTCGCGCCACGAGGTCATGCCGCCTGCCAGGTAGCCGGCGACGGCGTGCAGGCCGACGGCGGCGGCGAGGGCGGCGGCCTCGGCGGCGTCCTCGTCGTCGCGTCCGACGAGCACCAGCGCCTGGCCGGGGCGCGCCAGCCACGCGAGCTTCGAGCCGAAGCCGGCGCGGCGCGCCGTGATCGAGACGGCGGCGGGCACGTGGGCCTCGTCGAACTGCAGCTCGGTGCGCACGTCGACGACCAGCGCGCCGTCGCGCCGCGCGTGGTCGACCTGGCGCGGGGTGAGGGGCTGGGGGTCGACGGCCTCGCGCGAAAGCGGGCCGCGGTTGAGCGCAACGATGTTCTCGAAGTTCGGAGGCTGCGGGCCGAGCGTCGCGGTGGTCGCCCGGACGAACTCGTCGATGTCGGTCACCTGAAGCAGAGCCTGGTTGGCCCGCTCGAACCCGATCGTGGAGGACACCTTGAGGTCCATCCCGGGCCCGCCGCAGAGCGAGCCGCCGAGGTGGCCGGGCCAGACCTCGCACGTCTCGGGGAGCGCGAGCAGCCCGTCGCGCAGCGAGGCGAAGATCCCGCGGGCGCCCTCCTCCTTGTCCACGGCGAGGTCGGGCCGCGCGATGTCGCCGACGAAGAGCGTGTCCCCGCTGAGCACCGCCCACGGCTCGTCGCTGCGCGCGGTGTCCACCAGCACGAACGCGGTGTGCTCGGGCCGATGCCCCGGGGTGTGCAGTGCGCGGACGATGAGCGCCCCGAGCGCGAGCTCCCAGCCGTGGGTGAACCCCTCGTGGTCGTAGTCGGGCGTCGCGTCGGCGTGGATGTGGATCGTCGCGCCGGTCGCGGCGACGAGGCGGCCGTGCCCGGAGACGTGGTCGGCGTGGTTGTGGGTCTCGAGGATGTGCTCGATGCGCACGCCCAGGTAGCGGGCGAGGCGCAGGTACTCGTCGATGTCGAGCTTGGGGTCGACCACGGCGACGACGCCTGCGTCCTCGTCGCCGACCATATAGCTCGCGCACCCGAGGTCGTCATGGGTGATCTGGCGGAAGATCATCGGCTGCGGACTGTCCTACGGCGCGGTCGTCGGCGCAAGGACTACCCGGCGCCTCCGCGGCGCTGGAGTGTCTTCAGCCACGCGTCGATGGCCTGGAAGTCCTCGTCGGAGACGGCGGACGCGGGGAAAAGGCCGTGCTCGTGGACGCGGCGGAAGTCGTCGAGGCCGCGGCCCCCGGCCAGGCTCGGCCCGCGCTGGCCCTCGGCCAGGTCGCGGTGGCAGCTGGCGCAACCCAGGCCCTGCTCTGAGAACGCGCCCTTGCCCGCGGTCGCCGGGGCGATCCCGCGTGCGAGGGCCGTCCAGGCGCCGCGACCAGGTCATGCGCCCGCCGAGGTAGCCCTGCACGAAGACCGCGACGAGCGCGATCGCGCCGGCGGCCAGCAGCACGGGTCCGTGCGTCGGCCCGCCCCGCCGGAGCGTGAGCAGCCTGATCGCGGCGGCTCCGACGAGCACGACGGCGAGCGCGATCCCCAGCCAGAAATGGATTCCGCCGATGTCGTAGTGCGAGCCGCGCAGCATCGTCTTGGACTGGCCCCACACCAGCAGCCCAGTGACGCCGGCGAGCGCGACGCCCGCCAGGGCGGCACCGAGGAGCCAGGGCTCGACGTGGCGCAGCGTCTGGTGGTCGGGGCCGAAGCGCCGCAGCATGAGGACGACGGCGTAGACCGGGATCGCGATGACCGCCAGGTGGGTGGCGGCGCCGTGAAGCTCGGAGAGGTGTGGGACGAACCGATCATCGGCGTCCCGGGGCAAAGACTGGGCAAAGCTTGCCCGTCCCTTTGCCAAGGGTGGTGCACGGTGTGGTCCATGCAGAGCTCCGGCAGCGATCCGCGCCGTCCCTGGGGGCCCGCCGCCCGCGACGCCGCGCTGCGGCGCACACGGCGCGTGACGCGCCTGATCGTCGTGGCGACGGCCGGCCTCTCCGGGACGTTCTCGGTCGTGGCCGCGCAGGCGTTCAAGGGACACGCGCCGCCCAAGGCCGGGCGCGCGCCGGCAGTCGAGCCCACCGCTACGGCGCCGGCCCCCGACCACGTGCCGGCGATCGCGCCCACCCGCCACCGTCGCCTCCGGGCGCCGAGCGCACCGCCGGCTGCGGCCCCGGCCCCCGCGCCCGCTCCGCCTCCGCCTCCGCCCGTGGTGTCGGGCGGCTCGTGAGCGCACGCGCGCAG
>JBDTYI010000182.1:0-4517 GCA_040005775.1 Solirubrobacteraceae bacterium
CGCGCAGAGGTGACTGAGGACGGCGCTCCGGCCGCACGCCTTGACCGCCGCGAGGAACCGGCCCTCCAACGTCAGATTCGTGTGGCCGACCGCGTACACGCCGCGATACCGGCGATGCAGGTGCCCCCGCCGGACCCGCGCCGCGATCGCGTCAGGACGCAGCCCGCATGCGGACAGCTCGCACGACGTGACGATCCCCCACCGCTTGGCGGCCAAGTGCGCGACCAGCACATCGCGATTGTCGAGTTGTTCGGTCTGAGGCCGAATAACTCGACAATCGCCTCCCGCCCTGAACGGAACAAGGCGCGAACTGCGACGAGACTCAGGCGCTCAGCGCGCAGCGGGCGAGCGGTCCCAGCGGCGGCGCTCTCGGTCGAACGCGGCCCAGTCGACCGGCCCGGGGTCGGGCGGGCCCTTGCCGCCTCCCCCACCGCCGTCGTCGTCCTCGCCGCCACCGCCGTCCTCGGGTGTGGCGCGAACCACCCAAGCGGCCAGGCAGGAGACCTCGATGCCGGCCAACACGACGACCGAGCCGGCGAGCTCGGCGCCGCCGACGGTGACGAGCGCGGCGCCGGTGACATAGCAGAGCGCGGTGAGCACGAGCAGCGTCCGACCCAGGTGCCGGCGCGCCGGCGGTGCGGGCGGACCCAGGAAGGCGCGCGCCATGGAGGCGAGTACGCCGGCGGCCAAAACCGCCTTGACGACCAGCGGCAACGCGGACATCTGCGGCGAGCCTACCCGTCCCACGCGCGAGGTCAACCGCGCGCCGAAAATCCGGTCAGAGCGCCTTGAGCTCCTCGGTGATCTCGCCCACGGAAGCCTTCGCGTCGCCGAACAGCATCGCGGTCTTCGCGTCGTAGAACAGCGGGTTGTCGATGCCCGCGAAGCCCGAGCTCATCGAGCGCTTGAGGACGATCACCGACGCTGACTCGTCGACGTTGAGGATCGGCATCCCGTAGATCGGCGAGTCGGCCTTCGCCCGGGCGTCGGGATTCGTGACGTCGTTGGCGCCGATGACGAGCGAGACGTCGGTGCGGGCGAACTGCGAGTTCGCCTCCTCCATCTCGTTGAGCTGCTCGTAGGGCACGTCGGCCTCGGCAAGCAGCACGTTCATGTGCCCGGGCATGCGCCCCGCCACCGGGTGGATCGCGAAGGACACCTCGATGCCCTTGGCCTCCAGCAGCTTGGTCATCTCGCGCACCGCGTGCTGGGCCTGCGCGACGGCCATGCCGTAGCCGGGGACGATCACGACGCGGCTGGCGTAGGCCATCTGCACCGCGGCATCCGAGGCGCTCGTGGACCGCACCGTGCGCTCGACGCCGTCGTCCCCCACGCCGCCTTGCGTGATCACTCCACCAAAGCCGCCGGCGACGATGCTCGGGATCGAGCGGTTCATCGCCGTGGCCATGAGGTTCGTGAGGATCGTGCCCGACGCGCCGACGATCATGCCCGCGACGATCAGCGCGGTGTTGTTCAGCGCGATGCCGGTCGCCGCCGCGCTCAGGCCGGTGAACGCGTTCAGCAGCGAGATGACGACGGGCATGTCCGCGCCGCCGATCGGCAGCACGAGGAAGTTGCCCAGGACGCCGGCGGCGAGCAGCAGCAGGAGGATCAGCGCCTCGGAGTGCGCGCCGGCGACGATCGCCACCGCGCAGCCCACGGCGATCAGCAGCAGCACGAGGTTCAGCAGCTGCTGCGTGCGCCCGGGCCCGACCGTGATGGGCCTGCCCGGCAGGATCTCCTGGAGCTTGGCGAAGGCGATGTTCGAGCCCCAGAAACTCACCGAGCCGACGATCGCGCCGAACAGGCTGAAGATCGCCACGTAGGTCGGCTCGTCGGCGTAGCCGCCCGTGGAGCGGAACTCGACCCAGGCGATCAGCGCGACCGCGCCGCCGCCGACGCCGTTGAACAGCGCCACCATCTGCGGTATCTGGGTCATCTTCACGGTGCGTGCCGCGGGCACGCCGATCGCGGTGCCGATCGCGACGCCGAGGATGATCAGGCCCCAGTTGCCCATCCCCGGGATGAGCAGCGAGGCGATGATCGCAACGGCCATGCCGACCGCCGCAATGCGGTTGCCGCGCACGGCGGTGCGCGGGCCCGTCAGGCCCATCAGGCCGTAGATGAACAGCGAGAAGCTGACGATGTAGAGGGCGAGGATGAGGTCGGTGCGGCTCACGCCTCGAGCTCCTCCGGTGTGTCGGCGGGCGGCGTCGGCTTCTGCTTGAACATCTCGAGCATCCGGTCGGTGACCAGGAAGCCGCCGACGACGTTGATCGTGCCGAAGACGATCGCGATCACCAGCAGGAGCTTGTTGAGGAAGCCGTCGACGCCGAGCCCGAGCACGATGATGCCGCCGAGGATCACGATGCCGTGGATCGCGTTCGTGCCCGACATCAGCGGCGTGTGCAGCGTGTTGGGCACCTTGGAGATCACCGCGAAGCCGACGAAGCCGGCCAGCACGAGGATCGCGAGGTTCTGCAGCAGCATCAGGACGTGACCTCCCCGTTGCGGACGACGCAGGCGCCGCTGACGACCTCGTCGTCGAAGTCGGGGGCGAGCGCGCCCTCGTCGTCCATGAGCAGCTCCAGCAGCGCCTGCACGTTGCGCGCGTACAGCGCGCTGGCGTGCTCGGGCATCGTCGCCGGCAGGTTCAGCGGCGAGACGATCGTCACGTCGTGCTTGACCGCCACCTCGCCGGGCTCGGTCAGCTCGCAGTTGCCGCCCGCCTCACCGGCGAGGTCGACGATCACCGAGCCGGGCTTCATGCCCTCGACGGCCTCGGCCGTGACCAGCCGCGGTGCGGGGCGCCCCGGCACCAGCGCGGTGGTGATGACGACGTCGAAGCCCTTGATCGCGTCGGTCAGCGCCTGCTGCTGCTGCGCGCGCTCCTCCTCGGTGAGGTCGCGTGCGTACCCGCCCTCGCCGGAGGCCTCGATGCCGAGGTCGAGCCACTTGGCGCCGAGCGACTGCACCTGCTCGGCGACCTCGGGGCGCACGTCGTAGCCCGTGGTCTGCGCGCCGAGGCGCCTGGCGGTGGCCAGCGCCTGCAGGCCCGCGACGCCGACGCCGAGCACGAGGACCTTCGCCGGCGGGATCGTGCCCGCGGCGGTCATGAGCATCGGGTAGAAGCGCGTGGAGTGCTCGGCGCCCAGCAGGGCCGCCTTGTAGCCGCCGACGTTGGCCTGGCTGGAGAGCGCGTCCATGGACTGCGCGCGGCTGATGCGCGGGATCGCCTCCATGGCGAACGCGGTCACCCCGGCGTCCGCGAGCGCCTGCAGCGTCTCGGGCTGCGTGCGCGGGGCGAGGAAGCCGACGAGCGTCCCGTCGCGCCCCAGGCGGGCGATCTCCTCGGCGCTGGGCGGGGCGACCTTCACGACGACGTCGGCGCTCCAGGGGTCGCCGATCGTGGCGCCCGCCTCGGTGAAGACGGCGTCGGGGATCAGCGCGGCCTCCCCCGCGCCGGCCTCGACGACGACCTCCACGTCCTTGGCGCCCAGGCGCTTGACGACGTCGGGGACGAGCGCAACGCGGCGCTCGCCCGGCGCGCTCTCTCTCGGGACTCCGACCTTCATTCCGGGCCGCAAGCTATCGGATCGGGAACGGCCGCCGCGCGAAGGCCGTGAGCGCCTGGCCGGTCACCCAGACCGGCGTCTGGCGGCTCGTGCGCGAGTAGCGAACGGCTCCGTCGCCCCCGATGAGGGTGCGCAGGTAGCCCAGCGGGCTGCGCGAGCCGCCGCGCTTCACCCGCGCCGGGTTGCGCCCGGCCGCCACGAGCGCCTGGACCGCCCACGCCGTCGACTGGGCGTTGGAGGCCGCGCCGGGAGCGACCCCGAAGCCGCCGTCGCGGTTCTGGCGGCGCACGAGGAAGCTCGCCGCCCGGCGCACGCGGGTGCCGCGCCCGGAGGCGGCCACGAGCGCCTGGAGGGCCCCGGCGGTGTCGTCGATCCCGCTGGCGCCGCCGCGGCGGCGGTAGTTGAAGCCGCCGTCGGCGTTCTGCTGGCGCGCGATCCAGCGCCCGCCGCGGCGCGCCTGCGCCGAGCCGGCCCGCGCCGCGCGCAGGGCGAGCACCCCGAAGCTCGTCTGGTTGACCAGCCCGGCCCACGACCCGTCGCGGCGCTGCTGGCGCCCGAGGCGGTGCACGAGGTCGACGCCGCCCGCGCGCCGCGGCGACGCGCGCTGGGCCACGAGCGCGAGGATCGTGCGCTCGATGTCGCCGGTCGCGCGCTGCGAGGGCCCGCTGCGCTGCAGATAGCGCACGAGCGCGCGCGAGCGGTGCCCGCTCGCGCCCAGGCCCATCGCCGCCCACGCGGAGTAAAGGCCGGCCGAGCGCTGGTGCGGCGCGGCGCCCAGGCCGCCGTCGCGGTTCTGGGCGCGCAGCAGGTAGGAGGAGGGCGCCGCGGCGCTCGCGGGGCTCGGGACCGCGCCGAGGGCGGCGAGCACGAGCGCGGCCGCGACGACCGGCTCCCAGCGGATCGTGAAGCGCTCGCGGAAGCGCAGCAGCGCCCGCACGAGCA
>JBDTYI010000183.1:0-8787 GCA_040005775.1 Solirubrobacteraceae bacterium
TCCAAAGAGGCCCGGATGAACTACCTCAACAACGTCCTCAGGAACTACAACTAGCCGCCCAGCGGCTGGCCAAATTGGATCGTGTTGCCCTCGGGGTCGGCCACGACCGTGCGCGCCACGACGCCCGGCGTTCGCTCGATCTCGCCGGCCGCGACGCCGCGGTCGGCGAGCCCGGCGACGTGCGCGTCGAGGTCGTCCACGAGGATGGTGAGCAGGCCGCGCCCGGCTCGCTCGCGGTCCTCGACCACGTAGACCCACCCGGGCCCGGAGAGCTGCCAGGCCGCCTCGCCGTCCTTGGGCAGCATGTCGGGGGCCCGCCCGAACAGCCGCTCGTAGAAGTCCCGCGCCGCCGGGAAGTCGGCCACGGCCAAGCCGGTGAAGACGGCCTCGATCAGCGGTCGTCACCCGAGCCCGAGAGCACGCCGCGCTCCGCGCGCGATGCCAGCTTGTCGAGGTTCGCCTGCGCCACGTCCTCGAGGTCCAGCCCCGCCTCGGTCGCCACCTGGGCGACGTACCAGAGCACGTCGCCGAGCTCGCCCGCCAGCGCCGCGCGGCGCTCGTCGGACAGCACGCCGGCGTCGTCGCGGATGAGCTTCTTGACCTTGTCGGCCACCTCGCCCGCCTCACCGGCGAGGCCGAGGGTCGGGTAGACGATGTTCGCGCCGGCGTCGGGGTAGGTCGCGGTCCGCCGGGAGCGGTGCTGGTAGTCGCGTACGTCCATGATTCCTGCACGCTAGCGGCGGGTGCGGCTGACCGTATGGCGCGGGGCGGGGCCGGTAATAGAGTCCCCGGAAATGACGGCCGTCTCGACTCCGCGCCTCGTGTTGCTGGTGGGCCTCGCGCTTGTCGCCACGTGTGCCCTGGCGGTCGGGATCAGCGAGGCGTTCAAGCATCAGCGCAAGAGCACGACGACCTTCGCGCGCCAGTTCGAGCGCGTCGTGGTGGACTCCGACTCCGGACGGGTGAGCCTGCACGGGGTCGAGGGCGACCGCGTCGTCGTGCAACGCGACGCCCAGTGGTTGTGGCGGGCACCCAGCGTCCGCATGGTCAGCTCGGGCGCGACCCTGCACGTGACGGCCACCTGTCCGCGCACGGGTCCGGCCAACCGCTGCCGCGCGGACCTCGACCTCGGCATCCCCTTCGACGCCGACGTGCTCGTGCGCAACGAGGACGGCGACGTCACGGCGGACCGCCTGGCCGGGCACCTCGAGCTGCGCACCAAGAGCGGCGACGTGCGCGGCCGGGACATGAACCCGGTGTCCGTCCGAGCCGACACCGCCGCGGGCCTGATCGACCTCGACTTCACGACGGAGCCCGTATCGGTGATCGCGCGGAGCAACGCCGGCGACGTCCGCGTGACCGTCCCGCGCGGCGCCGAGTACCGCGTCGACACCGCCACGAAGGCCGGGGACGATCGGGTCAGCGGCGTGGTGCGCAACGACCGCTCCACTCGCACGATCCGCGCCTCGACGGACGCCGGCAACGTCGACGTGATCGGCGGCTAGCGCCCGGTCAGCAGCGGCAGGAGGACGTCCTCGCGGCCGTAGTGGCCGCTGACGTCGAACGTGCGCTTGGCGTTCAGCGCATCGCCCAGCACGCAGTCGTGGAGCACCATGCCCTCCTTGCCGTACAGCGGGCCCGCGACGACCGCGCCGTTCGGATCGATGATCGCGGCGCCCCCGTCGCCGAGGACCTCCTTGCCCTCGGGCAGGGCGACCGGGAAGTTCGCGGGGAACGCGGCGGCTGGGATGAACTGCGGGACCGAGACCACGAAGGCTCCCGCCTCGCGGGCGATGTGGCGCATGGAGCCCAACCAGGCCTCGGAGTCGTCGGCCGTCGGAGCGACGTAGATCTGCGGCCCGCCGCGGTAGACCGCGTAGCGCGCCAGCGGCATCAGGTTCTCCCAGCAGATGAGGCCGCCGATCCGGGCGATCGGCGTGTCGTGGACCTGGAGGTCGTCGCCGGCGCCGATGGCGTGGAACAGGCGCTCGTGGACCGTCGGCATCAGCTTCCGGTGCTTGCCCAGGAACCCGCTGGGCCCGAGGTAGGCGAGCGTGTTCCACAGACTGCCGGGCCGCTGAGAGTCGCGCTCGTTGACGCCGATCGTCGCGTGAAGATCGCGCTCGCGGCAGACGGCGGCGAGGCGGTCGAGCATCGGGCCGGGCACGTCGACGCCGCTGGCCCACAGGCGCCCCCACAAGGCATCGAACGCGTCGTTCCACGGGTTCGTGGACCCCGCCCACGAGCCTGACGGATACAGCGAGACGAAGCACTCCGGCAGCACCGCGAGCCGCGCGCCCGCGTCGGCCGCCACGTGCAGCAGGCCCTCGGCCTTCTCGATCGTCGCATCGACGTCGAGGATCACCGGCGTCGCCTGGATCGCTGCGACCCGGACCGTCTCGAAGGACGTCATCGGCCGACACTACTCCCGGCCGGGCGGGCTCAGGGCGCAATCAGCCCGAACTGCTGGAGGTAGGCCTTCGCGGCCTGCTCGGGCGTGTCGTTATCGAGGTCGACGCGCGAGTTGAGCTCCTGCATCACCCGCGTCGTCAGGTCGCGCTGGACCTGCGCGACGACCTTCGGCAGGTCGGGCCCGGCGTCACGCAGGACGTTGTCGCGCAGGAGCAGGCTGACGTTGTAAGGCGGGAGGAAGCCCTGGTCGTCGACGAGCAGGCGCAGCTTGTCGGCGCGGATCTGGCCGTCGGTGGTGAAGACGACCGAGACGTCGGCCAGGCCACGGGTGAGGACCTCGTGGCGCAGCGACAGGTCGACGGTCGAGTACTGCTTGAAGCGCAGGTCGTAGGTCTGCTCGAGGCCGAGCTTGCAGTCGGGGCGGGTGCGGCACTGCTTCGAGCCCGAGAGGACGAGGTCCTGGGCCTTGCCCTTGAGGTCTGAGAGCTTGCGGATGCCGAGGTCGGAGGCGCGCTGCTCGGTCATCGCGAAGCCGTTGGAATCGGTGAAGAGCGTCGGGGGCAGCGCGGCGACCGCGTCCATGGCGACGCACGACTTCGTGTCGGCGTAGGCGCGCGCGACCTCGTTGGGGACGGCCTCGGACTGGACGTCACAGAAGTTCGTCAGCGCGGTGCCGATGTACTCCGGATAGGCCCCGATCTCGCCGTCGCGGAGTGCTTTGTAGGCGACGTCCTCGGCACCGACGTTCAGCTTCTTGCGGACCCGATAGCCCGCGGCGCGCAGAGCCTGCGTGTAGATCTCGCCCAGGATGAACTCCTCGGTGAAGTTCTTGGAGGCCATCACGACGACCGGGCGCCTGGCGTTCGCCGCGTCGCGCTTGATCAGCGTCGAGGGCGTGCTCGCCGGCCGGACCGTCTCCGTCGTCGCGTCGGAGCTCGAGCTGCCACAGCCGGCCAGGGCCACGGCGGTCACGGCGGCCAGAGTGGCGAAGACTGGACGAACGACGCGCATGGGCGCCTAGAACCTAGCGTCTGATCAGGCGCTCACAGCCCCGCGGCGCGGCGCGCGCCCGCGTGAGCGGCGTCCTCAAGGGTGTCGTCGAGGGCGTCGAGCGCCACGCCGCCCGTGGCGGCGGCGATCAGCCAGTCGGCGAACCAGGCGTTCTTGGGCAGCAGCGGGCCGTGGAGGTAGGTGCCGATGACGTGGTCGCGCAGGACGCCCTCGAACCCGGTCGAACCGGTGTTGCCGTGCCCTTTGAGCACGCGGCCGAGGGGCTGCGCGCCGGCGCCCAGGTGCGTGCGCCCGCCGTGGTTCTCGAAGCCCGCGAGGACGCGCCTGCCGTCCAGGCCGGGGAGCTGGACCTCGATCGCGACGTTGCCGATCAGCCGCGGCCCGTCCTCGCGCACGGTCGTCAGGTCGACCAGGCCGATCCCGGGCACGAGCTCGTCGCCGAGGGCGTAGGAGTGCCCGAGCAGCTGGTAACCGCCGCACACCGCGAGGATCACGCGCCCGTCGCCGGCCGCCGCGTGCAGCGCGTCGCGCTTGACGTCGACCAGGTCCTGGGCGCAGAGCTGCTGGTCGCGGTCCTGACCGCCGCCGAGGTAGAAGAGGTCGTGGGCCGTCGGGTCGATCTCTTCGCCGAGGCCCGCGGCGCTGACCTCGAAGCCGATGCCGCGCCAGGCGCAGCGGCGCTCGAGCAGCAGCAGGTTGCCGCGGTCGGCGTAGATGTTCATCAGGTCGGGATAGAGCGCGCACACGCGCAGGGATCGCTCAGGCACGGAGCATCGCCACCGTGGATCCCAGGTACTCCTCGGTCTCGGGGATGTGCAGCGGCGCCTCGGCGCGCAGCCCGTGGCGCGCGGCCTCGGCCTGCAGCGTCCCGACCTCGACGCGGTCGAGCTCGATGATGTCGGTGGTCGCGGTGCGGGTGCGCCCTGGGGCATCGATCGAGCGGATGCGTTCGATCGCGGCGCGGTCGCCGCGATCGTGGACGGCGACGAGGTGGCTGGCGTACGCGACGCCGTCGACCTCGGTGCGGTCGGGCGCCGGCGGCTGGTCGTGTTCGGCGTCGAAGGCGTCGAGGGCGTCGGCCATGGCGCAGGCCAGCAGCCCGCCGGGCTCCAGGTGCGCCGCCGCGGCCGCCAGGAAGCGCGCGCGGCCCTCGGCGCCGCCGAGCAGCTGGACGGTCTGCATCGGGGCCAGGATCAGCGGGAAGCGGCGGCCGAGGTCGTATTCCCGTGCGTCGGCGGCGACGGTCGTCACGGCCAGCCCCTGCCCGCGCTCCCGCAGCGCCGCCAGGAACGCCTCCTCGCGATCGAGGGCGACGACCTCGACGCCCGCGCGGGCGAGGTCGAGCGAGATCCGCCCGGTCCCGGCGCCGATGTCGAGCACGGGCTCGCCCTCTCGCGCGGCGAGGTCGCGCCAGAACGCGAAGTCCTCGGCGTAGTTGCCGCACTCGAGGTCGTGCCAGAGCACGTCGAGCGCTGCGCTCACGCGAAGGACCCCTGGACCGCGCCGCGCGTGACCAGCAGGTCGCGCAGGGCGAGCATCGCCGTGTACGTGGGCAGGGCGAAGACGCGCGCGCCGCCGCCGGCCAGGGCCGCATCGAGGGCCGCGTCGAGCTCGGGGAGGACCGTGATGCGCTCGGGCGGCACGCCCGCGTACTTCAGCCGGAGCGCCATCTCGGCCGCGCGGGTGCCGGCGCACGTCGCGCGGCGCACGCTGGGGGCGAGCACCTCGAAGTCGGCATCCCAGACCCAGCTGACGTCGCGGCCGTCGGCGATGTTGTCGTTGAGCACCGCGAGGACGTCGTGCTCGCCGGGCTCGAGGGTGAGCGTGCGCAGGACCTCGTTCGCGCCGGCCGGGTTCTTGACGAGCAGGATCGAGAGGTCGGTGTCGCCCATGCGCACCGTCTCCGCGCGGCCGAAGGCGGGGGAGACGGCGGCGAGCCCGGCCGCGACGTCGTCGAGGGAGGCGCCCAGCGCCAGCGCGAGGGCCGCGGCCCCGAGGGCGTTGTAGACGTTGTAGAGGCCGGGGAGCGGCAGGGCGATCTCGCAGACGCCCACTGGGGTGTGCAGGGCGAAGCGCGCGCCGCGGACGCCCTCGAGCACGATGTCGCGGGCCGAGACCTGGGGCGCCGGGCGCGGGGCGTCGCCCGTCGGGCAGTGGTAGCGGCCGAGGTGGCCGAAGTAGATCGCCTCGTAGACGTAGGGCGCGCCGCAGCGCCGGCAGTGCTTGGCGTCGGCGGCGTGCTGCATCTCGGTGCGCGCCACGCCGTCGTCCTCGATCCCGTAGTAGAGGACGTCGGCGCGGTCGCGGCCGAGGTCGGCGATCGTCGGGTCGTCGGCGCACAGGACCAGGCGCGCGCCGGTGGTCGCCGCGACCTGGGCCCAGCGGTCGGCGATCGTGTCGAGCTCGCCGTAGCGGTCGAGCTGGTCGCGGAACAGGTTGCCCAGCAGCATCGCCCGCGGCTCGAGCTCGGCGGCGACCTGGCCGAGCCAGAACTCGTCGACCTCGAACAGGCCCGTGTCGCCGGCGATCGTGCCGTTGCGCCCGGCGGCCTGCAGCAGCGTGGCGGCGACGCCGCCGGCCATGTTCGCGCCGGCCCGGTTGTGGACCAGGTGCGCGCCCGTGCGCTCGAGGATCCCGGCGGTCATCGCGGCCGCGGTCGTCTTGCCGTTGGTCGCGGAGATGACGGCGTTGCCGTTGGGCAACCGGCCGGCCAGGCGCCCGATGGCGTGGGGCTCCAGGCGCATCAGGAGCTTGCCGGGCAGGCTCGTGCCGCCGCGCCCGGTCGCGCGCGACAGCGCGCCCGCCGCGCGAGCCGCGACGACCTTGGCGTCCAGGGCGCTCATGCCGGTAGCAGTACCCGCAGGGCGCCCGGAACGGCGCGGACGGTGATCGGCAGCTCCCCGATCGGGTCCCCGTCGGCGTAGACGGTGAACGGGCGGTCGGCGTCGATCTGCACGACGGCGCCGCGCAGGACCATCACGCGCGGGTCCTCGACGTGGGTGCCCTTGAAGACCTTCGGAAGTGTCCGCAGAAAGTGCGCGCGGCCGCTGGCCTGGGTGAGGATCACGTCGAGCTGGCCGTCGTCGAGCTTTGCGCCGGGCGCCATCAGCATCCCGCCACCGTAGGCGCCGGAGTTCGCAGCGGCCACGGCCCAGCCGCTGAAGCTCGTGCGCTCGCCGTCGACGAGCACCGTGAACTGCGCGTGCTTCCATCCGATCATCGCGCGCAGTGCGCCGTAGAGGTAGACCAGCGGCCCGAGGCGCGCGGGCGCCGTGTTCGCCCACTGGTTGGCGTCGGAGTCGAAGCCCAGCGACGCGATCCCGATGAACGTGGTGCCGGCCGCCTCGCCGACGTCGAGGAGGGTCTCGACGCCGTTGGCGACGACGGCGCACGCCTGCAGCGCGTCGAGCGGGATGCGCGTCACCCGGCAGAAGTCGTTGCCGCGGCCGCCCGGGAGGACGCCGAGGACGCTGCCCGGCTCGGCGCGCAGCGCGCCGGCGACCGCGCCGATGAGCCCGTCGCCGCCGAGCGTGACCACGGTCTCGCCGGCCCGCGCCGCTTCGCCGGCGAGGGCGCGCGCATGGGCGAGGTCGCGCGTGACCTCGGCGCGGACCGTCACGCCGAGGGCGTTCAGGCGCTCGACCACCCCGGGCAGCAGTCGCGCGGCGCGGCCGCCGCCGGCGACGGGGTTGGCGATGAGGGCGATCCGGCGGGCCATGGGGTCGCCTATCTTGCCCAGCCCTGTTCGCGCATGAAGACCGCGACGGCGTCCGGTCGGTCGGTGACGACGTACGCGTCGACCATCGCGCCGTCGGTGTTGATCGTGATCGACAGGCCGCTGGTGACGGGGCGGACCTTCGAGATCGCGGCGATCGGGCGGCCGCTGCCCATCCGGGGCTTCACGCGCCCGGTGGCGACGCTGTGGACCGCCTCGTGGGCGGCCAGGCGGTCGAGCAGCCGGCGATAGCCCTTCTTGGAGGAGTGCTTGTGGTGGGTGTGGCGCCTCACCGGCCGAGGACCAGGTCGCCGAGGGTCGCCGTGACGTGGTCGGGCGGGCGCGCGGCGGCCCGCGCTTCGTCCACGGTGCTTGCACCGCTGAGCACGAGCGCGCCCGCGATCCCGGCGGCGTGTGCGCCCGCGACGTCGGCGTCGAGGCGGTCGCCGACCATCAGCGCGCGCTCGCCCCCGAGCCGGTCGAGCGCGGTGAGGAAGATCTGGGGCTCGGGCTTGCCGACCGAGCGCGCAGTCGCGCCCGTGGCGTACTCGACCGCGGCCACGATGGCGCCCGTGCCCGGGCTGATCCCGCCGCCGTCGGGGAAGTTCGCGTCGCGCCCCGTGCACCACAGCTCGGCGCCGCGCAGGCCGGCGCGCACCGCGGCCTGAAGCTCGAAGTAGTCGAAGCCGTCGTGTTCGGCGACGACGACGATCTCGGCGCGGTCGGCCAGGTCGGAGCCGTTGAGGATCCGCAGGCCCGCGTCGGCGACGTGGCGGTGCATCGACGGCGACCCGATCACGAACGCGGTCGAGCGGCCGGCTTCGACGAGCGCGTGCTGCAGGGCGCCGCCGACGGTCACGACCTCCTCCCGCGACGCCTGGATCCCCAGGCCCCAGAGCTTGCGCACGAGGTCCTCTTCGCTGGGGCGCCCGTCGTTGGTCACGAAGCCGACGCGGCGGCCCGCCGTGCGCAGCGCCGCGATCGCCTCGACGGCCCGCGGCGTGGGGTCGGCGCCGACCCAGACGCAGCCGTCGAGGTCGAGCAGGATCGTGTCGTACGCGGCCAGGGCGGGAGCGAGGGGCACCGGCGGGCATTATCGTGGCCGCCGTGCCGCGCCGGATTTCCGCCCTCGCCCTGCTGTGCGCCTCGCTGCTCGCCGGCTGCGGCGGGGGCGACGGCGACGCCAGGCCCGCCGCGAGCACCGGCGCCGCGGCGAAGGCGCCGGGCTGCCGGAAGGTCAAGGCGCCGGCGCCCAGGGGCGAGCAGAACCTGAAGGCCGCGAGGACCCCCGTGCCGGCCGGGAGCACGGTCGTCCTCCAGACGAGCTGTGGCGATATCGAGATCCGCCTGGCCACGGCGCGCTCGCCGAAGACCGACGCGGCCGTTGCCGGGCTGGTCAAGAGCGGCTTCTTCGACGGCCTGACCTTCCACCGCATCGTGCCCGGCTTCGTCATCCAGGGCGGCGACCCGCTCGGCGACGGTCAGGGCGGCCCGGGCTACACCGTCACCGAGAAGCCGTTGTCGACGCTCCGCTACGTCCCCGGCATCGTCGCGATGGCGAAGACCCAGACCGACCCGCCGGGCGCATCGGGCAGCCAGTTCTTCATCGTCACCGGCGCTCAGGCCGCCAGCCTGCCGCCCGACTACGC
>JBDTYI010000184.1:0-4764 GCA_040005775.1 Solirubrobacteraceae bacterium
ACGAAGAACTTCTTGATCTGCTCGACCTGCGCGTACTTCGCGTTGGCGGCGTCGAGCTCCGCCTGGAGGAGCTCGTGCACCTTGGGCTCCTTCGCCAACGCGGCGATCGAGGTGTCGGGGAGGCCTTCGCCCTCCGCCCACGGCACGATCTCCTCCTCGTCGAGCGTGATCAGCATCACCGGGTACGGGCGGCGGTCGCCGTGCATGACCGCCTGGGAGACCCAACGGCTCTGCTTCAGGTCGTTCTCGAGGTTGGCGGGCGTCAGGTTCTTGCCGCCCGCGGTGATGATGATGTCCTTCTTGCGGCCCGTGATGTAGACGTAGCCGTCGTCATCGATCGAGCCGAGGTCGCCGGTGTGCAGCCAGCCGTCGACGACGGTGCCGAACGACGCATCATCGTTCTTGTAGTAGCCGCCGAAGATGTTCGCCCCCTTCAGCAGCAGCTCACCGTCCTCGGCGATCTTCGCATCGGTCCCCGGCAGCGGGCGCCCGACCGAGCCGAAGCGATGGTTCTCGATCGTGGAGGACGTCGCCACGGTGGCCGTCTCGGTCATGCCGTAGCCCTCGAGCACGGGGACGCCGGCGCCGTAGAAGAACTCGAGGATCTCCTTGCTGATCGGCGCCGCTCCGGTGACCGCCTGCTTGAGGTTGCCGCCGAAGATCGAGCGCACGTTGGCGAACAGTTGCTCCTCGGCCTGCTCGAAGGGCGCCAGCAACTCGGCCGGCACCGCTTCGCCGCGGTTGCGCATGTCGCGCACCTTCACTCCGAGCTTCGCGGCGGCCTTCATCTTCGCCTGGACCTCGGCGGGCTGGGAGCCGAGTGCCAGCGTGTAGATCTTCTCGAAGATGCGCGGCACGCTGGGCAGGTAGGTCGGCTTGACCTCCTGCAGCTCGGGCACGATCTGCTTCGTGTCGCCGCCGTAATAGGCGACGGTGCCGCCGACGTCGATGCTCAGCAGCTGGATGAGCAGCGCGAACGCGTGGGCGAGCGGGAGGAACAGGTAGCTGACCTCGTCGGAGGTGATCGTGTCGAGGCTCTCGCACATGTCCAGCACCGAGCGGTAGTTGCCGTGCGTGAGCACGCAGCCCTTCGGCGGCCCGGTGGTGCCCGAGGTGTAGATGAAGGTGAACGGGTCCTCGGAGGTCACGGCGGCCGAGCGCTCCTCGAGCTCGGCCGCGTCGCGACCGCGTCCGCGGGCGCGGACGTCGTCGAGGGAGACGGCGTCGGCGACGTCGCCGGATGCGTCGACGGCGATGATGAAGCGCAGTTGCGGCAGACGCTCGCGGACGGCGACGATCTTCGCGACCTGCTCGGCGTCCTCGCAGACCACGCCGACCGACTCGGAGTTGCCCGCGACCCACTCGCACTCCTCGGGTGAGTTCGTCGAGTAGATCGGCACGACGACTGCGCCGGCGCTGGAGATCGCGAAGTCCGCGTAGGTCCATTCGGGCCGGGTGTCGCAGAGGATGCAGACGCGCTCGCCAGGCTGCACGCCGAGGTCGATGAGGCCGCGGGCGACCTCGCTGACGATCTCGCCCACCTGGGCGTAGGTCACGTCCTGCCACGCGCCGTCGATCTTGTGGCGGACGGCCACGTGATCGGCGTGCTTCACCGCCGCCTGACCGATCAGGTCGGCGATCGTCTTCGACCCCGTCGAGTGGCTCGTCGCTGTCCCGGCCTCCATGCGCTGCTCCTCCTGAGAGACGATTGGAGCGCCGAGTCTATGTGCGTCGCGCGGCCGGCGCGACAGCTGGTCCTACGCGGAGGAGGCGGCTGCCTGAGCCGACTGCGACGGGCGTCCGAGGCTCGCCGTGAAGAGGGTCTTGTCGATGCGTCCCTGGAAGATGGGGACGCCCAGCTCCATGCACTTCGTGATCACGTCTCGGCGCTCGAGTCCGGTCTCGCGGGCGAGTTCGGTCGGCGTCAGGTGATTAGCCATCGGGCACTGCCTCCTGGGTGCGTTTGCGACGTTTGACACGTATATCGCGCTCCGCGGACGCCCTCAACTAAAAGTCGCTAAACGCCTAGGAAACGGCGCTAGATGGGGTTGGGGACGTCGACGAATTCATGGCGCACGCCGAAGTGCTCCGCCAGCAGGTCTCCGAGCGCACGTACGCCGAACGTCTCGGTCGCGTAATGGCCGGCGGCGATGAAGTGCACGCCCGACTCGCGTGCGCGCAGCATCGAGCGCTCGGCCGGCTCCCCCGTGAGGAACGCGTCGAGGCCGGCGGCGATCGCGTCGTCGAGGTTGTCCGCCGCGCCCCCGGACACGATCCCGATGGTCCGCACGGGCGCGGGACCGTCGGTGAACGCCAGCGGGGCGCGGTCGGTGATCCGCGCCACGCGGGCGACGAGCTCGGCGGGCTCGAGGCCGGCGTCGGGGAAGCGGGCGCGCACGCCGATGTGGGCGCCGCGCACCCGGGCGAACGGCTCGACGTCGCCCGCGCCCAGCTCCCGGGCGAGGATCGCGTTGTTGCCGACCGCCAGGTGCGCGTCGAGGGGCAGGTGGTAGGCGGCCAGGCCCATGTCGGCGTCGAAGAGGAGCTGAAGGCGGCGCTTCTCGGGCTGGTCGAGGGGCCCGCGCGCGCCCCAGAAGAGCCCGTGGTGCACCAGGACGAGCCCGGCGTCCAGCGCGGCGGCCCGCTCGAACAGCTCCGCGCCGGCGCTCACGCCCGTGACCACCGTTGAGATCTCGCTGCGACCGGGTACCTGAAGGCCGTTCGGCCCATAGTCGTCGAAGGCGCTGGGCACGAGCAGCTCGTCGAGGAAGCCGATGATCCGATCGATGGACGTCATCGTTAGAGAAAGGGTGTCGCCCGGGTCAGTTGAACAAAATAGCTCAGTGTCGGCGCCGCAGGTTCGGGGAATAGTCGCCGCATCGCCGTATAAGGAGCAGGGGACCATAGCTACGCTCGCCGCAGCCCCGACGCTACTTCGCGCGGGGGCCGAAAACGAAGACCAGGACCTCGTCGCCGCCGTGCGCGCGGGAGACGATGGCGCCTTCGAGCAGCTCTACGAGCGCTACCAGCGCCGGATCTCCGCCTACGTGTTCGGGATGGTCCACGACCACGGCCGGGCGGAGGACGTCACGCAGGAGGTCTTCATCTCCGCGCTGCGGCGTCTGCGGGCCAACGACGCGCCGATCATCTTCAAGCCCTGGGTCTACGAGATCGCCAAGAACGCGTGCATCGACGCGTTCCGTCGCTCCAAGCGTGCCGAGGAGGTCTCCTACGACGCCGACGAGAACGGGCTGGACCGGAACCATCTCGTGTCCAGCACGCCGGGACCCGACGCCGCGGTCGACCAGCGGATGACGCTTCAGAACCTCCAGGGCGCCTTCGGCGGCCTGTCCGAGGCGCATCACCAGATCCTCGTCATGCGCGAGCTCGAGGGCCTGAGCTACCGCCAGATCGGCGAGCGCCTCGGCATGAGCCGCCCGTCGGTCGAGTCGACGCTCTTCCGAGCCCGCCGGCGCCTCACCGAGGAGTACGCCGAGCTGGTCAGCGGCGAGCGCTGCCGCCGCGTGCAGGGCATCATCGAGGCGGGCGGCGACCGTCGCCTCGGCGTGCGCGACGGCCGCAAGATGGCCCGCCACGTGTCGCACTGCCAGCCCTGCCGGCGCGCGGCCTGCCTGGCCGGCCTCGACGTCGACCGCCTGGCGCCGCGGCCCGTCCGAGAGCGCATCGCGGCGTTCCTCCCGCTGCCCGATTTCCTGCGGCGCCGCCTCGGCGGGTCGTCCGAGTCGTCGGCCGTCGCCGTGGGGCACACCGCCGGCGTCGCCCAGCTGACGAGCGCCGTCGCCGCGTACTCCGACCCCGTCATGACCGGCTGGGCCCGCGCTGCCGCCGTCGCCGCCGGCGTCGCCGTTGCCGGGCTGGGCGCGGGGGTCGCGACGCACGACACGCGCCTCGGCCTCACCGCGCGTGACGCCGCGGCGACATCCGCCGTGCACGCCGCGCCGGCAGCGGCGACGCCGGTCGCGGCCGGCGCGCGCTCTGCACGCGCGCTGACCCTGCGCCTGAACGGCCCGGCCACGGCGTCGCCTGCGACCTCCACGCGCCGCACGCCCTCGCGCGACGCGGGCACCTCGGCGCCCGGCGGCTCGGCTCCGTCGCACACCGGCGCTACGCAGGCGCCCGCCGCCGACGGCGTCAAGGCCTCCGCGCCGGCGCCGGCGCCGGCCGCCGGCGGACCCGACCGCCGCAACGTCCCCGTCGACACGACGTCGGCACCGCGGCCCTCGGTCCCGAGCTTCACCGCCCCCAGCGTGCAGGTGCCGGCCTCGACCTCGGCACCATCGGCCCCGTCGCCGACCGCGACCGTCTCGGCGCCCGCCGCCGTCAACGATGCAGCGTCGGCGGCGACCGACGCCGCGAGCGTGGCGGGCGATACGGTTGGCGGCGTGACGAGCGACGCCGGCAACCTCCTGGGCGGCGGTTGAGCCCAGCCGACGACGAGGGGGCGTTCCTGGAGGCGCTGACCGATTCGAGCCTCTACTCGATCGGCGCGTACTTCTGCGACCGCAACCCCGAGCTCGTCGACGACGTGCTCGAGCAGAGTGAGGACATCGAGCGCCTCGGTCTCGAGCGCTGGGCCCAGGCGGAGGAGGAGGACCTCGAGTCCGCCTTCCAGACCCTCGTCACCGGCCTTGCCGTGCGGTACTACAAAGCCGTGGCCGGCGCGGGCGAGTAGACTCCGCGCCGCATCGGGGCGTGGCGCAGCCTGGTAGCGCGCGCCGTTCGGGTCGGCGAGGTCCCCGGTTC
>JBDTYI010000185.1:0-3240 GCA_040005775.1 Solirubrobacteraceae bacterium
TGAAGCGCTACGTCTACGGGCCCGCGACGCTCAAGGTCGACTGGGCGCTGGACGGACCGATCCCGTGGGCGAACGCCGAGGTCAGAGGCGCCGGGACCGTGCACGTCGGCGGCGGGGAGGCCGAGCTGCGCCGGTCTGCCACCGCCGCCACGACCGGCCTCCCGGACGCCCCGGCGCTGCTGCTCGGCCAACAGAGCGTCGCCGACCCGACGCGGGCGCCCGCGGGCAAGCACACCGCGTGGGCGTACACGCACGGCCCGGCGCGGGGTGTCGACTGGACGCGCGAGACCGACCGCCACGTCGAGCGCGTGGAGGCGCAGGTCGAGCGCTTCGCGCCTGGCTTCCGCGACCGCATCCTCGCCCGCCACGTCCTCGGCCCGGCCGACCTCGAGGCCCGCAACGCGAACCTCGTCGGCGGCGACGTGGGCGGCGGCAGCTACCGCCTGCGCCAGGTCGTCTTCCGCCCGCTGCCCACCGCCTCGCCCTACCGCACGTCGCTGCGCGGCCTGTTCCTGGGCAGCGCTGCGGCCTTCCCAGGCGGCGCGGTGCACGGCGTGCCCGGCGACGCCGCGGCCCGCGCCGCGCTGCGCGCAGGGTAGTCGCGGTCAGGAACGCAGGCTCGGGTGGCCCGGGCCCGGCCACGGCGCGAGCAGGAGCAGCAGGAGCGCGTTCTCGGTGGCGCGGACGGCGTGGCGCTCCTGCGGGCTCCAGTGCACGAGCGAGCCGGCGCGCGCAACGACGGCCTCCCCGCCCTGCTCGACCTCGACCGCCCCGCGGTGGACGGTGAGCCAGGCGTGCTCGTGGACCTCGTGGTCCTCAAGCGCCTCGCCTGCCCGCAGGCTGATGGCGATCACGCGGGCCGCACCCTCGTCGGAGTGCAGGACCTCGGGGTGCTGAGGCTCGACGGTCAACGACTCCAGATCCCAGATGTCCATCGGCCGATGCTAACCGCCCCTCACGGCGCCAGGCGGAACGGCGGGTAGGCGTCGGTGACGAGCACGAGCGCGTAGCCCATGACGCGGATGTGCCAGCGCCCGACCCCGACGACGAAGTCGAACAGCGAGCGTGGGTAGCGGCCGGTGAACAGGATTGCGAACCAGGCGGCGATCACCGCCAGCACCACGCCGATCGACAGGAAGAAGAGCACGACGTAGTGGGGGATCGCCAGTAGCCACTTGATCAACGGCAGGCCGCGGCTGACGTCGCCGGCGGCGACGTCAGGATAGGGCAGGTCCAGGCGCACGGCCTGCTCGTCCTCCGTGGACGGGTAGCGGTCGTCGAGCAGCGCGAGGTACACCCCCACCCGCGCGCCGAAGCGCATCAGGTTCAGGTTCCACTCCCACCACCACCGCGGGTACCGCGCGCGGAACAGGATCATCAGCAGCGGTCCGGCGAAGAGCAGGCCGCCGGCCGCGACGATCGTCTCGCGGCTGTCGCCGGGCGATGCGGCGACGGTGCCGCCCGACACCGTGCCGATCAGGATCAGGATGGGGATCGCGACGACGATCCGAAACGCTGTCGTGAGGCGGTTGAGCGACCGGTCGGGGTAGTCGACGCCCAAGCCCACCGGGTACGCATCGGCGCTCGTAGTCGGAAAGTCGGTCATGGCTCACACTAGACCCGCAGGCGCCCGTGCGCCAAGCCTGCGATCCGAGATGCTCCTGAGCACGTGCCTGGGCAAGCCGGTGCGGCTCGACGCGCGACGCTCACGATCGACCGCGTGCGGACCGCAGACGGTCAGCGCTGCTCGTCACGACGCGTGTGCCGCGACCTCCGCCGCGTCCTCCGCAGCTCCGGTCTCGGCGGCTCCGCGCGGGAGCACCAGCATCGGGAACGGCGCCTCGCGCACAAGGCGGCTGGAGGTGCTGCCCAGTAGCAGGCGTCGCAGTGGGCCGTAGGATCGCGAGCCGCAGACGAGCAGGCTCAGCTCCTTGCCCGCGTAGATCAGCTCGCGCACCGGGTCGCCCTCGAGGATCTCGCCCGACACCCCCGGACCGAGCTCCGTGACGAGCTCGTCGAGGTCCGCCCGCGCCTCGGCGCGGACGCCCTCGAGCCCGCCGCTCCAGTCGTGGATCGAGGCGGGGTAGGCACCGCCGGGCACCGACGGCTCGAGCACGCTGAGCACGCGCAGCGGCACACCGGCGGCGTCGGCGAGACGGTGCGCGAGGTCGACGGCCGCGCGCGACTCCGGAGAGCCGTCGAAGCCGACGCCGACGGCGGCCAGCTCGCCGTCGCGGTCGGCATATCCGGCGGGCGCGACGACGACGGGACACGGCGAGGCGTGCAGCGTGCCGGCCGCGACGTCGCCCGCGAGCACGCGCCCCAGCCGCCCGTGGTGGGCGGAGCCGACGACGATCACCCCGGCCTCGTGCTCCTCCGCCACACGATGCAGCGCCCGCGCGGGCGACCCGTCGGCCACGACGACCGTCTCGGCCGAGATCCCCATCCGGTCGAGCTCGGCCTCGAGCTCGGTCTGCACGTCGTCGCGCATGACGGCGTCGAAGTCCGCGTTCGCCCCGCGGCTGACGAAGAACTCGTACGGATAGGCCTGCACTGCGACGATCCCGCCGCCGGAGACCGAGCGGAGCCGCTCGGCGAGGGCAAGCGCGTCGCGGCCGCCCTGGCGGCCGTCGGTGCCGACGATGATCGTGGCGAACATGTGATGGTCCTCTCAACTGATGGGTGGGCACCAGGATCCTCCGCCACGAGCACCGCCGCGCGCATCGGGACTCACACCCGGGCGCGTTGCGGGAAACCCGAACGCACGCGGCGATCAGCCGGTGCGCGCGGGCTCGCCGACCGCGGCGCCGTCGCCCCGGCGGCGCACCGGGATGCGCGCCCGCACCCTCGTCCCCTGCCCTGGCACCGAGTCGACCGTCAGCGTCCCGCCGAGGAGCTCGGCGCGCTCACGCATGCCGAGCAGGCCGAACCCGGCCGTGCGCGCGGCCTGGTCGAAGCCGGCGCCGTCATCGCGCACCGTGACGTCGACGTTGCCGTTGCGCTCGGCGATCTCGACCACGGCCCGGCCCGCTCGCCCGTGCCTGCCCGCGTTGGTGAGCCCCTCCTGCACGATCCGGTAGATCGCGGTCTCGACCTCAGGCAGGTGCCGATCGGGCCGGCCGTCACCGTCGACGGCGAGGACCACGTCGAGGTCGACGTCGAGCCCGCTCCGCGCGGCGCGGGCCGCCAGCGCCTCGATCGCGGCGCCGATCCCGAGGTCGTCGAGCGCCGCGGGACGCA
>JBDTYI010000186.1:0-11943 GCA_040005775.1 Solirubrobacteraceae bacterium
TAGCGCAGTTGCGCCAAGTATGCGAGCGGGCGTAGGCTCGCCCGCATGTACGCACGAGTCAGCACGTTCGAAGGCGGCAGCGCCGAGGCGCTGCGTCGGGCTGCGGAGGAGGTCAACTCCTCATCCGGGGCGCCCCCGGGCGTTCCGGCCAAGGGCTTCACGATGCTCATCGACACCGAGAGCGGCCGGTCGATGGGGATCGGCCTGTTCGAGACCGAGGAGGACTATGCCGCCGGCGACGCGGCGCTCAACGAGATGACACCGTCGGAGGACGGCGGCCGCCGCGTCTCCGTCGAGAAGTACGAGATGGTCGCCGACATCCGGCTGTAGCGCCCTACAGTCAGGGGACGGTGGCCAAACGCTGGATTCTCGATACCGAGACGAAGGGCACGGGGGCAAATGTCGTGCCCCTGGACGAGGTCGCCCGCAGGCCCGAGCCCAAGGGCGCGCTGTACGTGCCGCCGAAGCGGAAGCCCGCGGAGGCGCCGCCGCGCCGGCCGAAGGTGCCGCTGACGTTCAAGGTGCTGGAGGTGACGACCAAGGCCGTCCTGGGCGAGGGCCTCGACACCCGGGCGACGGTGGAGCTGCTGAGAGGCGTCCACTCGGTGGTCGACGTGCGCCTCTACGTCTGGCAGCCGAACTTCGAGGACTGGCGGATGCTGACCCTGAGCGAGACGAACGCGCTCTGGGGCTTTCGCTGACGCGCCAGGAGGGATTCGAACCCCCGACTTCCGCCTCCGGAGGGCGGCGCTCTATCCACTGAGCTACTGGCGCGTGGCGGCGAAGCGTACCGCCCGCGCGCGGCGCCGCAGCGCGAACATCAGCCGGATGCCCTCCAGCGAGACCGCCAGCGACATCTTCGACTCGCCGGCCACGAGCTCGCTGAAGAGGAACGGGACCTCCTCGATGCGCTTGCCCATCAGGTGGGCGATCTGGGTCGTCTCGACCTGGAAGGCGTAGCCGGCGGCGAGCATGTCGTCGAGGCCCAGCTCCGCCAGCGCGCTCGCCCGCCCGGTGCAGGACGTGCATCCACGGGCGCGTCGCGGCCAACTCGGCAGCGAGGGCACCGGTGCCGTCGGGCGAGGCGTCGTCGACGATCAGCAGCTCGAGACCGGTCGCGGCGAAACGCTCGACGAACTGCCCCAGCGCCTGTGCCTCCTGGTAGGTCGGGACGACGACGATCGTGCCGCGGCGGTCAGGCTCGGGCAGCGCGGGGGCCGGCGGGGCGGGTTCCGCGGCGGCGGTGCGCCGCGCGAGCGCCAGCGCCACGAGCTCGGCCAGGCCGGCGGCCAGGAGCTCTCCGGCGAACGTGCCCAGGCGAAGCACGAGCGCGAGGGCAGTGGCCGGGCCCGCGCCGACGGCGGCGGCGAGCGTGCCGACGAGCGCGGCGTCGCGCAGGCCCAGGCCACCGGGAGCGAGCGGCACGAGCACGCCGATCAGCCACGAGAGGGCCAACGCGCCCAGCAGCAGGAAGGCGTCGAGGCCGCCGGTGACGTCGAGCGCACGCACGAGCGTCCAGACGCCGAGGCCCGTTGCGACCCAGCCGAGCGCGTCGAGGCCGACCATCAGCGTCAGCGTGCGCCCGTGCAGCGGGGCGGCGGTCTCGATCCCCCGCTCGTGCAGGCGGCGCTGCAGCCAACGGCCGGCCAGGGCGGGGCGGGCGAGGACGGCGGCGACGAGCGCCCCGGCGAAGAGCGCGATGGCCGGCAGCGGCGGATCGACGCCGGCGGCCAGGAAGCCCGCGAGCGTCGCGATCGTGCCGGCGACCACCGCCGCTAACTGCTCGTAGGCGCTTACGGTGAGGACCTGGCGGTCGACGCGCCGACGC
The DNA here is from genome assembly GCA_040005775.1 of Solirubrobacteraceae bacterium. GTDB lineage: Bacteria > Actinomycetota > Thermoleophilia > Solirubrobacterales > Solirubrobacteraceae > JAOPZW01. The sequence goes on from JBDTYI010000186.1 coordinate 1,829, forward strand.
GCCGGCGTCCGGCCACGCGGTGCACGAAGCCCAGCGCGCCGCTGGGCTCGTAGCGCAGCAGGTAGGAGCGCGCCCACATGCGCAGCGCGGGAACCGCGTCGGCCGGGGCGCTGGTGGCGCGCAGGCCGAGCACGAACGTGACGGCCTGGAGGAGGGGGGCGACGGCGAGCAGCGCGAGCGCGAGGGCGATGTGACCGGGGTCGGACGCCACGTCGATCGCGGAGATCGCCTCCCGCTGCGACCACGCAGCGACGGCGATGCCGGCAACCGCAGAGAGGGCGAGCAGGGCGCGGAGATGACGCGTGGCGAAGGAGCGCATACCCGGAACTACACCGCTGTTGACCGACGGTTAGCAAGCGGTGAGGAGCTGGCGCGTACGCGCTCTGGCCGGATGCGGCGGCGTGCCGCGCGTGGGCCGGACGTGTCTGCCGGGCCGTGCGGCCCTAGTGCGCGGCGCGGAGGATCGCGCGCGATCGCCGCGAAGGGGCTCGGCATGCTCAGCGGCTTTCGCAAGTTCATCCTGCGAGGGAACGTGGTGGACCTGGCGATCGCGGTCGTCATCGGCGCCGCGTTCGGGGCGATCGTCACGGCCGTCGCGAAGGACCTCATCGGCGGCCTGATCGGCGCGGTGTTCAGCACCAAGCGCTTCGCGGCAGCGAAGGTGACGATCAACGGCTCCGACGTCATCTACGGCTCGACGGTCACCGCGCTGATCAACTTCCTGATCGTGGCGGCGGTCATCTACTTCGTGATCATCGTGCCGATGAACGAGCTGCACCGCCGCCGCCAGCGCGACGAGGAGGCGGCCACGCCGGTGCCGACCGACGAGACCCGCCTGCTCACCGAGATCCGGGACCTGCTCGCCGCGCGCCGGTAGCCTCGGGATGGCTCATGGACCTGTCGCTGTTCTTCGCCGGCACCGCCGGATCGGTGCCCTCCGCCCGGCGCGGACTGCCCGCCCTGCTCCTGCGCCGCGGCGGCGACCGCGTGCTGTTCGACTGCGGCGAGGGGACGCAACGCCAGTTGCTGCGGTCGGTCGGGCTGCCCGACATCTCCGCCGTCTTCATCACCCACCTGCACACCGACCACTGGCTGGGGTTGCCGGGCATGCTCAAGACGTTCGACATGCGCGACCGCGACGCGCCGCTCGACGTCTTCGGCCCGCCCGGCACCGCCGCGCTGCTGCGCGCGATGCGCGTCGTCTACGGACGCGTCGGCTACCCGTTCGAGATGACCGAGGTGGAGAGCGGCGACAGCATCGCCTTCGACGGCTTCGACGTCGCCGCGTTCAACGTGCGCCACCGCGGGCGGGCGTTCGGGTACGCGATCGCCGAGGCCGGGCGCCCGGGGCGCTTCGACGCCGATCTGGCGGCCGAGCTGGGCGTGCCGTTCGGGCCGGACTTCGGACGCCTGCAGCGCGGCGAGACCGTCAACGGCGTGTCGCCCGACCGGGTCGTGGGGCCCGAGCGCGCCGGGCGGCGCATCGTGATCAGCGGCGACACCGCGCCCTGCGACATGCTGCGCGAGGCCGCGCGCGGCGCCGACGTGCTCGTGCACGAGGCGACGTTCACGGAGTCCGAGCGCGAGCGCGCGATGGAGACTGGGCACAGCACCGCGCAGCAGGCGGCCGAGCTGGCGGCCGAGGTGGACGTGCGCATGCTCGCGCTGACGCACCTCTCCAGCCGCTACGCCGGCGGCGAGATCCGCGACGAGGCGCGCGCCGTGTTCGAGCGGACCGAGGTACCCCGCGACTTCGACGTCATCGACGTGCCGTTCCCCGAGCGCGGCGCGCCCGAGCTGCGGCGTTACGACGCGGAGGCGGCGCCGGCATGAGCGGAGCCCGGAAGCGCTCGATCCGCCTCCCCGTCGGCTACGACGCGGAGGCGGCGCCGGCATGAGCGGAGCCCGGAAGCGCTCGATCCGCCTCCCCGTCGGCTACGACGCGGAGGCGGCGCCGGCATGAAGGAGCGCCGGTTCGGCTGGCTGGGCGTCGGGCTCGCCATCGCGGGCGGGTTCCTCGCGGGCGTGCTGCTCGTCGCGGTCCTCGGCGGGGCACAGCCGGCCTACAAGGAGCGCACGCTCACCGTCGCCGCCCGCCCTACGGGTACCGCGGTGCCGACCCTCCAGGGCGAGCGCCTGGACCGCGCCCTCAACAAGCTCGAGCGTGTCGGGTTGAAGGGCAACGTCGTCGGCGGCGGCCTGTTCGGGGTGCTCGATGAAGCCGATTGGGTCGTCTCCACCCAGGACCCGTCGTCTGGCGCGCGTCTGCGCGAGGGCGACACGGTGACGCTGCGCATCGACCGCGGCTGATTCCGTCGCCGGCGTTGGTACTGTCACCGAGCTCGCCCCTTTAACCCGGTCCCGAGAGGCCTGGAAGGAGCCATGACCCAGGAGAAGATCGTCCTCGACGGGGACGACATGCGCCGCACGCTCGTCCGCATCGCGCACGAGATCGTCGAGAAGAACGCCGATTCCCCGGCACCGATGGCGATCGTGGGGATCCATCGCCGGGGCGCTCTGCTGGCCGCACGGCTCCGCGACCTGCTCGCCGATCTGCTCGAGTGCGACGTCCCGCTCGGCGACCTGGACATCAGCTTCTACCGCGACGACCTGGGCCGCCGGGCCGCGGACGCGCCGACCGTTCACGCCACCCACCTGGACTTCGACATGGCCGGCGCCACGGTCGTCATCGTCGACGACGTCCTGTTCACGGGGCGCACCGTCCGCGCGGCGATCGAGGCCCTGTTCGATTACGGGCGTCCAGCGCGCGTGCAGCTCGCCGTCCTCGCCGACCGCGGCCACCGCGAGCTGCCGTTCCGCCCCGACTACGTCGGCAAGAACCTGCCGACCGCGCGCGCCGAGCGGGTCAACGTCCACCTCGCGGAGCTCGACGGCGTCGACGAGATCACCATCACCGAAGTCGCCGAGGTCGTGGCATGACTCGCGCAGAGCGCTCGCACGCCGGGCGGGAACTCGCTGACGCTCCTTCGCGCGGCGCGCGGTCTTCCGCGGAGGCCGGGGCATGAGGCATCTCATCTCCATCGAGGACCTCGACCGCGAGGACATCGAGCGCATCTGCGACCGCGCCGCCGCCTTCGCCGAGGTCGCCGACCGCGAGATCAAGAAGGTTCCCGCGCTGCGCGGGCGCACCGTCCTGAACCTCTTCTACGAGGCGTCCACGCGCACGCGATCGTCCTTCGAGCTGGCGGCCAAGCGCCTCAGCGCCGACGTCGTGAACTTCGCGGCCAGCGGCTCGAGCGTCGAGAAGGGCGAGTCGCTGAAGGACACGATCCTCACGCTCGGGGCGCACAAGCCCGACTGCATCGTCATCCGCGCGCCGTGGGCCGGAGCCGCCTCGCTCGTGGCCGGCTGGACGCCCGCGGCCATCGTCAACGCCGGCGACGGCAAGCACGAGCACCCGACGCAGGCGCTGCTCGACGTGCACACGCTGCGCACACGCCTGGGCGGCCTCGACGGTCTGAGCATCTGGATCGTGGGCGACGTCCTGCACTCACGGGTCGCGCGCTCGAACATCCTCGCCTTCCAGAAGATGGGCGCCCACGTGACGGTCTGCGGGCCGCCGACCCTGATCCCTCGCGGGGTCGAGGCGCTCGGCTGCGACGTCCGCCACACGCTCGACGACATCTCAGACGCCGACGTGATCTACGCCCTGCGGATGCAGCACGAGCGCATGGATCAGGCCTTCGTCCCGACGCTTCGCGAGTACGCCGCGCAGTACCAGATCAACGGGCGCCGGCTGCGCTCGCGTCAGGTGCTCATGCACCCCGGCCCGGTCAACCGCGGCGTCGAGCTGAGCGGCGAGGTCGTCGACTCGCCCCAGGCCGTCATCACCGCCCAGGTCGAGGCGGGGGTGGTGGTGCGAATGGCCGTCCTCTACGAGGTCATGACCGCCCAGCCGGCGACGGCGCCGCAGCCGACCCCGCACGAGAAGGCGCCGGCATGAGCGCCCTCGTCCTACCGCGCACCCTCCGGGCGACGCTCGTCGTCCGCGGCGCCCGCGTCCTGGACCCGCGCACCGGCATCGACGGCCTCCACGACGTCGTCGTCGTCGACGGCGAGATCGCCGAGATCGCCGCCGCCGGCACGGCTGCGGCGCCCGACGGCGCGGAGGTCGTCGACGGCACCGGCCGCAACCTGCTGCCCGCCTTCGTCGACCCGCACGTGCACCTGCGCGTGCCCGGCCAGGAGCACAAGGAGGACATCGAGACGGGCACGCGCGCCGCCGCCGCCGGCGGGTTCTGCGCGATCGTCGCGATGCCCAATACCGACCCGGTCGTCGACAGCGCCCCGATCCTGAGCTCGCTGCGCGAGGCAGCGGCCCACGACGCCCGCATCCCGATCGGCTTCATGGCCGCGATCACTCGTGGGCTGAGGGGCGATGAGCTCACCGAGATGGCCGAGCTGCGCGCCCACGGCGCGCTGGGCTTCACCGACGACGGCAGGCCCGTCACGAGCGCCGGGATGCTGCGCCGGGCGCTTCAGTACCAGCGCCTGGCCGGCGGCCTGATCGCGCTGCACGAGGAGGACCCCACGCTCTCCGGCCGTGGCGCGATGCACGAGGGCGAGGTCAGCGCGCTGCTCGGCATCGCGGGCATCCCGAGCGTCAGCGAGTCGACGATGGTCGCCCGCGACTGCGCGCTGGCGCTCTACGAGGGCGCCCGGATCCACCTGCAACACCTCAGCGCGCTGGAGTCGGTGCTCGCGGTGCAGCGCGCCAAAGCCGACGGCGTCCACGTCACCTGCGAGGCCAGCCCGCATCACCTCTGCCTCACCGACGACGCCGTCCGCGGCCTCGACACGCGCATGAAGATGAACCCACCGCTGCGCACCGAGGTCGATCGCCAGGCGCTCATCGAGGGGCTGCGCAGCGGGGTGATCGACTGCATCGCCACCGACCACGCCCCGCACGCGCGCGACGAGAAGGAGGTGCCCTTCGAGCAGGCGCCGATGGGCACCACCGGGCTGGAGACGGCGTTCGCCGCCGTCCACACCGAGCTGGTCGTGTCGGGGATCCTGTCGCTGGGCTGCATCGTCGAACGGATGACGGCCGGGGGCGAGCCGCTGGGCATCCCGGCGCCGCGGATCGAGCAGGGAGCGCAGGCGGACCTCGTGCTCGTCGACCTCGACGCGGAATGGGAGGTCGGCGAGGACGGCTACGAGTCGCGCTCGGAGAACTGCTGCTTCGCCGGGCGCACGCTGCGCGGCCGGGTGCTGCTCACCGTCGCCGCCGGCGCGGTGGCCTACCGCGAGCGCGCGTTCAGCGTCGTGAGCGCCTGATGAGCGCCGGGCGGCTGCTGACCCGCACGCGCGCCGCGCTCGTCGTGATCGACATGCAGGAGGGCTTCCGCTCCTACGAGACCTTCGACGCGGTCGCCGTGGCGTGCGGGCGCCTGGTCGAGGGCGCACGGATCCTCGCCGTGCCCACGCGGGCGACCGAGCAGTACCCCAAGGGGCTGGGCCACACCGTGGGAGAAGTCGGGCTCAACGGCATGGAGGCGATCGCCAAGACCGTCTTCTCGGCCTGCCGCGCCGAGGGCTTCGACCTCGACGGTCGCGACCAGGTGCTGATGTGCGGGATCGAGGCGCACGTGTGCGTCTCGCAGACGGTGCACGACCTCCTGGAGGACGGCCGCGAGGTGCACGTCGCGGTCGATGCCGTCGGCTCGCGCCACCCGATCGACCGCGAGTACGGGCTGCGCAAGATGGAGAGCTCCGGCGCAATCCTGACGACCGTCGAAGCCGCGCTGCTCGAGCTCTGCGGCGAGGCGGGCACCCCCGAGTTCAAGGCCGTCCAGAAGGTGATCCTCTGAGCGCGTTCGTCTTTCTGGAGGACGGCGCCCGCTTCGACGGCGACGCCTGCGGGGCCGACGTCCACGCCACCGGTGAGGTCGTCTTCACCACTGGCATGAGCGGCTACCAGGAGTCGATGACCGACCCCAGCTTCGCGGGGCAGCTCATCACCTTCACCTACCCCCACGTGGGCAACTACGGCGCGAGCGCCGAGGCGATGGAGTCCGAGCGCCCGTGGGCGCGCGCCGCGATCATGCGCGAGGCGGTCAACCGCGAGGACGCGCCCGGCGCCGAGCGCGGCTGGCTCGACTGGCTGACCGACTGCGGCATCCCGGCGATCACCGGCGTCGACACGCGTGCGCTGACCCGTCACATCCGCTCGGCCGGCGCGATGCGCGGCGGCCTGTTCCCGGGGCGCGTGAGCGAGGCGCAGGCCCGCGAGCTGATCGCCGCCGAGCCGTCGATGGCCGGCCTGGACCTGGCCCGCGAGGTCACGCCGCCCACGGCGACCGTCCACGGCGACGCCGGCGGCCTGAAGATCGCCGCGATCGACACGGGCATCAAGGCCTCGATCGTCCGCCATCTCGTCGCCCGCGGCGCGCAGGTCACGCTGCACCCGTGCACGGTGACCGCGCAGGAGCTGCTGGCCACCGACGCCGACGCGTTCTTCCTGGCCAACGGCCCGGGCGACCCGGCCGCGCTGGGCTACGTGGTCGATACCGTGCGCGAGCTCGTCGGCCGGCGGCCCGTGTGGGGCATCTGCCTCGGCCACCAGCTGCTCAGCCAGGCCGTGGGCCTGGAGACGTTCAAGCTGCCCTTCGGCCACCGCGGAGCGAACCATCCGGTCAAGGACCTGACCACTCAGAAGATCGAGATCACCTCGCAGAACCACGGCTTCGCGGTCGCCGGGCCCGGCGCCGCGCAGCGCCTGGACACGGCCTCGGCGGTGCGCTGGGACACCGACTTCGGCGCCGCCGAGCTGACCCACGTGAACCTCTACGACGGCACGGTCGAGGGGCTCACGCTGCTCGACGTGCCGGGCTCGACGGTCCAGTACCACCCGGAGGCCGGGCCCGGACCGCACGACAGCCTGTACCTCTTCGATCGTTTTCTGGAGGCCGTCGGTGCCGCGTAGGAACGACATCCACAAGATCCTCATCCTCGGCTCGGGGCCGATCGTCATCGGCCAGGCGGCCGAGTTCGACTACTCCGGCGTGCAGGCGTGCAAGGTGCTGCGCGAGGAGGGCTACGAGATCGTCCTGGTCAACTCGAACCCGGCGACGATCATGACCGACCCCGAGTTCGCCGACGCGACCTACGTCGAGCCGCTGCTGCCCGGCCCCGTGCGCCAGGTCATCGAACGCGAGCGTCCTGATGCGCTGCTGCCCACCCTCGGCGGCCAGACCGCGCTGAACCTCGCCAAGGCGCTGCACGAGAACGGCACGCTGGAGGAGTTCGGCGTCGAGCTGATCGGCGCGAACTACGACGCGATCGAGACCGCTGAGGACCGCGACCGCTTCCGCGACACGATGGAGCGCGCCGGGCTGCGGATGCCCAAGAGCGCGATCGCCACAAACGTCGACGAGGCGCTGGCCGCCCTGCCGGGCATCGGCCTGCCCGCGATCGTGCGCCCCGCCTTCACGCTCGGGGGGCGCGGCGGCGGGATCGCCCGCACCGAGGAGGAGTACCGCACGATCGTCGCTCGTGGCGTCGCGGCGTCGCCCATCGGCCAGGTGCTGCTCGACCAGTCGGTCCTGGGCTGGGGTGAGTTCGAGCTGGAGGTCATGCGCGACCACAACGACAACGTCGTGATCGTGTGCTCGATCGAGAACATCGACCCGATGGGCGTCCACACGGGCGACTCGGTCACCGTCGCGCCCCAGCAGACGCTCACCGACCGCCTCTACCAGCAGCTGCGCGACCAGGCCATCGCGGTGATCCGCGCGGTCGGCGTCGAGACGGGCGGGTCCAACGTGCAGTTCGCGGTCAACCCGGCGACCGAGGAGATCCTGGTCATCGAGATGAACCCGCGGGTGTCGCGCTCGTCCGCGCTGGCCTCGAAGGCCACCGGGTTCCCGATCGCCAAGATCGCCGCGCGCCTGGCCGTCGGCTACGCGTTGGAGGAGATCACCAACGACATCACGGGCATCACGCCGGCCTCGTTCGAGCCCACGATCGACTACGTCGTCGTCAAATGGCCGCGCTTCGCCTTCGAGAAGTTCCCGGGCGCCGGTTCAGACCTGTCGACCCACATGAAGTCCGTCGGCGAGGCGATGGCCATCGGGCGCACGTTCGCCCAGGCGTTCGGCAAGGCGCTGCGCAGCCGCGAGCTCGACTCCGTGCCGCGGCTGGACGCGCTCGACGTCCCGACGCTGCTGGGCATGCTCGAACGCCCCGCCAGCGATCGCTACGACGTGCTGCTGGAGGCCTTCCGCCGCGGCGCGAGCCTCGAGGACGTCCACGTCCGGACGCAGATCGACCTGTGGTTCCTGCGCGAGCTCCAGGCGCTGGCGCTGCACCCCGAGGCACCGTTCGCCGGGGAGCGCTCGTTCAAGTCCGTCGACACCTGCGCGGCTGAGTTCCCGGCGGCCACGCCGTACTTCTACTCGGGCTGGGAGCGGGTCGCCGCGCACGAGGTCGACCGCTCCGACGGCCGTCCGAGCGTCGTGATCCTCGGCAGCGGGCCCAACCGCATCGGCCAGGGCATCGAGTTCGACTACTGCTGCGTGCACGCGGCGATGACCGTGCGCGAGTCCGGCCGCGACGCGGTGATGATCAACTGCAACCCCGAGACCGTCTCGACCGACTACGACACCTCCGACCGGCTGTACTTCGAGCCGCTCTCGCTCCAGGACGTGCTCGGCGTCATCGAGGTCGAGCGGCCCGAGGGCGTCATCGTCCAGTTCGGCGGCCAGACCCCGCTGAAGCTCGCCGCCGACCTCGAGAAGGCGGGGGTGCCGCTGCTGGGCACGAGCGTCGACGCGATCGACCTCGCAGAGGACCGCGGCCGCTTCGGCGACCTGCTCGAGCGCCTGGGCTACGAGGCGCCGCCCTACGCCACCGCGCACTCGGTCGACGAGGCGCTGCAGCAGGCCGAGACCGTCGGCTACCCGCTGCTCGTGCGCCCCAGCTACGTGCTCGGCGGACGTGCGATGGAGATCGTCTACTCCGGCGACGGGCTGCGCGACTACCTGTCGAGAAACGCGCGCGACGGCCGCCCGATCTTCCTCGACCGCTTCCTGGAGAACGCCATCGAGGTGGACGTCGACGCCCTGTGCGACGGCGAGGACGTGTGGATCGGCGGGATCATGCAGCACGTCGAGGAGGCCGGAATCCACTCGGGCGACAGCGCCTGCGTCCTGCCGCCGCACTCGCTCGGGCACGAGATGCTCGAGCAGGTCCGCGGTGCGACGCGCGGAATCGCGCTCGGCCTCGGGGTCGTCGGGCTGATGAACGTCCAGTACGCCGTCCACGCCGGGCGCCTGTACGTGATCGAGGCCAACCCGCGCGCGTCGCGCACGGTGCCGTTCGTCTCCAAGGCGGTCGGCATCCCGCTGGCCAAGATGGCCTGCCGGGTGATGCTCGGCGAGAAGATCTCCGACCTCGCCCTCCCCGAGGATCCGATGGCCGGCAAGCATGTGTCGGTCAAGGAGGCGGTGCTCCCGTTCGACCGCTTCGAGGGGTCCGACGCGGTCCTCGGCCCCGAGATGCGCTCGACGGGCGAGGTCATGGGCATCGCGCCCGACTTCCCGACGGCGTTCGCCAAGGCGCAGGCGGCCGCCGGCGCGGCTCTTCCCAGCGGCGGCACCGCATTCATCACGGTGACCGACTCCGACAAGGCCGGCGCGGTCGCCGTCGCGCAGACCCTGCACGACCTCGGCTTCCGCATCGTCGCCACGCGCGGGACGAGCGAGGCTATCGAGCGCATGGGCATCCCGGCCACTGCGATCAAGAAGCTGGGGGAGGGCTCGCCGAACGTCGTCGACTGGATCGAGAGCGGCGAGGTCGACCTCGTGGTCAACACGCCGACGGGCTCGGGCGCCCGCACCGACGGCTGGGAGATCCGCCGCGCCGCCGTGGCGCGCGGGGTGCCGTGCCTGACGACGCTGAGCGGCGGCCTGGCCGCCGCCCGCGCGATCGCCTCCGCGCGCCAGGGCGATCCGGCGGTCGTGTCGCTGCAGGAGGTCCACGCCGCCACGCGCCCGGTGGTGCACGAGTGACGCGCACGCACGCGCCCTTCGGCCGCCGCGAGCTGACCGTCGCCGCCCGGCGCGAGCTCGGCGCCTACGTGATCCTCACCGCGC
>JBDTYI010000187.1:0-2680 GCA_040005775.1 Solirubrobacteraceae bacterium
GCGTCGATCCACAACGGCGGGCGGCTGGCGTTCGGGCCCGACGGGATGCTCTACGCGGGCGTGGGCGACGCGGGGACCACCTCCAACGCGCAGGACCGCGGCTCGCGCAACGGCAAGATCCTGCGCATCGCCCCCGACGGCAGCGTCCCGGCGGGGAACCCGATCGGTGGCTCGCCGGTCTGGTCGCTGGGGCACCGCAACGTCCAGGGCCTGGCCTTCGACCGGGCCGGGCGCCTGTGGGCGAGCGAGTTCGGGCAGAACTCCTTCGACGAGGTCAACCTGATCCGCAAGGGCCGCAACTATGGCTGGCCGCTCGTCGAGGGCAAGGGCTCTACACAGGGCGGGAGGTTCACCAATCCGCTGGTCACGTGGCGCACGAGCGAGTCGTCCCCCAGTGGCGCCGCGATCGCCGGCTCGTCGCTCTACGTCGGGGCGCTGGCGGGCGAGCGCCTGTGGCGGGTGCCGCTGCGCGGGAGCTCCGTCGGGCGACCGCGTGCACTGCTCAACGGGCGCTACGGACGCCTGCGCACCGTCGTCCGCGCTCCCGACGGCGCGCTGTGGATCTCCACCTCCAACCGCGACGGCCGCGGCGCGCCGCGCTCCGGCGACGACCGCATCATCCGCCTGCGGCCGTGAACGGCGGGGGCCGAACGTCGGTCGTCCCCCCTCTGAAGGGGGTAGGACCGACGTTCGACCCGTTCCGTGCTCGCCGACGTCAGCGCCCTGCTGGGCTGAGGCGCCGGCGCTCCTCGCGCACGAACTCGTAGGACCCGACGAAGGGCCCGACGGCGCCGACGATCGCCACGGCCACGCCGAGGCGCAGCGAGATCAAGCGCGTGCGCACGGCGGCGAGGGCCAACACGCACATCGCGATCCAGCCGAGGCCGTGGGCCATGCCAAACACGAACTCGACCTGGTGCAGGCCCGGCACGATCCAGGCGATCAGCAGCACCGCGTAGATCGCCGAGTGCGTGAAGCTCAGGTGCTTGAGCGTCTGGAAGGACGGGCTCATCGCAGCAGGCCGGCCATGCGCCGCAGCGGCTCGTCGGCCTCCGGCGGCCACTGCGCCGGGTCCTCGGGCCACCACGCGTGCGTGTCGTGCTCGTGGTCGGCCTGCACCTCGGCGCCCTCGGGCAGCCAGGCCTGGCCGATGAACATCACGAGGCCGTGGGGCAGCAGCACGAGCGCCTCGCCGCGCACGCGCTCGGCGGACACCGACCACTCCTCGTCGAGCTCGCGCGTGAGCGTCGTGAACGGGCTCTCGCCCAGGTCGACGGCGCCGCCGGCGCCCAGCGCCCAGCGCCCGGGCCAGCTCGCCAGCCACGCGGCGCGGCGACCGGCGAGCCAGCGACCGGCGCGGTCGCGCACGATGCACATCGCGGCCATCGAGCGGCTCGCGTCGTCCTCCACCAGGCGCAGCGCCCAACGGACCGGCTGGAGCTCGAGGCGCAGCTCGCCGTTCACCTGCTCGTGGGCGACCAGGCGACCGGCGAGGCCGTCGTGGCTGGGCGAGCCGCGGTCGGCCAGCGCAGTGATCGCGGCGTCGGCCTTCTCCGTGCGCTCGGCGGGCGGGTCGAAGTGCTCGTCGCGCCAGGTGGCCTGCACCTGGTCGGGGTCCCACGGTCCGCGGGCGAGCAGTTGGGGAGCGGCGGGCATCGCTGGGTCTGAGGGTAGGGTCTCGCGGCGCATGGCGCGCACACGCAACCGCTGGGGCTGGGGGTTCGAGGACGCGGTGATCGACGCGCGGGCCGCGGCGCCCGCGATGGTGCAGACCCTCGGCTTCGGCACCGCCGACGTGCTCGATCCGCAGCCACTCGCACTGCCCGAACGTCGCCTCGGCGCGCCCGCGGGGGAGATCTGGTCGGCCGGCGACGAGGACCGTGCCGCGCATTCGCTGGGCAAGTCCTACGTCGACACCGTGCGCGGGCTGCGCGGCGCCTACGAGCACGCCGTCGACCTCGTCGCGCGCCCCCGCGCCGCGCATGAGGTCGAGGGGGTGCTCGAGTGGGCGGAAGGCGCGAACGCGGCGGTCATCCCGTACGGCGGCGGCACGAGTGTGGTCGGCGGCGTCGAGCCGCGCATCCCCGCGCGCTTCGACGGCGCGGTCTCGCTCGACCTCGGCGCGCTCGACGAGCTGCTCGCGGTCGACGCGGTGTCGCGCGCCGCGCGCATCGGCGCGGGCGCGAGCGGGCCGCGCGTCGAGGAGCTGCTGCGCGCGCACGACCTCACCCTGCGCTTCTTCCCGCAGTCCTTCGAGCGCTCGACGCTGGGCGGCTGGATCGCCACGCGCGCGGGCGGGCACTTCGCCACCGGGCCGACGCACATCGACGACGTCGTCGAGGCCATCCACGCGATCACGCCCGGCGGCGCGTGGGCGTCGCGGCGGCTGCCGGGCTCGGGCGCGGGGCCCTCGCCCGACCGCATGCTGCTGGGCTCCGAGGGCATTCTCGGCGTGATCACCGACGCCTGGGTGCGCGTGCAGCCGCGCCCGCGTCACCGCGCCGGGCGCACGGTGCGCTTCGGCTCGTTCCTCGCGGGCGCCGAGGCCGTGCGCGCCGTCGTGCAGGCGGGGCTGCAGCCGGCGAACGTGCGCCTGATCGACGCGCTCGAGGCCCAGCAGACGGCCGCGGGCGACGGCGAGCGCGCCGTGCTCGTGCTCGGGTTCGAGTCGACCGACCGG
>JBDTYI010000188.1:0-4475 GCA_040005775.1 Solirubrobacteraceae bacterium
GCAAGCTGATGGCCCGCTCGATCAGCCTCGTCGGGTTCTGGCTCTTCGACGCCCTGGACCGCCCCGAGATGGTCGCTCCGGCGCTCGCCGACCTCTACGCGCGCGTCGCGCGCGGGGACATACGGGCAGTCGTCGGCGCCACCTATCCGCTCGCAGAGGCCGCCCGTGCGCAGCAGGACATCGCCGCGCGGCGCACGACCGGGAAGGTGCTGCTGGACCCCACCTCATAGAGTGAGACGGAAGTGACTGCCTTCGCCGACCTCGGCCTCTCAGAATCCACTCTCCTCGCCCTTCAGGACGTCGGCTACGAATCGCCAAGCCCGATCCAGGAGCAGGCGATCCCCGTGCTGATGGCGGGGCAGGACATGATCGGCCAAGCCCAGACCGGGTCGGGCAAGACCGCGGCCTTCGGCCTGCCGATGGTCGAGCACGTCGATCCGTCCGAGCCGGGCGTCCAGGCGCTCGTGCTCACGCCGACCCGCGAGCTGTGCATCCAGGTCACCCAGGCGCTGCGCGCCTACGGCGAGCGCAAGGGCATCGACGTCGTCGCCGTCTTCGGCGGCGCCCCCATCCGCTCCCAGCAGAGCCAGCTGCGCGCCGGCGGCCACGTCGTCGTCGGCACCGTCGGCCGCGTGCTCGACCTCATCTCGCGCGCGTCGCTGATGCTCCACGACTGCCGCTACGTCGTCCTCGACGAGGCCGACGAGATGCTCGACCTGGGCTTCCTGGAGGACGTCGAGAAGATCCTCAACCTCACGCCCAACGGCCGCCAGACCGCGCTGTTCAGCGCGACGATGCCGCCGCCGATCCGCGCGCTGGCCGACCGCTACCTCTACGACCCGGTCACGGTGAAGGTGAAGTCCAACAACCTCACCGTCGACTCCGTCGAGCAGTTCGCGCTCGACGTCAAGCCCGCCGACAAGGCCGACACCCTCGTCGAGGTCCTGCGCGCCGAGCGTCCCGACCAGGCGATCGTCTTCACGCGCACGAAGATCCGCGCCGACCAGCTCTTCCGCAAGCTGCGCGACCGCGGCATGAACGTCCGCGCCCTGCACGGCGACATGTCCCAGGGCCAGCGCGACGGCGTGATGCTGTCCTTCAAGGGCGGCAGCGTGCCGATCCTCGTCGCCACCGACGTCGCCGCCCGCGGGCTGGACATCTCGACGGTCACCCACGTCGTGAACTTCGACGTGCCGATCAGCCCCGACGTCTACGTGCACCGCATCGGCCGCACGGGTCGCGTCGGGCGCGCCGGGCGGGCCATCACGTTCATCGAGCCCCGTCAGGGCCGCGAGCTCGAGGCCATCGAGCGCCACATCGGCACCAACGTCACGCCCTGGTCGGAGGGCGTCAAGACCGCTCCGGCGCCGGTCGAGGAGCGCCCCCGCCGCCACTCCAAGCCGTCGATCGCCCGCGACCCCGACGAGCCGCAGGTCAAGCTCATCGCCGGCGTGGGGAAGGCGGACGGCGTCGAGGTCGCCGACCTCGTCCACGCGATCACCGGCGCCGCCGGGCTCGACGGCGAGGCAGTGCGCGACGTCCGCGTCCTCGAGCGCTTCTCGCTCCTCTCGGTCCCGCGCAGCGAGGCAGAGCGCATCATCGCGGCCGTCGACGGCACCGCCGTCAGCGGCGCGACGATGAGCATCTCACTCGCCCGCAGCTAGGCGCCCAGCTCGGCCAGGTCGCGGACCTGGGTCAGCCGGAACGAGTTGCCCGACGGGTCGCGGAAGCCCGCGTCGATGCCGTACGGGCGTTCCTCGGGCTCCTCGGTGAACTCCACGCCGCGCCCCCTGAGTTCCTCGTAGGAGGCCCGGCAGTCGTCGGTGGCGAGGAAGACGGTGCCGGCGAAGCCCTTGCCCACGAGGTCGTGGATCTGGGCGACGGTGGCGTCGTCGATCATCGGCGATCCCGGGACTGCCATCAGGACGATGGCGAAGTCGTCCTGGCCGGCGGGCCCGACGGTGAGCCAGCGGAAGTCGCCCATCTCGGGCATCGTCACGTCTGCGCGCACCTCCCAGCCGAGCTTCTGCGTGTAGAAGGCGAGCGCCTCGTTCTGGTCGTGCACCCACAGCTGGGTGTTGGCGATGGTGGTCATGCGCCGACGCTAACTCGCGGCCGTGGTGCTGTCTTCTCGAAACGTGCGGTGTTGGGGACGCCCGTGGGCGCGCACGACGCACGACGGGACGACCGCGTGCGCGGAGGCGGGTGGGTGCCGGGCTCGGTAGCCCGTCGGCGAGGCCCCGAACATGCGCTTGAAGCTCGTCGTGAACGATCCGACGCTGGTCAGGCCGACCGCGACGCAGATCTCCGCGACGGAGTTGTCGGTGGTCCGCAGCAGTGACGCCGCGCGTTCGAGGCGCCGCGTGAGGAGATAGCCGTGGGGCGAGTCTCCGAACGCCCGCCGGAACGCGCGCGAGAAGTGCGCGCGCGAGAGACCGGCGGCCGCAGCGAGGTCGTCGACCCCCAGCGGCTCGGCGTACCGGGCGTCGGCCAGGTCCTTGGCGCGCAGGAGGTGACGGGCGGGGGCGACAAACGCGATGGATCCGAGGGTATGCGCCGGCGCAACGACACGGTCGCGCTTTGCGCGCGGTCGGCCGTGTGTGCTTTCCTGGAGGGGTGACTTTGCTGCACGCAGAGCGCGTTTCCGCGCCCGAGGCCAGCCCCGCGCCTCCCGCACCGCCGACGGAGCCCACGGCTCAGGCACCCGGGGGCGCGCTGGCGTGCGCCACCTGCGGCGCGGAGATGGCCCCCGAGCAGGACTGGTGCCTGAACTGCGGCGCCGCCGCCCCCGGCCGCCTGAGCGAGAAGCCCGGCTGGCGCGCGTTCTCCACGATCGCGGTGCTGACCGCCCTGCTCGTGCTCGGCGCCGCCGCCGCGAGCTTCGCCGCGCTGTCGAGCGACAAGCGCAAGCCCGCCGTCGCCACGGCGCCCGCGCAGGTGGCCCAGGCCGCGCCGCCCGCGGCCGTCGCGCCGCCGGCGACCCCCGTGACGCCGCCCGCGTCGACCAAGAAGGCAGCCCTGCCCAAGGTGAAGGCCCCGGCCGGCGCCAGCGCGGGCACCAGCCCCGTGACGCCGGTCAAGCCGACGAGCGCATTGCCCAAGACGCCGGCCCCGGTCCCGTCCTCGTCGGCCCCGCGCTCGACCACCTCGAGCCCGACGACGCCCACGTCGACGACGCCGAGGACGACGACCCCCAAGCCCACGGCACCGGTCGCCATCAAGCTCGACCCGAGCGCCGGAAGCACCTACGACCCGTCCGGCCGCGCGGCCGCCACCGGCGACGCCGGCAAGGCCCTCGACGGCGACGCGAGCACCTCCTGGTATCTCGATCCCAGCACCACCGAGGGCCCGATCGGCGCCGGCTACACCATCAACCTCGGCGAGCAGCGCGCGGTCAAGCGCATCCAGCTGACCACGACGACCCCCGGCTTCCGCGTCGAGGTCTACGCGACCGACGAGGCCACGCCTCCGCCGGAGATCACCGACACGCGCTGGAGCCACATCACCAACGCGTCGAACGTGGGCTCGGGCTCGGGCACCCAGACGATCGTCGTCGGCGGCGGGACCAGCAAGTACCAGACGGTCCTGCTCTGGGTCACGCAGCGCCCGACCGACGGCGCGCGCGTGCGCTTCTCTGAGCTGAAGGTCCTCGGCTGAGAGTCAGCTAGTAGCCTCGGGCCGATGTCCGAGGCAACCATGACCACCAGCGAGGGCCCGATCGTCTTCGAGATCTTCGACGAGGCGGCCCCCAAGACCGTCGCGAACTTCAAGAAGCTCGCCGGCGACGGCTTCTACGACGGCCTGATCTTCCACCGGATCATCGAGGACTTCATGATCCAGGGCGGGTGCCCTGAGGGCACCGGCACCGGCGGTCCCGGCTACACCTTCGAGGACGAGTTCAACGACCACAAGGTCGTCAAGGGCGCGCTGGCGATGGCCAACGCGGGGCCGAACACCAACGGCTCGCAGTTCTTCATCGTCACCACGTCCGAGGCGCCGTGGCTCGACGGCAAGCACACGGTCTTCGGCCAGGTGAAGGACGGCCAGGACGTCGTCGACACGATCGGCACCGCGCAGACCGACGGCCGCGATCGCCCGGTCGAGCCGATCACGATCGACTCGCTCACGTTCACCGGCTAGAAGACGGCCCGACTCGTTTAGGGTTGACGCATGTCGACCGTGGACGAGACCAAGATCGAAGAGCGTGAGCAGGAGCGGGCCGCCGAGCCCGCTCCCGGCGGGGACATCCCCGTCGAGAACCCGGCGACCGGAGAGGTCATCGCCCATGTCCCCGACATGAGCCCCGATCAGGTCGCCGCGCTCGTGCGCACGGCGCGGACGGCGCAGCCCGGCTGGGAGGCGCTCGGCTTCGAGGGCCGCGGCCGCATCCTGCTGCGCATGCAGAAATGGGTCGTCGACAACAGCGACCGCATCATCCGCACCGTCGTCTCGGAGACCGGCAAGGCCTACGAGGA
>JBDTYI010000189.1:0-17741 GCA_040005775.1 Solirubrobacteraceae bacterium
TGTCGCGTCTCATCCGGATGGACCACACCGGCCACTCGACGCTCGCCGAGTGGACCACAGACGACCCCGCCGCCGTGGAGGCCGCGGTGCAGGCGTTCCGCCAGGAGCTCGACCGGGGCTACTTCGGGATGGTGTCGACCGGCGAAGGGCACGCCGAGCAGGTCAAGGAGCTCCCCGTCGGCGCGGATCTCGTGATCATGCGCCTGCCGATCTCCGGGGGCTGATGGCCGCCGAGCTCCCCGAGCTCGCCGCGGTCCATTGGCGCCCGCGGGTCGACGACGCGCGCCTGGCGCGCTCCGCCCGGGCGTGGACACTGTCGACCTGTGCGCACGTGATCCCGTTCGTGGCCGCCGGCGTCGCGCTCGTCGCGCTCTCGCCGCTGGCGCTGCCGGTCGCCCTCGCCGCCTGGGCGCACGCGTGGATCATCCCCGAGCTCTACGCCCAGCGCGGGGCCAACGTTGTGCGCCCGAAGAAGACCCGCGCGCCCGCCGCGGCCGAGGCGCTGTCGATCGGCCTGCTCGGCGACCTCGTCGGCCACGAGGCGCGCGAGCTGCACCGGTCCACCGGCCTGGTGCCCGAGCGCGGGCGCCTCGGAACCTGGCTCGTCGGACCCGCCGGCGCGCTGCTCGTACGCCGTGGCGGGCGGCGCGTGCACTGCTACTGCGTGCGCGTCAACGACACCGCGCTACCGAGCGGGGACCGGATCGCGCATCTGCTCCTCGCGCTGCGCGCCGACGAACAGGGCTTCGCGACCGTCGCGAACATGGCCTTCAGCGGCGCGCCCTGGCGGGTGCGCCGGCGCATGGACCCGGTCCAGCGCCCGGCCCTGGACGCCGCGCGGGCGCTCGACTCGCGGGCCAGCGTCTAGGACGCGAACTTGGGACCGGCGGGCCATGTCCGGCCGGTCGCCGCGGGCGCATCATGCTCGTCATGCCCACGCCCGCCAAAGCGGCCACGCACCTGATGCTCCTCCAGCGGCGCGACACGGTCGCCCCGCGCCACCCCGACGCCCGCAAGATCCGGCGCTACCGGTTGGCGCGGGTGCAACTCAACGAGAACCGCGCCGGGAGCCCGTCGGGCACCGCGCACCTGCGCCGCATGTACGACTGACGGGCGACGGAAATGCCCACCCGCCCGGCGGGTCGCGGTACCCTGAGGGCATGGAAGAGACGCACCGTCCCAGCATCATCGCGCGGCTCGTTGCGGCCGTCGTGCTGGCGATCGCGGCGTGGCTGCTGATCAAGGTCGTCATCGGCCTGATCGTCGGCGTCGCCTGGATCGTCGCAGCGGTGGTCGCGGTGATCGCGGTCCTGTGGGCCGTGCGCACCCTGTTCTAGAGGAGCCGCTTGCTCTTCCTGATCATCGCCTTCTTCTTCGGCCTCGCCGGGGGCGTCATCGGGCGCATCAAGGGCGGCTCGTTCCTGGTGTGGTTCGCGATCTCGGCGATCCCGCCGTTCATCGGTCTGCTGGTCGCGATCGTCTACCGCAACGAGCGCGAGGAGCCCCACGGGCAGTGCCCCGGCTGCGGACGGCTCGTGCCACTGCACAACGCGCTGTGCACCCGCTGCGGGACCGAGCTCGAGTACCCCGAGCTGCCCGCGTCGCCGGCAGCGCCGGCGACGCGGTAGGTCGGCTCGGGCCTACGGGACGAGCCCGACGAACGCGTTCGTGTCGCCGTAGTTGGGCGGGCAGTCCGTCGGCGGCGCGGGCTTGGTCAGCGTCCCGGGCGCGTCGGTGCCCGCGTTCGGGTCGTCGGGCTCCTCGCCCACGGCCGGCCCGCCGGCCGCGATCTGCTGCTGGTAGGCGTCGACGGCCGGGCAACCCGCGCCGGTGCGGCTGTCGGTGTAGATGAACCACGACTTGTCGTTCGAGCTCACCGCGGTGTTGTAGTCGCCCCAGAACTGGCGCTGCAGGTTGTTCTGGGCGCTCGCGGCCGGGTCGGAGGACACCGGCGTCGTCTTCATGGTCGTGAACGTCGAGCCGCCGTCGCCGCTCTGGGCGACGTAGGCGTCGATCTTCGCCTTGCCGGTGCCGAACGTGCTCCTGTCCGAGAGCACGGGCACGACCAGCGACTGATAGCCGACGTCGACGCGTCCGTTGGGAGCGACGTCGAGGCTGTCGAAGAACGCGTACCCCGGAGCAGTGCTCACGGCGGGGTTCTTGCGCGACCACGACTGGCCGCTGTTGGTGGACTTGTAGAGCACCGTCACGCCCCTAGACGTGGGCGCGGTTCCGGTGCGGTTCGTCCAAGAGGCGTAGACGGTGCCCGCGGGGCCCTGATCGGCGGCAATGCTCGGGAACGAATCGGTGCGGAAGTTCGCGCCCGGGATCGGATCGTCGAGGTCGGTGACCGGTCCGATGGTGATCGGCCGGCTGTAGGAGACGCCGCCGTCGCGCGAGATGGCGACCACTTGAGCGCTGCCCTGCTCGAAGGCGACGTACACGCTGCCGTCCGGACCCGTGTAGATGTCGCTCCCCTGACGGCCGTTGCCGGTCCCGTTGTTGCCGGCCGGGCTGAGTTGATTGACCTTGCCGAAGGAGTTGCCGCCATCGGTGGAGCGGGTCACGCCGATCGGCTCGTTGCCGTTGCCGGAGAGCGTGGCCGAGCGGAACATCGTGAAGCCGACGTAGAGCTTCCCGAAGTGGGGGCTGCTCGGGTTGCGGTCGACCCACCCCGAGTTCTTGTCGTTGAACGTGATCGGGTTGCGACGCGTCGCCGCGACCGGCTTGGACCAGTTCGCAATCGCGCCGTTGTTGTCGTTGTAGGAAACGACGATGGCCTCGGCGCCGCCCTTGCCGCCGTTGTAGGAGCTCTGCTTCTCGGAGCCGAGCCCGATGTAGTAGAAGCGCGCGCCATTCGCGTAGGTGAACCCACCGCCCGGCGCGGGCTTCGGACCGGAGACGATGACGGGGTCGCCGTCGGAGATGTAGTTGGCGGATCTCCACGCGGGGGCGTCGTCGATGAGGCCCTCGTTGCGCCAGGTCTCGCCGCCGTTGGCGGAGGTGTAGACGCCGTCGGTGCCGACCCCCGGGAAGAACGAGCAGTCGCTGAGTGGTGCATCCGCGCCGCGGCGCGGGCCGGGCCCGCACTTGGGCTGCTCCTGCTCGTCGTTGGCGCCGGCCACCATGTGGTAGGCCGCGGATCCCGACGGGTTCGCCGTGAACTCCGCCGCGTTGAACGCGATCGAGGGCTCGTTCTGCTTGTTCGTCGGGAAGACGTCCGGCGCCGAGTCCGGGAGCGTCAGCGCGACGGGCCCCAGATCGGGGTCGTTGGCTCGCGCGTCGCGCGCCTGGGCGGCGGCCGGGACGAGCAAGAAGCAGAGGACGGCCATGAGGCAGCGGCGCAATGACAAAGAGGTTCCTTCCATCAATCGGTACGGAGGACCGAACCTAGCCAGGGCCGCCCGTTCCTACAAAGTGTCGGGTTCGGCGGGCGCATGTACACTGCGTTAAGGAGCCGCCCCGGGCGGCTCTTTACCGTTGGCCGGACCCCCCTGGAAGGAGGTCGCATGCGAGCAGTTGACGCCGTGATGGAATGCCTGAAGGCAGAGGGTGTGGACGTCGTATTCGGCCTCCCCGGCGGAGCGAACCTCCCCACCTACGACGCGCTGTACGACTGCGGGATCCGCCACGTGCTGGTGCGCCACGAGGCCGGCGGCGGCCACGCCGCCGAGGGCTACGCGAAGGCGACCGGCAAGGTCGGCGTCGCGCTGGGCACGAGTGGCCCGGGCGCCACGAACCTCGTGACGCCGATCATGGACGCGATGATGGACTCGGTCCCTGTCGTGTTCATCACGGGCCAGGTGCGCACCGAGCTGCTGGGCACCGACGGGTTCCAGGAGGCCGACATCCTCGGCATCACGATGCCGGCCGTGAAGCACAGCTTCATGATCCAGCACCCGCTGGAGGTGCCGCGGGCGATCCACGAGGCCTTCCACATCGCCCGCTCCGGGCGCCCGGGCCCCGTCGTCGTCGACATCCCGATGGACCTGTCGCGGGCGGACATCCCCTACGAGCCGGTCACCGACGTGCGCCTGCCCGGCTACCAGCCCACCTCGGAGGGCAACGCCAAGCAGATCCGTCAGGCGGCGAAGGCCCTCGCGGCCGCGCGGCGCCCGGTCATCTACGCGGGCGGGGGCGTCGTCAACGCCAACGGCGCCAAGGAGCTCGTCGAGCTCGCGACCTCCGACCGCTTCCCGGTCACCTGCACGCTGATGGGGTTAGGCGCGTTCCCGGCGCCGCACGAGCAGTGGCTGGGGATGCTCGGGATGCACGGCACCCGCGCGGCGAACTACGCGATGGATGAGGCCGACCTCATCTGCGCGGTCGGCGCGCGCTTCGACGACCGCATCACCGGCAAGCTGAGCGAGTTCGCCCCGCGCGCGAAGTTCATCCACATCGACGTCGACCCCGCCGAGATCTCCAAGAACATCCCGGCGCACATCCCGATCGTCGGCGACGCCCGCAGCGTGCTGGCGAAGCTCGCGGCCGAGTACCGGGCGCTGGAGGCCGACGGATCGCGCCTCGAGGAGTGGTGGACGCGGATCGACCGTTGGCGCGAGAAGCATCCGCTGGGCTACACCGACTCCACCGACACCGAGATCCGCCCGCAGCGGATGATCGAGGCGATCTACGAGGCCACCGGCGGCGACGCGATCATCACGTCGGACGTCGGCCAGCATCAGATGTGGACCGCGCAGTACTTCCACTTCAACGAGCCGCGCAAGTGGATCAACTCCGGTGGGCTGGGCACGATGGGCTTCGGCCTGCCGTCGGCCATGGGCGCCAAGGTCGGCTGCCCCGACGAGACCGTCGTCTGTATCGCCGGCGACGGGTCGGTCCAGATGAACATGCAGGAGCTCGCGACGTGCGCCCAGGAGGGCATCGCGATCAAGGTGTTCATCATGAACAACGGCTACCTGGGCATGGTCCGCCAGTGGCAGGAGCTGTTCTGGGACAAGCGCTACTCGAACGTCGACATGGGCAAGTTCCCCGACTTCGTCAAGCTCGCCGACGCCTACGGCGCCACGGGCATGCGCCTGACCGACAAGACCACGCTCGTGGACGACATGAAGGAGGCGCTCGCGACCGGGGGCCCCGTCCTCGTCGACGTGCGCGTCACGCCTGAGGAGAACGTGTACCCGATGATCGCGCCCGGCCAGGCCGCGCGCGACATGGTCGGGTGACCAAGGCCATGGGCGAGCCAGGGACCAAGGAGCTGCTGAGCCTCGAGGAGCTCGAGGCCGCCGGTGGGATGCGGACGGGGCGCAAGCACGTCCTGTCGATCCTCGTCGAGGACAAGCCGGGCGTCCTGACCCGCATCGCGGGCCTGTTCGCGCGGCGCGGCTTCAACATCGACACCCTCACGGTCGGCCCGACCGACGAGGGGCGCCTGTCGCGGATCACGCTGACCGTCGACGGCGCGCTGCACCCGATCGACCAGGTCACCAAGCAGCTGCACAAGCTGATCAACGTCCTGAAGATCCGCGACCTCGAGCCGGGCGACACGGTCACCCGCGAGCTCGCGCTGTTCAAGGTCGCCGCCGACGGCGGCCAGCGCGCCGAGGTCATGCAGATCTCGGAGATCTTCCGCGGCAAGGTCGTCGACGTGACGAAGCGCTCGATCATCATCGAGGTGACCGGCACGACCGACAAGGTCGAGGCCTTCGAGCGCATGGTGCGCCCGTTCGGGCTCATCGAGATGATGCGCACCGGCGAGATCGCGATCTCGCGCGGCCGCGGCGAAACCTGAGCCCGGTGACGCTGCAGGTCGCCGATCGCCCGCTCCTCGGACCGCCCGAGCGAGCGCGGCTGCGCGCCCACGTCGACGAGGGCCTGCGCCGGGCGCGGCGCGAGGGCGAGTGCCTGGTCGCCCTGACCGTCGCGCTCGCGCCCGACGCGGACCCGACGGCGATCGTGGCCGCCTCGCGCCGCGCGGGCGAGGCGTGGTTCTGCTTCGAGCAGCCCGATCGCGACCACTTCGCCCTCGCCACGCTCGGGTGCGTCGACGCCATCGACGACCGCGGCCCCGGCCGGTACCGCCGCGTGGCCGCTCGCTGGCGCAAGCTCACCGCGTCGGCCGTCTACGACCCGGCGGCCCGGCCGGGCTCCGGGCCGGTGGCGGTCGGCGGCTTCGCCTTCGCCCCCGACGGCGGGAGGGCGCCCCATTGGGCCGGGTTCCCGCCCGCCTCGCTGCACGTCCCCGAGGTCGCGCTCGCGCGCGCCGGAGACGACGTGCGGCTGACGCTCGCCGCGCTGCTGCGCGCCGACGACGACGCGGCGGAGGTCGCCGCGCGGCTCGAGGCTCGGGCCGGCGAGTTGCGCTCAGCTCCGCTGCCCCTGCTCGATCCCGACCCCGTCGACCGGGCCCGCGTGGCCAGCGCGATGCCGCCTGAGCACTACGAGGCGGCCGTGGCGCGGGCGGTCGAGCGCATCCGCGCGGGCGCCTTCGACAAGGTGGTCCTCGCGCGCGAGGTCATGGTCCACGCAGCCCACGCACACGACGCGGCGGCGCTGCTGGGCGTGCTCCGCGAGGCGTTCCCGCAGTGCTTCACGTTCGCCGCCGGCCGGGGCGACGCCGCCTTCGTCGCCGCCAGCCCGGAGCTGCTCGTGCGCCGTTCGGGGCAGCGGGCGGGAACGCTCGCGCTCGCGGGCTCGACCCGGCGCAGCGCCGACCCGGCCGTCGACGACCACCTCGGCGAGCAGCTCCTGCGCTCCGACAAGGACCGCGAGGAGCAGGACATCGTCACACGGCGGATCGTCCGCGCGCTGCGCCCGCACAGCGTGTGGGTCACCGCGGCCGATGAGCCCGTCATCGCGAAGATGGCGAACATCCAGCATCTGGCCACGCCGATCCGTGCCCAGCTCGCCCACCCCGTCAGCGCGGTGGAGCTGGCCGGGATGCTGCACCCGACGCCGGCCGTCGGCGGCGAGCCGCACGCCGATGCCGTTCCGCTCATCCCCGCACTGGAGGGCCTGGACCGCGGCTGGTACGCGGGGCCGGTGGGGTGGACGGACACCTCCGAGGACGGCGAGTTCTGCGTCGCGCTGCGCTGCGCGCTGCTGCGCGGGCCGGTCGCGCGCTGCTACGCGGGCGTCGGGGTCGTGCGCGACTCCGACCCGGCCGCCGAGCTGGCCGAGACCGAGGTCAAGCTCGAGGCCCTGCTGCCGATCCTCGCCGGCTGAGCGTGCGCCTCAACGGGATCGCGGCGGGCGACGTGGTGCGGGTCAACCGCCTCGGCCGCGTCTTCCTCGCCGAGGTCACCGGCACGGTGCCCGGCGGCCTGCAGATCGTGCCGGCGGACAAGCGCATCAGCTACCACCAATGCCGCGCGCGCGAGGTGCTCGACCACTGGGCCAAGCGCGGGCGCCCGAGCCTGAGCGACGAGGCGCTGGAGCCGTCGCCTCGTCAGATGGAGCTCGGGATCTAGATGCGCGAGCGCCGCTTTGCCCAGGTCGACGTGTTCTCCGCCGAGCCGCTCGGAGGCAACCCGGTGGCCGTCGTGCTCGACGGGGAGGGCCTGAGCGGCGAGGAGATGCAGCGCTTCGCGACGTGGACGAACCTGTCGGAGACGACGTTCGTGCTCACGCCCACCGCGCCCGACGCCGACTACCGGGTGCGGATCTTCACCGGCAGCCGCGAGCTGCCGTTCGCCGGGCACCCGACGCTCGGCACCTGCCACGCGTGGGCGGGCGACGCGACGCCCGAGCGCGTCGTGCAGGAGTGCGCGGCGGGGCTGATCGAGATCCGCCGCACGCCGGACGGCTTCGCCTTCGCCGCACCGCCGCTCATTCGCTCCGGCGCGGTCGAGCCGGCGCTGCTGGCCGCCGTCCTGGAGGACCTCGGCGTGGACGACGACGCCGTCCTGGACGCCGCGTGGATCGACAACGGCCCCGGGTGGCTCGGCGTCCTGCTGCGATCGCCCGACGAGGTCCTGGCCCTGGAGCCGCGGCTGACCGCGCACGACGACGTCGGCGTCGCCGCGCTTGCGCCCGACGGCGAGCTGGAGGTCCGAGCGTTCTTCCGCGGCCCGGGCGGGGTGGGGGGCGAGGACCCGGTGACCGGCAGCCTCAACGCCTCGCTCGCGGGGTGGCTGCTGGAGAGCGGCCGGCTCGCCGCGCCCTACGTGGCGCGCCAGGGCACGGCGCTCGGGCGGACCGGGCGCGTGTACGTCTCCCAGGACGCCGGTCAGGTCTGGATCGCCGGAGCGACCACGACGTCGATCGCCGGCACCGTCACGCTCTAGCACCGAACCTGACCGGCGATGAATCGACTGCGGAGCTACGTCACGGGCGGCGCGCCGGCCTCCTCGACGCCGCCCGCGACCATCTCCGCACACGCGCTGGCGATCCGCTGCGTGTCGAGGTAGGCGTGGAAGGCCGTGCACTTCCCCCAGCGCAGGTGGATCCAGTGCGCTCCGTGGTTCGTGTACGCGGGGCCGGCAGCGGGCGTGAGGATCGCGCTCCACTGCACGGCCACCCAGGTTGACCGGGGGCCGCCGCGCGACACGACGCGGTGCACCGCGAAGTCGTGGCCGGGGAACAGCAGGCCGAGGCGCTCGAACCAGCGCCGGACCGCGTCGCGGTCGTGGCGCTCGCCGCCGAGCGGGTGATCGCCCGGGAACACGTGATGCACGTCGGGCGCGAGGTCGGCGACGATCGCGTCCCACTCGCCGCGACGGAGGCGGTCGAAGACCCGGGCGGTGCGGCGGCGGACGATCGCGTGGTACACGGGCTAGCGAAGGGCGGAGGACACGGCGGCCCACACCTCGCGGTGCAGGGTCACGTTGCGGGCGCGGTCGGTGCGGACGTGCAGCAGGGTGCCCGGTGCTTCACGGAGTTGTGCGAGGGTCGTCACAGGTTCGTACTCGAGGCCGAAGAGCGCCGCGACGCGCTCGGCCTCCAGTCCGGTGGGCGTGGCGATGTGCTCCTCGAAGGCGTCGGTCTCCGCGGCGATCGGCAGGAAGTCGAAGATGCCGCCGCCGGCGTTGTCGACGAGCACGATCGTGATCGGCACGCGCAGGCGCCGGTGGCACAGCAGCGCGCCGAGGTCGTGGGCGAGCGCGACGTCGCCGATGTGCAGCACGACGCGCGCGCCGGCAGCGGCGGCGCCGTAGGCGGCGGCGATGGTGCCGTCGATGCCGTTCGCCCCGCGATGGGCGAGCACGCGCGGCGGGCTGTCACGCGCGGGCCAGAACGTCTCGAGGTCGCGCACCGGCATCGACGAGGCGGTGAAGACCGTGACCTTGCCCGAGAGGGCGGCGAGGGCGCGGGCGACGCCCGGCTCGCTGACCGCGTCGCCCAGGGTGGCGTCGATCGCGTGCGCGGCGGCGGCGTCGGCGGCGCGCCACTCCGCCAGCCACGGGGCACCGTCGCGGCCGCCGCTGGCCATCGCGAGCGCCCACTCGGCCGGGTCGGCGTCGAGGACCTCGTCGACCACGCCGTCGGGATCCTGGTGGGCATGCTCGGGGTCGAAGGCGATCTGGTGGGCGTCGAGGCTGGCCAGCCACTGGCGCAGCGGCTTGCTGGTGGGCAGGTCGCCGACGCGCAGCACCACGGCCGGGTCGGGCGCGGCGGCGAAGCGCTGGTCGCGCAACAGGGCGTCGTAGTGAGCGATGGCGGCGGGCCCGCGGCGGGCGCCCGAGAGCGGGTCGGCCAGCAACGGGGCTCCGAGTGCGGCGGCGGCGGCGGGGAGGGCCGCGGCCAGGCCGTCGGCCCGCTCGTGGCGCCCGGCGACGATGATGGCGCGCGGGCCGGGGTCGAGCTCGATCGCCGTCGGCGGCGCGGCGCGGCGCGTGCGGCGCCGGGGCTCCTCCTCGGCGGGCGGGGGCAGCACCTCATGGAGCACGAGCGGCTCGCGCAGCGCGAAGTTCAGGTGCACGGCGCCCGGGCGCCCGCCCGTGGCCTCCGCGACCGCGCGGACCGCCAGGCCGCGGATCCAGCGCGTGCGGTCCGGCGTCGCAGGGTGCGTCCCGACCTCGAAGAACCACTTCACCGCGTCGCCGTAGAGCTTCAGCTGGTCGATCGTCTGCCCGGCGCCGACGTCGCGCAGCTCCGGCGGACGGTCGGCGGTCAGCACGATCAGCGGGATCCGCGCCTCGCGAGCCTCGATGACCGCCGGCAGGTAGTGCGCGGCCGCCGTCCCGCTCGTGCAGGCCACCGCCGCGGGCCACCCGGACTGCTTGGCGACCCCGAGCGCGAAGAAGCCGGCGCCGCGCTCGTCGACGTGCGACCAGACGGGCAGCCGGCCGTGGCGGGCGAGCGCGAGCACCAGCGGCGTCGACCGCGAGCCGGGGGAGGTGCAGGCGCCGGCGAGCCCTTGGCGCGCCAGCTCGTCGACGAACGCGCGCAGGAGCAGGTGGGTGTCGATGCCGTCGGTCAACATGGGGTGATGTCCGTCGCCGACCTGGTCCTCCTCCACGGCTTCGCCGGAACGGGGCGCGCCTGGGATCCGGTGCTGGAGCGGCTCGACGCGCAAACCTACCGAGCCGTCGCCCCCGACCTGCGCGGCCACGGCGCGGCGACGGCCGCGCGGCCGGTGTCCTTCGACGCGTGCGCGGCCGACGCGCTGTCCGCCGGGCGCGCGCCGGTGACGCTGTGCGGCTACTCGATGGGCGGCCGAATCGCCTTGCATGCTGCGCTCGCCGACCCCGAGCGGGTGGGGCGGCTCGTCCTCGTCGCGACGACCGCCGGGATCGACGACGAGGACGAGCGCTCGGCGCGGCGAGCGAGCGACGAGCAGCTCGCCGCGTTCGCCGACACCGCCACGCCCGAGGCGTTCGCCGACCGCTGGGCGGCACAGCCCCTGTTCGCCGGCACGCCGCCTGACACCGCGCAGATCTGGCGCGAGGACATGCTGCGCAACGACCCGGCCGGCCTCGCTGTGGTGCTGCGCGGGATCGGCACCGGCGCGATGGCGCCGCTATGGGACCGCCTCGGGGAGTTGACGATGCCGACGACGGTCGTGGCCGGGGAGCGGGACGCGAAGTTCGTGGCGCTGGGCGAACGGCTCGCCGTTGCGATCCCGGGCGCCGAGCTGGTCGTCGTGCCCGGTGCTGGGCACGGCCTGCCGCGCGAGGCGCCGCGGGCGTTGGCGGCAGTGCTGGCCTAGACGCCCAGGCCGGGGGAGTCGGGCACCTCGATGGCGCCCTCGTGCACCGGCAGGACCGTCAGCTCGTCGGCGAACAGGCCGAGCGTCCCGAGGCCGCACGCGCCATCGGGCTTGAGCGCGGCGGCGCAGTGGATCGCCGCGGCGATGCCGATCGGCCCGTCGAACGTCGAGGAGACGTACACGTCGGCGCCCGTCGCGCGCACGAGCGCGGCCTGCGCGAGGAGACCGGAGATCCCGCCGCAGCGCGACACCTTCAGGCACACCGCGTCGGCCACCTTCGCCGTCAGCGACCCGGGCTGGCCGGCGGTCTCGTCCATCGCCACGCGCACCGCGACGCGGTCGCGCACCGCGCGGATCTGCTCGACGCCGTGGACCGGCTCCTCAACCAGCTCGAGCCCCGCCGGCGCGAGCGCCTCGATCGAGCGCACCGCCTCGTCGACCCCCCAGGCGCCGTTGGCATCCAGGCGCAGCTCGGTGTCGTTGCCGATCGCCGCCCGGACCGCCGCGACGCGCCCGGCGTCGTCACCGATGCCGACCTTCACCTTCACGCACGAGTAGCCCTCGCCGACGGCGCGCGCCGCCTGCGACGCCGCCTGCGCGCGGTCGGTCGCGGCGATCGTGGCGTTCACGCGCACCGAGCCGGACGGGTTGTCGCTGAGGAGGTCGGCGACCGGGTGGCCCTCACGGTTGCCCGCCCGGTCCCAGAGCGCGAGGTCGACGGCGGCCAGCGCCTGGGGCAGGCCGTCGACCACGCGGCAGCGCGCGAGGATCTCGCTGCCCGTCGCGTCGTCGCCGTCGCGCAGGATCGGCTCGTAGGCCTCAAGCGCCGCGCGCACCTGCTCGGTCGAGACCCCGTCGTAGGGCTCCAGCGCGCCCGCCTCGCCCCAGCCGACGACCCCGTCGGAGTCGCGGATGCGCAGCAGGAGCAGCTCACGGGCCTTCAACGTGCCCCAGGCCGTAGGCATGGCCTCGGCGAAGGTCAGGGTCACGGAGGCGACGCGAACGTCCATCAGCTCAGCAGCAGCCCGGTGGCCAGCAGGGTGCAGAAGAGCAGCTGGAGCATGCCGGTCCGCGCGAGCGCGCCGTTGAGCGTCGGCCCGTCCGTGTGGCTCCGGACGGTGCGTGCGAGCTGGACCGCGAGCGGCAGGAGCACGATCGGCAGCAGCAGCCAAGCCGACAGGGCTCCCAGCACCCAGGGCAGCGGCGCAGTGACGAAGGCGCCGTAGACCATGAGCTCGTAGAGAGTACGGGCGCGCTGCCTTCCGAGTCGTACGGCCAGGGTGCGCTTTCCCGCCCGGCGGTCGGTGTCGAGGTCGCGCACGTTGTTGACCACGAGAATCGCGCTGGCCAGCAGTCCGACGGGGACCGCGAGCACGAGCGCTTCCCACGTGACCTGCTCGGCCTGGACGTAGTAGGAGCCGGCCACGGCGACGAGCCCGAAGAAGGTGAACACGAACACCTCGCCCAGGCCCTCGTACCCGTAGGGGCGCGGGCCGCCGGTATAGAGCACGCCGGCGAGGATCGACAGCGCCCCGATGAGCAGCAGCAGCGGCCCGGCGAGGACGACGAGGTACACCCCGCACAGCACCGCGAGGGCGAAGGACACGTAGGTCGCGACGAGCACCTGGCGCGGCGGCACGAGGCCGCCGGCGGTCACGCGGACGGGCCCGAGGCGCTCCTCGGTGTCGGCGCCGCGCCGCGCGTCGGAGTAGTCGTTGGACAGGTTCGTCCCGACCTGGATGAAGATGGCGCCCAGCAGCGCGGCGATGAACCCGCCGACGCGCAGGTCGCGCTCGGTGGCGCCCAGCGCGGTGCCGACGAGCACGGGCGCGATCGCCGCGGGCAGCGTCCGCGGGCGCGCGGCCATGATCCAGATGCGAACGGGCGACACTCGTGCCATTACGGTCGGCGCGGGAACTGGGTGAAGTCCGGCGCGCGCTTCTCCTTGTAGGCCTCGCGGCCCTCCTTGGCCTCCTCCGAGGCGTAGAAGAGGAGGTTCGTGTCGTGGGCGAGCTGCTGGATGCCGGCGTAGCCGTCCTCGGAGGCGTGGAAGCTCGCCTTCAGCAGGCGCAGGGCGAAGGGGGAGAGGGCGAGCATCTCGCGGCACCACGCGACGGTCGTCGCCTCGAGTTCGTCGAGCGCCACCACCGTGTTGACCAGGCCCATCTCCAGCGCCTGCCGGGCGTCGTACTGACGGCAGAGGAACCAGATCTCCTTGGCCTTCTTGGTGCCGACGAGGCCGGCGAGGATCGACGCGCCGAAGCCGCCGTCGAACGACCCCACCCGCGGCCCGGTCTGCCCGAAGCGCGCGTTGTCGGCGGCGATGGTCAGATCGCAGACCAGATGCAGCACGTGGCCGCCGCCGACGGCGTAGCCGGCGACCATCGCGACGACGGGCTTGGGCAGGCGGCGGATCTGCACGTGCAGGTCGGTGACGTGGAAGCGCCCGACACCGCTGCCCGGCTCGGACTCGTAGCCCTGGTCGCCGCGCACGCGCTGATCGCCGCCGGAGCAGAACGCCAGCGGGCCTTCGCCGGTGAGGATGATCGCGCCGACGCTGGGGTCCTCGCGGGCGAGCTCGAACGCGCGCGACAGCTCGACGACCGTCTGGGGCCTGAACGCGTTGCGCACCTCGGGGCGGTCGATCGTGATCTTCGCGATTCCGTCCGAGGAGGTCTCGTAGCGGATGTCGTCGAAGTCGGCCGCGGCCTGCCACTCAACTGTCATACGGCGCGCAGGCTACTTTGCGAGAAGTGATCGTCGACTCCTGGCTCGTCAACGCTGCCCAGCGGTCTCCCGCGCGGCGCGCGGTGAACGAGCTGACCTACTCCGACCTCCTGGTGCGCGCCGACCTCATGGCGCGGCGCCTGGCCGGGCGGGGCGTGGGACCCGGCGACCGCGTCGCGCTCGTCCTGCCGCCCGGCGACGAGTTCTGCATCGCGCTGCACGCGCTGTTCCGCCTGGGCGCCGTTGCGGTGCCGGTCGACGTGCGCTTGCACGCGGCCGAGCGCAGCGAGATCACGCGCGGCGCCAAGGAGGTCGTCGACGGCCCGGTCATCGCGGCCGAGGACCACGAGGTCGAGCTCGCCGGCGGGCACGACCTCGACGCGACGGCGGTGATCGTCCACACCTCGGGCACCAGCGGGCGGCCGCGCCCGATCGAGCTGACCTATGGCAACTGGCTGTGGAGCGCGCTCGGCTCGGCGGTCGCGCTCGGGCTCGACCCGGAGGAGCGCTGGCTGTGCACGCTGCCGCTCGCGCACGTCGGGGGCCTGTCGATCGTCATCCGCAGCGCGATCTACGCGACGACGGCGATCGTCCACGAGCGCTTCGACGCCGAGCGTGCCTGCGACCTGCTCATGGACGAGGAGGGCCCGACGGTCGTCTCGGTCGTCCCGACGACACTCCAGCGCCTGCTCGACGCGGGCCTGCGCACCCCGCCCCGGCTGCGCTGGGCGCTGCTGGGCGGCGCGCCCATCACGAACGCGCTGCAGGGCCGCGCGGCGGCGGCGCGGGTGCGGGTCGCGGCGACCTACGGGATGACCGAGGCGTGCTCGCAGGTGACGACCAACGGCGCGCCGCTGTTCTGCACGCGCGTGCGCCTGGCCGAGGACGGCGAGATCATGGTCTCCGGGCCGACGGTCAGCCCCGGTGTCGGCGGCGAGCTGGCCACCGGCGACCTCGGCGAGTTCATGGCCGACGGCGCGCTGCGGATCGAGGGGCGCAAGGCCGACACGATCATCTCCGGCGGCGAGAACGTCGCCCCGGCGGAGGTCGAGGCCGTGCTCGAGGCGCACCCGATGGTGGCCGAGGCCGGTGTGCACGCGATCGACGACCCGGACTGGGGTGAGGCGATCGTCGCGACCGTCGTCGCGCGCGGCCCGGTCACCGAGGACGAGCTCTACGAGTGGTGCGCGGACCGCCTCGCCCGCTACAAGGTGCCCAAGGCATTCTCGTTCGCCGCCTTCCTCCCGCGCACTCCATCGGGCAAGCTGCTGCGTAGAAGCCTGCGATGAGCACGAGCCCCGACGACTACAGAGCCGAGAGCCGCGACCGCTGGGAGCAGTCGGCGGCCGGCTGGGAGAAGCGCCGCGCCGAGTTCCAGCAGATGGCGCTGGGGCTGTCGCAGTGGATGGTCGAGGCGATCGCACCCCAGCCCGGGCACCGGGTGCTCGAGCTGGCCGCCGGCCTGGGCGACACGGGGCTGCTGGCCGCCGAGCTGGTGGCGCCCGGCGGCGAGGTGCTGCTCACCGACGGCGCCGAGGCGATGGTCGAGGCGGCGCGGCGCAACGCGGAGGCCGCGGGCGCGACGAACGTCGAGGCGCGGGCGATGGAGGCCGAGTGGATCGACGTGCCGACGGCGACGATGGACGGGGTGCTGTGCCGCTTCGGGTACATGCTGCTCGCCGATCCGGAGACCGCGCTGCGCGAGACGCGCCGCGTGCTCAAGCCCGGTGGCCGCGTCGCGCTGGCGGTGTGGGACACGATCGAGCGCAATCCGTGGCTGGGCGTCGTACGCCGGGTGCTGAACGAGCAGGGCGTCGGCCAGCCCGCCGACCCGGACGCCCCGGGACCGTTTCGCCTGTCGGCGCCGGGTGCGGTGCAGGAGCTGCTGGAGACGACGGGCTTCGCCGAGGTGCAGGTCGAGCCGATGGACCTCGAGCAGCGGTCAGCTTCGCTCGACGACTGGTGGGAGTCGCTGCAGGACACGTCGGCCGCCACGCGCAATGCCGTGTCGAGCCTGACGCCGGCCGCGCACTATCGCCTGCGTGACGCCTTCGACGCTGGGTATCAGGAGTACGTGCAGCACGACGGCTCCCTGATCATCCCTGCCCGGGCGCTCGTCGCCGCGGCCTCCGCGTAGTGCGCGGGCTGCCCAAGCGGGCCTTCGACTTCTACTGGGGGGAGGGGATCGCCGACGACGTCCCTTCGCTCACCTACTTCCTGCTGCTCTCGCTGGCGCCCGTGGCGCTCGGGCTGGCGGCGCTCGAGGCGCTGCTGCTGCAGAACGCCGACGCGGCGATTCGCGTCGCCGACGGGCTCAACCGCTTCCTGCCCGAGGCGGTTCATTCCGACATCGTGCGCCTGGTGACGGGCACGCGCGACAACTCGCCGATGCTGCTGGCGATCGCGCTCGTGGCGATGCTGTGGACGAGCTCGGGCGCGATCGGGGTGATCGAGCGCTGCGAGTCGCGGATGCTCGACTGCAAGCGCCACGACGTGGTCACCGGGCGCATCCGGAACATCCTGCTCGGCGCCGCGATCGCGGTGATGGTCATCACGGCGACCGCCGCGGCCCCGGTGATCGGGGACGTCGCCGACGCGCTGAGCCTGCGCACGGCGCTGCCGGGCTGGCTGTTCGTCGTGCTCAACACGCTCGGCTCGATCGTTCTGTTCGCGTTCGTCTACCACTGGTCGCCGCGTTCGCGGCCGCGGTTCCGCGCGTGCGTGCTTGGGGCGCTGCCGGCCGGGATCGCGATCCAGGCGGTGCCCGCGATCGTCGGGCTGTACTTCGGCGCGACGGCGGGCTTTGCGGCGGTGCGCCTGTTCCTGCTGCTCGCAGTGATCCTGCTGGGGCTCTACACGATCGCGATGGTGACCCTGATCGGAGCCGGCCTGACCGTTCGCAGCGAGCTGCGACGGCGCGGGCGCGAGACGCCGCCCGACCTCCCCGGGACGCCCGAGGGGCTCACGCCGCAGCGCTCGAAGACCGTCGCGTAGAGTGGCGCGCCCATGTTCTACGACGACGACGCAGACCTCTCACTCCTCGACGGCAAGACCGTCGCGATCATCGGCTTCGGCTCCCAGGGCCACGCCCACGCGCTGAACCTGAAGGACTCCGGCGTCTCGGTCGTCGTCGGGCTCCGCGAGGGCTCCGAGAGCGTCGAGAAGGCCCGCGAGGGTGGCCTCGAGGTCCTCCCCGTCGCCGACGCGGCCTCCCGCGGCGACGTCGTGATGATGCTCACGCCCGACGAGCGCCACCACGACATCTGGGAGTCCGACGTGCGCGACGGCGTCGCCGAGGGCAACACGCTGCTCTTCGGCCACGGCTTCTCGGTGCACTACGGCGAGGTCGAGCCGCCCCCGGGCGTCGACGTCGCCCTCGTCGCTCCCAAGGGCCCCGGCCACCTCGTGCGCCGCCAGTACGTAGAGGGCTCTGGCGTGCCTGGGCTCGTCGCGGTCGCCCAGGACGCCAGCGGCAGCGCGAAGGAGCTCGCCCTCGCCTACGCCCGCGGCATCGGCTGCACCCGCGGCGGGGTCATCGAGACGACGTTCAAGGACGAGACCGAGACCGACCTCTTCGGCGAGCAGGCCGTGCTCTGCGGTGGCGCGAGCGAGCTCGTCCAGGCCGGTTTCGAGACGCTTGTCGAGGCGGGCTACGACCCGCAGATGGCCTACTTCGAGTGCCTGCACGAGCTCAAGCTGATCGTCGATCTCATGTACGAGAAGGGCCTCCAGGGGATGCGCTACTCGATCTCCAACACGGCCGAGTACGGCGACTACACGCGCGGCAAGCGCGTCATCACCGACGACACGCGCGCGGCAATGAAGCAGATCCTCAAGGAGATCCAGGACGGCGACTTCGCCCGCGAGTGGATCGCCGAGAACCGCGCCGGCCAGGAGAACTTCC
>JBDTYI010000190.1:0-13155 GCA_040005775.1 Solirubrobacteraceae bacterium
ACGCGCCGAAGTCGACGATGTTCGAGATCTGGCCCTCGACGATCATGCCCGGCTGTAGCTGATCGAGGATCTCCTGGCGCTGCTCCTTGCGCTCCTCCTCGAGCACCGCGCGGCGGCTCAGGACGACGTTGTTGCGCGAGCGGTTGAGCTCGATGACCTTGGTCTCGATCTTCGTGCCCATGAACTCGTCGAGGTCCGCGACGCGGCGGATGTCGACGAGCGAGGCGGGCAGGAAGCCGCGGACGCCGAGGTCGATGATGAGGCCGCCCTTGACGACCTCGATGACCGTGCCCTCGACGGGGTCGCCGGACTCGGCGGCGGTCTCGATGCGGCGCCATGCCTTCTCGAAGCGCGCACGCTTCTTGGACATGATCAGGCGGCCGTCCTGGTCCTCCTTGGTGAGGACGAGGGCATCCACCTCTTCGCCGAGCTCGACCTCGTCGTGCGGGTCGACGCTCTTGCGGATGGAAAGCTCGTTGGAGGGGATGACCCCCTCGCTCTTGTAGCCGATGTCGACGAGGACCTCGTCGTTGTCGATGCGGACGACTCGGCCGGAGACGACCTCCCCCTCTTCGAAGAGGGTGAAGGTGGCGTCGTAGTTGGGAACGATCTGCCCGTCGATCTCGAGCAGCAGGCCGTCCGAACCTTCGACGACCTTGGCGTCAGTCGGTGGGTTGAGGGTCTGGGTCATGGACCGCGGATCCTAGCGCAGGGGGGCTTTCCTAGAATCGCGCCTCGATGCCGTCGAGAGCCACCAAACGCGGTGAGGACCGCACGCCGCTGAGCGGGTCCTACGACGTCCTGATCTGCGGCGCGAGCTTCGCCGGTCTCACCGTCGCCCGCGAGCTGTCGAAAACGTCCCATCCACCCGCGCGGGTGCTCATGATCGACCGCTACGAGATCGGCGAGCGCCAGACGAGCGCGTGCGCCGCGCCCGCCGACTGGCTGCGCAACCTCGGCCTCGACGCCGCGATCCGCCAGAGCTTTCGCGACCTCGTCATCCACACCCCGCGGCGGTCGTTCCGCTGGACGCTGCCGTGGGACTTCGCGACGTTCGACTATCAGCGGCTGTGCGCGCTGCTGCGCGCCCAGTCACCCGGCGTGGAGTTCGAGACCGCGAAGGTCGAGCGCCGCGAGGGCGACGTCGTCGTCACCGACCGCGGTGAGCTGACCGCGCCGCTGATCGTCGACGCGCTGGGGTGGCGCCGCGTGCTGTCCAACGCGCCCGAGCCGATCCAGCCGCCCGCGGCGCGGCTCTCGCGCGGCCTGGAGGTCCACCCGGGCGCCGTGCGCGACGACCTCGAGCTCTGGCTGGATCCCCGCTATGTCCCCGCCGGCTATGGCTGGTCGTTCCCGGCGGGTGACGAGGTGCGCGTCGGCATCGGCTCCTTCGATCCGCACCGCAAGGTCAAGGATCCGACCGTGCGCCTGGCCGCCGACGTCGGCGTGGAGTCCCACGGCTATCAGGGCAACTGGATCCCGCACCAGATGCGCGACCCGATCGAGGACGGCGTCTTCTTCGTCGGCGACAGCGCCGGGCATTGCATCCCGGCGACGGCCGAGGGCATCCGGACCGCGTTCTACTTCGGCCTGGCCTGCGGCCGCGAGCTGCGCGCGGTGCTCGACGGGCGCTCGTCGCACGTCGAGGCGCAGGCGCGCTACCGGTCCTTCTGCGAGGAGCGCCGCCGGGTCTTCGACGCGCTGCTGAACGTCCAGACGCTCATCGGGCACGTCAACCCCCGCCCCCGTGCGATGACGGCGGTCGTCCGCGCGATGGACAACCGCCGCTTCCTCGACTGGTCCTTCGGGCGCTACCTACGCATCGCGCCGCCCGAGTTCGCGCTGCACGGTAGTCCGAGGCGAGTTCTGCACGACAGTCGTGCATAACTCGCCACGGCGCCCGGACGCAGCCCTAGAGCCGCCGCGCGGTCACGGTCCGCGTCACCTTGCTGCCGCCGGCGTTGCCGGTGACGACGAAGTGGTAGGTGCCTCGCTTGAGCGTCCTCGCCGAGAAGCTCAGGCGATAGAGCCTGCCGGCGGCGACCGCCGTCTGGTTGGCGCTGATGCGCGACACGTCGGCGAAGGACTCCGGGTGCTGGCGCGGCTGACAGCCCTTGCTCTCAGCCTCGCCCGCGGGCTCCGACTCGCCGGGCTAGGGCTCCTCCCGGGCGGGCAGGCCGTCGCCTCGCGCTCGTCATGGCCGCCGCGCAGCACGAGCGCGGAGGCGCCGCCACGGCGATGAGGGCGCTTACCGCCGCCAGCAGGAGTCGTCGAAGCTTCATGGCGAGCGACAACGTACGGAACCGAAGGACTTGCGCGCCCGGCGTCTGGGCGCCTCGCGGGCCGTGGTGGGGAACACTGCACCCGTGCTGCGTTCGCGCATCTGGTGGGCCCTGGTCGCGACCGCGCTGCTGCTGCGGGCCGCGATCGTGCGAGTCACCCCGGACTACGTGCCCATCCACGACGACCACAGCTACCTCGTCCACGCGGTCGCGCTCGTCAAGACGGGGGGCTATCCGGTCTTCGAGACCCAGGGGATCGTGGCCCCGACCGCCTACCGCGCGCCCGGCTTCCCGGTCGTCCTGGCGCTGGCCCGCTCGGTGCTGGGCCACGACCTCCTGGGCCCGCGGCTCGTCCAGGTCCTGATCGCGACGGTCGGCGTCGGGCTCGTCGGCATCGTCGCGCACAAGATCTGGGGGCGGCGGACCGCTCTGGCGGCGACCGCGCTCGCCGCCCTCTCCCCCGTGCTCATCGTCTACTCGGGGTCGCTGATCTCCGAGCCGCTGTTCGTCGTGCTGGAGCTCGGTGCGCTGGCCTGCGCGCTCGAGGCCCGCCGGCGGCCTCGCTGGGCGATCGCGGCCGGGATGCTCGGCGGAGCCGCCGCGCTCACCCGCCCCGCCGGCCTCGCGCTGCTGCTCGCGCTCGCGCTGTGTGCCGGCGGTCGGCGAACCGCGTTGGTCGTCGTGTGCCTGGGCGCGCTGACCGTCGCGCCCTGGACGATCCGCAACGCCGTCGTCTTCCACACGTTCATCCCGGTCAGCACCGAGGCCGGCAACACGCTCGCGGGGACCTACAACGACAAGTCCGCCGGCGACGGGCTTTGGCGCGACCCGCGCCTGTCGAACGTCTATCCCCGCGAGCGGGCCAAGACGATCGGTGACGGGCCCGCCACCGACGCGATCCTCACCCGCGCCGTCATCGGCTACGTCGCGGACCACCCGCTGCAACCGCTGAGGGTCGCCTGGTTCAACGCGGGGCGCCTGGCCGGCGTCGCGCCCACGAGCTTTGCGTCGCACTCGCTCGACACGATCAGCCTGCCCCACACCGCGGCCCCGGTCGTGCGCCTCGGGCTGATGCTGATGGCCGCGCTCGCCCTCGTCGGAGTCTTCACGCGCGCGGCGCGCCGCGCGCCGGCGGGCTGGTGGCTGGCCGCGGCAATGGTGCTCGCGTCAACGCTCCTGGTCAACGCCGAGCAGCGCTTCGCCGTCCCGCTGCAGGCGTTCCTCGCGCCGCTGGCGGTGCTGCCCTTCACCCGCGGCGACTGAGGCTGCGCTAAAAGCCGCGGCGCTCGCGCGCGGCGACGAGGCGCCGGTCGCGCTGGGCGTTCTTGTGGTGGCTCTGGGCCCAGGCCCGTGCGAGGCAGAGCACGAGCAGCACTCCGATCACGATCGTCAGCCCCAGCGTGTCCGCCGGCCTGATGCCGCCGATGAGGACGAAGAAGGCGTAGCAGGCGATGATGCCCACCACGAAGACCCAGAAGGCATCGATGAGAAGCCGTGCGACCGAACGCTGGTCCATGTGCGGATCGTAACGCGCCCGGCGGTCGCTCGACAGGAACTTTCGCTCAGTCGCGGACGACGAGCACGACGCCGGCCGCCAACAGCGCGAGGCCCGCGACGCGCCCGATCGTGATCGGGTCCTTCTCGACGCCCAGCCAGCCGAACTGGTCGATTGCGACGGACATCGCCAGCTGCCCCGCGATCGTCGCCGCGGTGACCCCGCCCGCGCCCAGCGTCCGCACCGAGATGAGCACCGTCGTGACGTAGATCGCGCCCAGCAGGCCACCCGTCAGGTAGTGCCACGAGACGTCGCGGGCGCCGCTGATGGTGCCCAGCCCGCCCTTGGCGAGCGCCGCGAGCGCCAGCAGCGCGAGCGTGCCGATGAAGAACGAGACGAACGCGGCCTGGAGGCTGCCGATCGACCGCCCCAGCGTCCCGTTGATCGGCGCCTGCAGCGCGATCACGCCGCCGGCCACTGCGGTGACGGCGACCGCCGTGCCGCGATCCACCTACTTCGCCGCCAGCCAGGTCGGGCCGGTGCCGACGTCGACCGCCAGCGGCGGCGTGCGCGAGCCCCACGGAGCGATCATGGCCTCCTCGACGAGCGCGCCGAGCGGCTCGGCCTCCTCCGGCGGGCCCTCGAACAGCAGCTCGTCGTGGATCGTGAGGATCATGCGGCTGCTCATGCCGCTGGCCGCGAGCTCGCGGTGCACCTCGATCATCGCGAGCTTCATGACGTCGGCTGCGGTGCCCTGGATGACGGTGTTGACGGCGAGGCGCTCGCCCAGGGTGCGTACCTGGTAGTTGCGGGCCCGCAGCTCGGGGATCTGCCGGCGGCGCCCGAACAGGGTCGTGACGTGTCCCTGCTCCTTGGCCTGCTCGATCGTGGCGGCCATGAACCGCGCGACCGCGCCGAAGCGCTCCAGGTAGGCGTCGATGAACGCCTTGGCCTCGTCGCGCTCGATGTTCAGGCGGTCGGCGAGGCCGTAGTCGCTGAGGCCGTAGACGATCCCGTAGTTGATCATCTTGGCCTTGGAGCGATCCATCGGCGTGAGGTCCTCGGGCGCGCGGCCGAAGACCTGCGAGGCCGTCGCGGTGTGCACGTCCTCGCCGCGCACGAAGATCTCCTTGAGGACCTCCTCGCCGGCGATGTGGGCGAGGATCCGCAGCTCTACCTGCGAGTAGTCGGCCGAGGTGAGCACCATCCCGGGAGCGGCCTGGAAGCACCCCCGGATCTCGCGGCCCAGCTCGGTGCGCACCGGCACGTTCTGCATGTTCGGGTTCGTCGAGGCCAGGCGCCCCGTCGTGGCGACGGCCTGCACGAACGTCGTGTGGATGCGCGACTCGGCGTCGGCCAGCTGCGGCAGCACGTCCAGGTAGGTCTTGACGATCTGGTTGAGCTCCCGCCAGCGCTCGATCTTCGGGATGATCTCGTGCTCGGTGCGGATCGCCTGGAGCACGCGGGCGTCGGTGGAGAAGCCGGTCTTGCCACGCCGTTTGCGCGACAGCCCGAGCTTCTCGAACAGGATCGCGCCCAGCTGCTGGGGCGAGCCGATGACGAACTCCTCGTCGGCGAGATCCCAGATCTCGCGCTCCAGCGCATGCACCTCCTCGCGCACCCGGGCGTCGACCTCGGCGATGCGCTTCCTGTCGAGCCGCACCCCCGCGATCTCCATCTCGCGCAGCACCCGCACGAGCGGCAGCTCGATCTCGGTCAGCAGCATCTGCAGCCCGCGCTCGGTGATCTGCTCGCGCTGCCAGGCGGCGAGCGCCTGCAGCAGGGCCGCGTCGCGCCCGGCCTCGTCGGGGCAATCGGCGCCCAGGCCGCGCTCCTCGCAGATCTCGCGGAACGGGAACGAGCGCCGCGCGGGCTCCAGCAGGTAGGCGCCCAGCAGCGTGTCGTGCGCGAGCTGGGCCGGCACGATGCCCAGCACCTTGGCGTCGTGAGCGACGACCGGGCGGTCCTCGACGGCGCGGACGACATCCTCGGGGCGCTCGCAGGGCCCGACGAGCACGTCCTCGCCGACCGCGGCGCCGAAGCGCCAGGTCGCCGCCTCGGCCACCAACTGGCCCTCCGGCACGTCGGGCGCGATCACGGCGATCGTGACCTCCGAGCCCGCCGGGCCGAGGGTGCGCAGGTCGGCGACCGTGCCCTCGCGCAGGCGCACCTTGACCGTGTGCTCCTCGACGGGCAGCGGCGCCGCGCTCTCCTGATCGCCCAGCGCCTCCTCGAGGCGCTGCAGCGGCGCGCGCAGCTCGAACTCGCGGAACACCTCGCGCAGGCGCGTGCGGTCGGGCGCGCGGGCCGCCTCGGCGACCGGGTCGACGTCGACCTCGATGTCGTCACGGATCGTCGCGAGCACCTTGGACATGCGGGCGTCGTCGGCGTGGTTGGTGAGGTTCTCCTTGCGCTTGGCGCCGGAGATCTCGTCGACCGACGCGAGGACCGTCTCGAGGTCGCCGAAGCGCTGCAGCAGGTCGGCGGCCGTCTTGTCGCCGATGCCCGGCACGCCCGGGATGTTGTCCGACGTGTCGCCCTTCAGGCCGTAGAAGTCGGGGATCATCTCCGGCGTGATGCCGTAACGGTCGATCACGGCCTGGTGGTCGTAGACCTTCGTGTCGGTGATGCCCCGGCCCGTGGCCATCACGCGCACACGCGAGTCCTCGTCGATGATCTGAAATGCGTCGCGGTCGCCGGTGACGACCATCACCGGCACGCCGGCCTCGCGAGCACGGCGGGCGATCGAGGCGATGACGTCGTCGGCCTCGAAGCCGTCGACCTTCACGTTGCGGTAGCCGAAGGCGTCGGCGATCGGCTCCAGGTGCGGCCACTGCTCGCGCAGCAGGTCCGGGCGCGACTGGCGCGTGGCCTTGTAGTCGGCGGAGATCTCCTTGCGGCCGCTGGAGCCCGCGTCCCAGACGACCACCGTCGGCTTCTGGCCGTGCTCGGTGAGCAGCTTCACGAGCATCGAGGCGAACCCGAAGATCGCGTTCGTCGGCATCCCGGTGGACGTCGCGATCGACTCGGGCAGCGCGAAGAACGCGCGGTACGCCAGGGAGTTGCCGTCGATCAGGTAGAGCTCGTCGTGCCCGTTGGCCGCCACGTCCTCAGACACTAGAAGGCGAACGTCACGCCCGTCAGCCGCTCGGACTCCTCCCACAGTCGGCGCGCCGTCTCCGGATCCCGCGAGCGGCCGTTGCCGGACACGAGGTGCGGGTGACCGCGGGCCTCGAACGGCCCGTCGGGGCCCACGTACGCGCCGGAGGGGATGTCCTGCGTCGCCGCGAACAGCGTCGGCAGCGCGCCCTTCTCGGCGCTCTGGGCGAGCACGGCGTTGTTGACGCGGTTCAGCAGCACGCCGACCTTCGAGCCTGACATCTCGGGGCCCGTGGTCTGGAGGTTCGTCGAGGCGTAGCCGGGGTGCGCGGCGACGGAGCGGACGTCCGATCCCGCGGCACGCAGCCGGCGGTCCAGCTCGAAGGCGAAGATCAGGTTCGCGAGCTTGGACTGCCCGTAGGCCGGCCAGGCGCGGTACCGGCGCTCGGACTGGAGGTCGTCGAAGTTGATCTTCCCCACCCGGTGC
Source organism: Solirubrobacteraceae bacterium (assembly GCA_040005775.1). Classification (GTDB taxonomy): domain Bacteria; phylum Actinomycetota; class Thermoleophilia; order Solirubrobacterales; family Solirubrobacteraceae; genus JAOPZW01. Next base: position 7,364 of record JBDTYI010000190.1, read on the forward strand.
ATGAGGCTCGAGAGCGTCACCACGCGGTCGCGGATGCGCTCCAGCAGCAGGCCGGTCAGCGCGAAGTGCCCCAGGTGGTTGGTGCCGAGCTGCATCTCGAAGCCGTCCTTCGTGCGCCGCTCGGGCAGCGCCATGACGCCGGCGTTGTTGACCAGCACGTCCACCGGGCCCGCGAGCTCCTGCGCGAAGGCGCGGACCGAGCCGAGGTCGGCGAGGTCCAACGAGCGGACCTCGGAGTTGCCGGTCATCCCGGCGGCGGCGACGCGACCCTTGTCGGTGTCGCGGACCGCGAGGACGACGTGCGCGCCGGCGCGAGCGAGCTCGCGCGCGGCGGCCAGCCCGATCCCGCTGTTGGCCCCGGTCACGACCACCGTCCGGCCCGACTGATCGGCGATGTCCTGAGCGGTCCACGCGGTCATGGGACCTAAGCCTATGCTCCGGGCCATGGGCGCCACCCCGTCAGCGCAGTACTCGCTCACGATCCGCGTGGAGATCGCGCACAAGCCGGGCATGCTCGGGCTCGTCGCCGGCGCGATCGGCAGCGCGGGCGGCGTGATCGGCGCCGTCGATCTCGTGCAGGTCGCGGAGGCGACCGTGCTGCGCGACATCACGGTCGACGCCTCGGGCCCGGATCAGTGGGACGCGATCACCGGCGCCCTCGACGACCTGGAGGGCGTCCGCGTCGTCGACACGACCGACCGCACCTTCCTGCTGCACGTCGGCGGCAAGATCGAGCAGCACAACAAGAGCCCCCTGCGCACCCGCGACGACCTCTCGATGGCCTACACCCCGGGCGTCGCGCGCGTCTGCCAGGCGATCGCCGCCGACCGCGACAAGGCGTTCCAGTACACGATCAAGCGCAACACGGTGGCCGTCGTCAGCGACGGCACCGCGGTCCTCGGGCTCGGCGACATCGGGCCCGAGGCCTCGATGCCGGTCATGGAGGGCAAGGCGATGCTCTTCAAGGAGTTCGCCGGCGTCGACGCGTTCCCGATCGTGCTCAACACGAAGGACCCCGACGAGATCGTCGAGACGGTGGAGCGCATTGCCCCCGGCTTCGGCGGCATCAACCTCGAGGACATCTCCGCGCCGCGCTGCTTCGAGATCGAGGACCGCCTCAAGGCCTCGCTGGACATCCCCGTCTTCCACGACGACCAGCACGGCACCGCCGTCGTCGTGCTCGCCGCGCTGATCAACGCCTGCAAGCTCACCGGGCGCGAGCTGCGCGACCTGCGCGTGCTCGTGACCGGCCTGGGCGCCGCCGGCGTCGCGGTGTCGAAGATCCTCATGGAAGCCGGCGTCCAGCACCTCGTCGGCGCCGACTCCAAGGGCGTGGTGTCAACGCAGCGCCCCGACTACGTCGACGGCTCCATGAACGCGATGAAGCGCTGGTACGCCGAGCGCACGAACCAGGACGGCATCGTCGGCCGGCCGGCCCACGCCCTCGAAGGCTGCGACCTGTTCATCGGCCTGTCGGGGGCGCGGATCTTCCCCGCCGACGCGCTGGCCGCGATGAACGACGACGCGATGGTGTTCGCGATGGCCAACCCGAACCCCGAGGTGGCCCCCGAGGAGGCCGCGCCCTACGCGCGCATCGTCGCGACCGGGCGCAGCGACTACCCCAACCAGATCAACAACGTCCTGTGCTTCCCGGGGATGTTCCGCGGCGCGCTGGACGTGCGCGCCCGCGCGATCACCGAGGACATGAAGATGGCCGCCGCCGAGGCGATCGCGGCGATCATCCCCGATACCGAGCTGCGCGAGGACTACGTCATCCCGTCGGTGTTCAACCGCGACGTCGCCCCCGTGGTGGCCGCGGCCGTCGCCGAGCGCGCCAAAGCCGAGGGCTCCGCGCAGGTCGCCGGCGACACGATCGGCTTCGCGACCATCGACGCGGAGCGCATGCGGGCGCGCTGACGTCGCGCCCGCGGTTCTTCGCCACGCCCGCGGCGCTGCGAGCCTGGCTGGTCGAGCAGCACGAGACCGAGGCCGAGCTGCTCGTCGGCCTGCACAGCGGCTCCTACCCGATCCGCGTGGGTAGGTGAGCCGTATCCCACCCATGAAGATCACCGTCACCGGCGCCACCGGCCTCATCGGATCCCGGCTCGTCCGAGCCCTGAAGGCGCGCGGCGACGAGGTCACCGTCCTCTCGCGCAACCCCGCGAAGGCGCGCGAGGCGCTCGGCGTCGACGCCGTCGGGTGGGATCCGATGGCGGGCCCGGCGCCAGCGGCGGCGCTCCTCGACCGCGACGCCGTCGTGCACCTCGCCGGCGAGAACGTCGCCCAGCGCTGGAGCGACGACGCGAAGCGCGCGATCCGCGAGTCGCGCGAGATCGGCACACGCAACCTCGTCGCCGGCCTGCGCGACGCCGAACCGCGCCCCACGGCGCTCGTTGCCTCCAGCGCCGTGGGCTACTACGGCAAGCACGGCGACGAGCGCGTCGGCGAGGACACCCAGGCCGGCGACGACTTCCTCGCCGAGGTCTGCGTGACCTGGGAGCGCGAGGCCGCGGCCGCGCGCGACCTCGGCCTCCGGGTCGTGCACATCCGCACCGGCGTGGTGCTCGACGCCGGCGGGGGCGCCCTGGCCAAGATGCTGCCCTTCTTCAAGCTCGGCGTGGGTGGTCCGGTCGCCGGCGGCGACCAGTACCTGCCGTGGATCCACGCCGACGATGTCGTCGGCCTCTACCTCGCGGCGCTCGACGGTCGCGACTGGGACGGCCCGGTCAACGGCACGGCCCCCGAACCCGTCACGAACGCCGAGTTCTCAAAGGCCCTGGGCAGGGCACTGCACCGGCCCGCGTTCGCACCGGTCCCGGGCTTTGCCGTCGCCCTGCTCTACGGCGATATGGCCGAGATCGTCACCGAGGGCCAGCGTGCGGTGCCCAATCGTGCCGAGGCGCTCGGCTACGGCTTCGCGCACCCCGACCTCGACGAGGCCCTGCGCGACGCGCTGCGCTAGGGGCCAGGCACAGGTGGCCGGGTCGTGTGGATCGTCGCGTCGCCCTGGTTGACCCACACCTCCGGGCTCACGGCGGGCACGAACGAGCGGTCCCCGCCGGGCTCGCGCGTCGCGGGCACGTTGTCGCCCGAGGGCTGATGGATGATGTAACTCAGCGACGCCGCCGGATCGGAGAGCGGGATCTCGAAGACGGCGCCGAAGTCGTCGAAGCGCGTGAGTGGCCGCGGGCTGTCCCAGGCGGTGCCGACGCCGTCGGCGATCGCGTCGCCGAACAGATGCAGGCCCCAGCCCGTGTAGTCACCGGCCGAGCGGCGGTAGTGGATGGTCGCCGTGCCCGCGCTGCCCGTGGGCGGCGCGACGATGGTGGTTGCGCCGCGCGCGACCGACGTGTGCCCGGCGTTGTCCTTGGCGACGGCCGTCAGCCGCAGCCGCGTGCCCGGCGCGTAGCCCGAGACGTCCGGGAAGACTCGGTAGGGGGCGCTGTCGTCGGTCCCGAGCAGCGTCCCGTTCGCGTAGAAGGAGACCTGGTAGAGCGACGTGCCGTGGACGGCGGCGTCGATCTCCGGGCGTCCGGAGGACTCGGCGGGCGCCGTCAACCAGATCGGCGGCGCGGCCTTCGAGCGCGTCATTCGGTGCGCCGCGCGGTAGACGACGGCCGACAGCCCCGGGACCGTGACGTCGGCGGAGCCGTCCTTCGCGGTCTTCAGGCGGCGCGCACCGTCGCCCCAGAGGCGGAGGAACGGCATGCGAGGCGAGTAGGTCGCGACGTGCGCGGTCATCGCCGTGGGCGAGTTGTTCAGAGCGACCAGGTACTCGACGCCGCGGTCCCCCTCGGTGCGCGAGAACGCGAACACCCCCGCCGACGGCGACGAGTGGCGCGTCTGCTGGGCACCGTCGGCCAGCGCCGGGTTCTGCCGGCGCACCCGGGCGAGGTCGGCGATCGTCCGGTACAGCGGGTGCGACCGGTCGAAGTTGTCGGCCATCGGCGTGACGTCGGAGCCGATGTCGTCGTTCTTGCCGCCGTCGTTGAGGTTCTGCCCGTTGTCGGGGTCGGTGCCGTCGTCGTCGAGGTTGTCGTACTCCTTGTCCTGGCTCGGGAACATGTCCTGGCGGGCGGCCTGGTCGCCGCCCGCGCCGGTGAAGCCCTGCTCGTCGCCGAAGTACACGACCGGGTTGCCGCGCGAGAAGTACATGAGTGCATGGGCGAGCCCGTCGCGCGCCAGCAGCTCGGGCTCCTTCGCGCCCGGGTTGTCGTCGCGCAGGAACATCCCGATGTGGCCCATGTCGTGGTTGCCCAGGAACGTGGGCAGCTGGTAGGCGTTCGAGTCCGCGTCGGTGAACCAGTCGTCCTGGGCGAAGAGCTCACGCAGCTGGTCGGTCGGGTGCGAGGCTGCGAACTCGCGCGCCTGCTGCTGGAACGGGAAGTCCAGGACGGCCTGGCTGCGGCCCGCGGTCGTGTAACGGGAGAGGAACGGGTTGGAGGCCGTGTCGTAGACCTCCCCGAACGCGAAGAACTTCGACTTCCCCGCCGCCTTCGCGGTCTGCAGGATGTGGGGCAGGAACTGCTGCCAGAACTCGAGGTTGACGTGCTTCATCGTGTCGATGCGGAAGCCGTCGACGCCGAAGTCCCTGATCCACGTGTCGTAGAGGTCCTCCATCCCGGAGACGACCTTCGCGTTCTCGGTGAACAGGTCGTCGAGGCCGGCGAAGTCGCCGTAGTTCGAGCTCTCGCCGGAGAACGTCGAGTTCCCGCGGTTGTGGTACAGCGTCGGGTCGTTCAGCCACGCCGGCGTCTTGGCGTGCTCGTCGCCGGGGGCCAGCACCGGCCGGTACGGGAACGACGTGGCGGGGTCGAGCGCCGGGAACGTGTCCGTGCCGGCGTAGTCGCGGTCGTCGAACGGCCTGCGCTGCGCGTCCGTGTACGGCGAGGCCGACTTCGAGACGTAGTCGTAGCGGTGCTCGGCGTAGTCGATGACGTCGGCGGTGTGGTTGGTGATGATGTCGAAGAAGACCTTCATCCCCCGGCGGTGCGCACCCGCGATGAGGTCGCGCAGGTCCTGGTTGGAGCCCAGGTGCGGGTCGATCTGGGTGAAGTCGGTGATCCAGTAGCCGTGGTAGCCGGCCGACGGGTACGGTGTGCCGAGTCCCTGCACCGGCTTGTTCTTGAAGCTCGGCGTCAGCCAGACCGCGGTCGTGCCCAGGCCCTTGACGTAGTCGAGCTTGGACGTCATCCCCTTCAGGTCGCCGCCGTGGTACCAGCCCTTGCGCGTGGGGTCGAAGCCGGTGACGTCGCGTCCGCCGGTGAGTCCGCCGCGGTCGTTGGCCGTATCGCCGTTGGCGAAGCGGTCGGCCATCACGAAGTAGAAGTTCTCGCGCGTGAGCGGTGCGCGCAGCGAGTCGGGCGCGGGTGGCGTCTTCTCGCGCGCCTCGGCGGCGGGCGCGAGCGCAGCCAGGCAGGCGAGCGCGGACAGCAGGACGGGTACCCGGCGGGACATGGCGCGGGCGCATACCCGGCGCGCAGCGGACCGCCCCGCGGAGTGTCTGGCGCGCGACGTTCCGTTTACCGGCGCGATGCCGCGAGCAGGCCGTCGAGCATGCAGTCGATGGCGAAGGCGAAGCGCTGCTTGCCATCGCCCGCGGTCAGCACCCCGGCCAGCTCGGACAGGTTCGGGAAGCGCTCGGCCGGGAGCGAGCCGAACGTGGCGGAGACGCGCGCGATGGCCTCCTCCTCGGTCGCGCCGTCCTCGCGGGCGGCGTAGATGTCGCCCTCGATCGCGGTCGCCGTGGCGAACAGCGGCAGGATGTCGCACGCCCACGCGGCCGGCTGGTC
>JBDTYI010000191.1:0-19826 GCA_040005775.1 Solirubrobacteraceae bacterium
CGCGTCGCGCGCCCGGATGGCCGCACGGACGTGCTCGACCTGGCTCTCGATCATGTAGACCATCGAGCTGTGCCCCAGCCCGGTGTTGGGGCCGAGGAGCATGAAGAAGTTCGGGAAGCCCGGGATCGACGTGCCCAGGTAGGCGCGCGGACTGCCCTGCCAGGCGTCGCTGAGCCCGGCGCCGCCGCGGCCACGGATGTGCGCGGCGAACGGGATGTCGGTCACGCGGAAGCCGGTGCCGAAGATGATGGCGTCCACCTCGCGCTCGACGCCGTGGGCATCGACGACGCTGTGCTCGCGGACCTCCTGCAGGCCCGAGGTCACGAGCTCGACGTTGGGCCGGGCGAGCGCCCGGTACCACTCGTTGGAGGGCAGCAGGCGCTTGCACCCGAGTGTGTATCCGGGCGTGACGTCGCGGCGCAGCTGGGGGTCGGCGATCTGCTTCTCGCGGTGCGAGCGCGACAGGCGCTCCAGCGCACCCATCAGCCGGGGCCGCTTCGCGAAGCCCAGCACGAGCAGCTCGCGGCCCGCGTACACCGCGCCGCGGATGAGCTTCTGGGCCAGCGGCACGCGCCGGAACAGGGCCCGCTCGCGCTCGCTGATCGGCCGCTTGCCGTGGGGCATCACCCAGGGCGCCGTGCGCTGGAACACGAGCAGCTGCTGGACGTCGCCGCAGATCTCGGGCACGTACTGGATCGCCGACGCCCCGGTGCCGATCGACGCGACCCGCTTGCCCCGCAGGTCGTAGTCGTGGTCCCAGCGCGCGGAGTGCATGACCTTGCCCTCGAAGCGATCGAGCCCCTCCACGTCGGGATAGCTCGGCTCGGTCAGCGGGCCCATCGCGCTGACCAGCACCTCGGCGCTGTAGACCCCGTCGCTCGTGCTCAGCTTCCAGCGCTGCGCGTCCTCGTCGTAGTCGGCGCGCTGCACCGAGACGCCGGTGCGCAGATGGGGCCGCACGCCGAAACGGTCGGCGGTGCGCCGCAGATAGTCGCGGATCTCCGGTTGGGGCGAGTACGTCGATGACCAGTCCGGGTTCGGCGCGAAGGAGAGCGAGTACAGGTGGGAGGGGACGTCGCACGTGCAGCCCGGGTAGGTGTTGGCCTCCCAGGTGCCGCCGACGTCGCCGGCGCGCTCGAGGACGAGGAGGTCATGCACGCCGGCGGCCTTGAGCCGGATCGCCATGGCCAGGCCCGAGAACCCGCCGCCGACGATGATCGCCTTGGCGCTGCGGTCCTTCGCCGCGGTCGTGGTGGCGTCGGGGGTTGTGGTCGCAGTCACGGGCGCGTAAAAGTACAGCAGTGGTTCCTAAGACGCAAAGGGCGACCCCTGTTGTCTAGGCTCCGATCAACACACCGCGAAGGAGCCAGGAATGTCCACCACCGAGCACACCGATGCTGCCGCCATCGACGAGCTGCAGGACGTCGTCGCCCGCCAGCGCGCGGCGTTCGTCGCGGACCCGTTTCCGACGCTCGAGGAGCGCCAGGAGCTGCTCGGCGCTCTTGCGGCGATGGTGCTGGCGAACCGCACCGGGATCGAGGAGGCGATGAGCGCCGACTTCGGCGTCCACCCCACGCTCGCCACCGACCTGATCGAGGTCCTCGGCGTGGCGGCCCGCGCCGCGTACGTGGCCGAGCAGGTGGGCACGTGGATGGCGCCCGAGCCGCGGTATGCGGACCCCGCCATGTACGGCAGCGGTCGCGCGTTCGTGGCGCCGCAGCCCAAGGGCGTGGTCGGCAACATCAGCCCCTGGAACTTCCCCTTCGACCTCTCCGTGGGACCGCTGGTCGAGATGCTGGCCGCCGGCAATCGTGTCGTGCTCAAGCCCTCGGAGTACACGCCCGCGTGCGCGGAGCTGCTGCGCGACATGATCCGCGCGACCTTCGACCGCGACCGGGTCGACGTCGCGGTGGGCGGCCTCGATCTGGCCAAGGCCTTCACCCGGGTGCGCTGGGACCACCTGCTCTACACGGGCAGCCCCGAAGTCGGCCGCCAGATCGCGATGGCGGCGGCGCAGCAGCTCGTCCCGGTCACGCTCGAGCTCGGGGGCAAGTGCCCGGCCATCCTGGCCGCGGACTCGGTCGACGCGGAGTCGGTGAAGCAGGTCCTCGGGACCAAGGCGCTCAAGAACGGGCAGATGTGCATCTCCGTGGACTACTGCCTGGTACCGCGCGACCAGGTCGAGGACTTCGCCCGGCTCGCCGCCGAGTACGCACGCGAGCACATGCCCGGCTTCGCGGCGTCGGGGGACAACACGGGGATCATCAGCACGCGTCACCTCGAGCGCATCGAGGGGCTGCTCGACGACGCGCGGTCGCGCGGCTGCGACGTGCGCCCCCTCGAGACGGCCGGCGCGGTCGATCCCGCGCGGCGCCAGCTGCCGATGTCGATCGTGATCGACCCGCCCGACGACCTCGCCCTCATGCAGGAGGAGATCTTCGGGCCAGTCCTCCCCGTGCGCGCCTACGACGACCTCGACGAGGCGGTCGCGCACGTCAACGCCGGCGAGCGCCCGCTGGCTCTCTACGTCTTCTCGAAGGACGAGAAGGTCGCCGACGACGTCCTGCGGCGCACGACGTCCGGCGGCGCGTGCGTCAACGCCGCGGCCGTCCACGGGGCGCTCCCGTCGCTGCCCTTCGGCGGCATCGGGCAGAGCGGGACAGGACGCCACCACGGGCTGGAGGGCTTCCGCGAGTTCTCCAACCTCCGAGGCGTCTTCGTGCGCGGCGAAGGCGACCTCATCGAGGCGTTCGTGCCGCCCTACGGCGAGACGGCGCAGGCCGTGGTGTCGGGCGCCTTCGCGCAGGCGGGGCAGTGAGCTGACGCACGTCCTCGGGCACCTCGATCTCGCGCTTGAGGATCTTGCCCGTCGGGCCTTTGGGCAGCTCGTCGACGACCCAGATCACGCGCGGGTACTTGGAGGCCGCGACGCGCTCCTTCACGAAGGCGCGCAGCTCGTCGGGATCCGCCTCGGCGCCGTCGGCCAGGGCGACGGCCGCGCCGACCTCCTCGCCGAGGTCACCTGGCCCGCACCAACCTGGAGCAGTTCTGGCCGCGGGACTGAGTCCGCGTCAGCCGCGGACCACGCAGCGGAAGCCGATGTGCGCCGTCGACGTGTCTACCGCCTCCCCCTGGCGAGCCGCCGGCCGATAGCGCAGGCAGTAGTTCGGCGCACACAGATGCGACCCGCCCTTGATCACGCGCCGCGGGATGTCGCCACCGGGATCAGGGGTGCAGCAGGGACTGGGCGCGACCGCGGCGGCGAACGGCTCGCACGTCCACTCCCACACGTTGCCGGTCATGTCGAAGAGGCCGAAGCCGTTCGGTGGGAAGGCCCCCACCGGGGAGGTCCCCTCGTAGCCGTCGAGGCCGAGGTTCTGCCACGGGAACTCGCCCTGCCATGTGTTCGCCATCGCCCTGCCCTCCGGCAACGCCTCGTCGCCCCACGCGTAGGCCGCGGCCTCGAGCCCGCCGCGCGCGGCGTACTCCCACTCCGCCTCGGTGGGAAGCGACTTTCCGGCCCACGCGGCGTAGGCCTGGACGTCCTCGAAGGCCACCTGCGTGACGGGGTGGCGCGCTCGCGTGTACGTGTCGCTGCCGACGCCCTCGGGCCGCTTCCAGGAGGCCCCAGGCACGTAGGCCCACCACTGCCGGTAGTCGCGCAGGTCGACCGGCCCCGGCGCGCGGCGGAAGACGAGCGCGCCCGGCACCAGCGCAGTCGGGTCGGCGCCCGGGTAGTCGGCGGGATCGAGGGGACGCTCGGCCACCGTCGTGTAGCCCGTCGCCTTCACGAAGCGCCGGAACTCCGCCACCGTGACGGGACGCTCGTCGATCCAGAAGCCCTCGAGCTCGACCCGCCGGACCGGCCGCTCCTCGGGATAGAAGTCCTCCGATCCCATCAGGAACGACCCGGCCGGGATCCGCGCCATCCCTCCCTTTGCGCCGGGCGCGGGCGAGTGAACTGCGGAGGCGGCCATGGCCCCAAGGTCGCGCAGCGCCGGGGGGCCGCCAAGGGGGTGAGCGGGTGTTGCGCCGGGCAGCGCACACCCCCACGCCAGTCAGCCGGAGTCGTCGAGGAACATCAGCGCAGCCTTCACCCGCTGGCTGACGTCCTGGGCGCCGGCGAGGCCGAGCTTGGCGAAGATCGAGTTGATGTGCTTCTCGACCGCGCTCTTGGTCAGCACGAGCGCCTCCGCGATCGCCGTGTTGCTCTTCCCCTGCGCGACCTCGGCGAGCACCTCGCGCTCGCGCGGCGAGATCGCGCTCAGCGGGGACATGCCGTTCCCGCGCGCGGCGACGAGCACGTCGACGACCTTGGAGTCGAACGCGGAGCCTCCCGCCGCCACCTCACGAACCACATCGGCGATGCGGCGTCGATCGCGGACGCGCTCCTTGAGCAGGTAGGCGCGCCGCTGTGACCCGTGCTCGAGTAGCGCGAGCGCGTACTCGGGCTCGGCGAACTGGCTCAGCACCAGGACGCCGACGGCCGGGTGCGTCCTGCGCAGCCGGTTGGCGATCCGGATGCCCTCGTCGACGCCGCTCGGCGGCATCCGGACATCGGTCACCACCACATCGGGCGGATCCGCGTCGACGGCCGCGAGCACATCGTCGCCGTCACCGCACTCGGCCACCACCGTGAGGTCAGGGGCCGCCTCCAGCACGCGCCGGATCCCCTCTCTCATCAAGAAGTCGTCCTCCGCGAGGATCACGCGGATGCTCATGCGAGCAACGTACCGCGGACCCAGGGTGTTCACCCGCCGATCGCGGCGACGGCCTCGGGCGCCAGGAAGCCCTCGGCGAACGGGACGCCGTCGGTGTCGATGATGGCCTGCGCGAGACCGCGCGCCCACACGTGCTCGAAGATGATGAAGCCCGCGGACGTGCCGGGGTCCAGCGCATCGGCCGCCTCGCGGACGTCATCCGCGGTCAGCCGGAAGGCCGAGGCGGGGCCGTTCTCGGCCGGGCCGTCGAGCAGCGTCGTCACGCGGCCCGCGCCATCCGGGCCGTCGTAGTCCGTGCGCACGAGCGCTCCGGTCGACTCGTCCCGGCGGAGGAACACGAAGTCCAGCACCCGGATCGTGTTCGCCCGCTCGAGCCGGTCGATCTGCTCGGCGATGCGGCCCTCGAAGCGAGCGCCCGCGCGGAAGCCGACCGCCAGGATCTGGACGGGACCGGTGATCTCGGGCATGTCGGGTCTCCTCAGTCAGCGGACGAGCCCGAGCGTCGCAGTGCCGGCGACCCCCGGCAAGCACGCGCGCATGCGCCAGCATCGGGGTGCGTGCTTCCCGGGCCGGGCGGGTGTGCAAGGTGGCTTCACGCGCCCGCGACGCGCATCCTGTGCTGTGTATCGATGGCGACCGCCGACCTCTCAGCCAAGCTCGTACGGGTGTTCGCCGTCGATGACCAGGCGCCGTTTCGCGAGGCCGCACGGCGCGTGGTCGACGCGACCGCCGGCTTCGCATGGGCGGGCGAGGCGAGCTCGGGCGCGGAGGCGGTCGACCTCGTCCGCGAGCGCGAGCCCGACCTCGTGATCATCGACATCCGGATGCCGGGCATGGACGGGATCGAGGCGGCGCGGCGGGTGATCGCCGAGCGCCCGGATGTGGCGGTGCTGCTCGTGTCCGCGGAGCCGCTGGCGAGCCCGGCCGCCGACCTGCTGCGGTCGCACGCCGTCGCCTTCTCGCGCAAGCACGACTTCGGGCCCGCGCTGCTGCGCATGCTCAAGCTGCGTCAGGACTCGAGCGCGGCGCCCGGCACCCAGCCCTGAACGATGGTTCCGCACGCGGGCGCCGACAGCAGCTTCAGGTGCCCGCCCACGGCTCCCAGCCGATCCTCCATGTTCGCCAGGCCGCTGCCGCTCCGGCTCGAGGTGTCGTAGCCGCGCCCGTCGTCGCGCACCCCGAAGGCGAGGCCGTCGGCCTCGCGGCGCAGGAAGACCTGGGCACTGGTGCCCGGCCCGCCGTGCTTGGCGGCGTTCTGCAGCGCCTCGGCGCAGGTGAAGTAGACGGCCGCCTCGACGTCCGGCGGGTAGCGCCGGACGCCTTCGGCGAGCACGCGCGCGGGGACCGGCGCGGCCCGGGCCATCGCCTTGACCGCGTCGGCGAGCCCGCGGTCGGTCAACAGCGCCGGGTAGATGCCGTGCACAAGCGCATGCAGGTCCTCGAGCGCGATCTCAGCGTCGGCCGCGATCTCCTGGATGAGATCCCCGACGGCACGGTTCTCGTGTCCCACGATCTCCTCGGCGAGGGCGAGCTTGATGCGCAGGGCGATCAGCCGCTGCTGGCAGCCGTCGTGCAGGTCGCGCTCGATCCGCCGGCGCTCCGTATCCGCGACGTGCGCGACCCGGGCGCGGGATCGCCGCAGCTTCTGGATCGTGCTGCGCAGCTCGACCTCGAGACGCTCGTCGTGGCGGGCCCGTACCGCCTCCTCGCGGGCACGGGTCACAAGGGCCCCCGCGAGGACCGCGAGGGCCAGGAGCGCGATCAGCGGCCAGGTCCTCCCGTCGACCAACCCGATCGTCACGACAAGGGCGATACCGCCGACGAGCGCGGGCATCGCGAGGGGGCGTACGCCCCGAAGGCGCAGCATTCGGTGGGGTTCGAGCGCTGCGAGACGCGAGCTCACCGGTCGAGTCTCTCGCCTATGGTCCTGCGATGCCACCATTAAGTTGTGAACTTGGCACCCAATCGAGCTCCGCCTGATGGACCAGGGAGGCACGCCTCCCACCGACAGGCAGGCTGGCGCCGTTGCTCGCCGGCGGCGAGAACTGCGAGGCTGAGCTCCCGTGCCCGACGTGCCCTCCAAGAACGGCCCCGTCCGCTACGGCGAGGCCGTGCGCTGGGAGCCCGACGCGCCGCGGTTCAGCATCGTGCGCTTCCTGCTGGCGTGGGTGGTCGCGGCGGCCGCCGTCGCGGTGGCGGTGTGGATCGTGCCGGGGGCGACGATCGACAGGCCGGGTGTCGCCTTCGTCGTGGCCGCCCTGATCGGCGTGCTCAACGCGGTGCTGCCGCCGATCCTCGCCGCACTGCGCCTGCCCCTCATGCTCGTCACGGGCTTCCTGCTCGTGCTGGCCGCCGATGCGCTGGTGCTTATGCTCGCCGGGCAACTGCTGTCGGCGGACGTCCACATCGGCAACTTCGGCGACGCGCTGCTGACCTCGCTGGTCATCACCGCGGTGACCATGACGCTGCAGGTGCTCCTCGGCACGAACGACGACACGGAGTACACGGTGCGGGTCACCCGCCGCATCGCCCGCCGCCAGGGCGCGCACGACGGCACCGACGTCCCGGGCATCGTCTTCCTCGAGATCGACGGGCTCGCGCTGCCCGTCCTGCGCGCGGCGATGCGCGACGGCAGCGCCCCGCACATGGCCCGCTGGATCGCCGACGAGGGCTACCGGCTGGGCGAATGGGAGACCGACCTCTCGTCGCAGACCGGGGCGAGCCAGGCCGGCATCCTGCTCGGGTCCAACGAGGACATCCCCGCCTTCCGCTGGGTCGAGAAGGAGAACAAGCGGATGCTCGTGTGCTCCTCGCCCGCCGACTGCGCCGAGATCGAGCGGCGGCATTCGACCGGGATCGGACTGCTTGCCCACGGCGGGGCCAGCCGCGGCAACCTCCTCTCCGGCGAGGCCGACGACGTGATCCTCACGGTCAGCCGCACCGACGCCGAGCGCAAGGCCAATCCCGGGTACCGCGCCTTCCTCGCCAACGGCTTCAACGTCACCCGGGCACTCGTGCTGTTCCTGTGGGAGATCGGGCTCGAGCTGACGGCCGCACTGCGCGCGAAGCGTCGCGACGTGCGGCCCCGCGGGCACCGCGGCGGGGTGTATCCGCTGATGCGCGCCGCGATGTGCGTGATCGTCCGCGACCTCATCGTCTTCGGCGTGCTGACCGACATGATGCGGGGCCGGCCGGCGATCTACGCCACGTTCTCGAGCTACGACGAGGTCGCCCACCACTCGGGCCTCATGCGCGCTGACACGCTCGAGGCGCTGCGCAAGCTCGACCAGCAGTTCGGCCGCCTGGCCGAGGCGCGACGCTACGCGCCCCGCCCGTACGAGATCGTCGTGCTGTCCGACCACGGCCAGACCCAGGGTGCGACGTTCAAGCAGCGCAACGGCTACGGGCTCGACGAGCTCGTCGAGCGGTCGCTGAGCCGCGCGCACGTCGCGAGCTTCGCCGGCGGCGACGAGCAGCACGCCATGGTGGGCCACGCGGTCGACGAGGCGACCGGGCACAAGGACAAGAAGCGCCCGAAGTCCGATGTCACGGACCGCGAGGTGGTCGTCCTCGGCTCGGGGAACCTCGGGCTCGTCTACCTCATGGACGCCCCGCACCGGTTCACGCGCGAGGAGATCGACGAGCGTCATCCCGAGCTCATCCCGGCGCTGCGGCGCCACCCGCACGTCGGGTGGGTTCTGGTGCGCTCCGCCGAGCACGGCGCCGTGGTGCTCGGGCCGGCCGGCGAGCGCCGGCTCGAGCGCGACCGCGTCGAGGGCGAGGACCCGCTGGCGCCGTTCTCCCCCACGGCGCCCGGGCATCTTCTGCGCGCGGATGGCTTCGCGCACGTCGCGGACCTCATGGTCGGGAGCTTCTACGACCCGGTCCTGGACGAGGGCTGCGCGTTCGAGGAGCTGATCTGCTTCCACGGCGGGCTCGGCGGCCCCCAGACGCAGCCGTTCATCCTGCACCCGCCCGGGCTGTCGCTGCCCGCCGGCCCGATTCTCGGGGCCGCGGCCGTGCACGCCGTGCTCTCCGGCTGGCGCAGCACGCTGCAGGGCGACCGCGCGGCTGTCGAGCGGCCGGCCGCGGTGGCGGCCGGCCACTGAACGGAGCCGAGGCGCCGTGAGCTTCCAGCTGCTGGTCTACCGCTTCGACGCCGACGCGCGGTTGCAGGGGCAGCTCGCGGGCGCGCTCGAGCGCATGGAGTCCGGCGGCACGCTGCGGATCGTCGAGGCGCTCTTCGTCGCATCCGACGCCGCGACCCGGGAGCTCGCTGCTCTCGACCTGCGCAGCCGCGGCGCGGGCAGCCTCGTCGCGCCGCTGATCGGCTTCCGTCTCGATCCTGCCGAGCGCGCCCGCGCGACCGAGAAGGCGCTCGGCGGCGACCGCGGTGCGACGGTGCGCGCCGTGGGCGCGGCGCTGGCGCCCGGCGCCGCGATCGCAGCGGTGCTGGTCGAGCACACGTGGGCGCAGGCACTCGCCGATGCGGTCTCGCGGTCGGGCGGCACGGCCGTCTCCGCTGGGTTCGTCGAGGCCGGCACGCTGGCGGACGTCGTCGACGTGCTGGTGGCCGCCGCCGGCGGCGTCTGACCCCCTCGTCGCGCCGCGATCGCCCGCCACCAAGGCCGGCCATCAGGCCAGGGTGCCGTCGACCGGCACCGTGCCCGAGATGAGCGTCCCGCTGCCGGGCGCGGTGACGATCACGAGGCGCCCGCGGACCGCGACCAGGCGATCCTCCATGTTGCGCAGACCGGCGCCCCCGTGGACGGCCGCGACGTCGAATCCAGGACCGTCGTCGCGCACGTCGAGCCGGAGCTCACCGTCGTCGGCGACGAGGCGCGCCGCGATGTGCGCCGACGGGCCGGCGTGCTTCGTCGCGTTCTGCAGCGCCTCGAGGCAGCAGTAGTAGACCGCCGACTCGATCTCGGGTGGGTAGCGGCCGATGCGCCTTCCCGTCACCTCGATCGGGCGCGGACCCCGGAGCGCCGCGGCCCGCAGCGCGGGCAGCAGCCCGCGGTCGGCGAGCAGGCTGGGGAAGATCCCGCGCGCGAGGTCGCGCAGCTCCTCGATCGCGACGTCGAGCTCGCCCTCGAGCTCGCCGAGCCTCGCGTGGGTGACCGGGTCGGCCGCCGCGTGCTCGCTCGCGATCGCCAGGTTGATGCGCAGCGACACGAGGCGCTGCTGCGCGCCGTCGTGCAGGTCGCGCTCGAGCTTGCGCCGCTCGGTCTCGGCCGCCGCGACGATCCGCCGGCCCGAGTCCCGCAGGTCTCCCAGCGACGCCTTCCAGCCCGCGTCGAGCTCGGCGTTCTCCTGCACCAGCAGCACGATCGCGCCGGCTGCCTGCAGCAGCTCGGGCTCCTCGGCAAGCTGGGCGTCGTGCACGATCGCCGCTGCGCCATGCCCGTCGCGCACCACCTCGGTCAGCCGGAGGCCGGACTGCGGAGTGACGGGCTCGAGCGCTTCGCCGTCGGCATCGACCCACGTGTTCTTGGCGCGATCGAGGAACGCGAGCCGCAGCGCGGGGTCGCCGAGCGGCTCGCGCAGCATCTCCTCCAGCTCGCCGAGCGCCGGGCGCCGCAACGACTCGCGCACGACGCGGCGCAGCATCCGTCCGGCGAACAGCTCCGCCGCGACCAACGCGAAGAAGAAGCCGTACCAGATCGCCGACCGGGTCCCGACGATCGTCCACCGGATGACGCTGAAGGCCGCGGTGGCCTGGATCTCCGCGAGCTTGCCGCCCTGGTAGGCCGCCTGGGACACGAGGTAGGCGAGCGCGACCGGCGCTCCGATCGCGAGAGCGCGGCGGCGCGGCGGCGTGCCGGCGACCAGGCGCCACACGATGAGGACGATCGTGGCGAGTGCCAGCACGACGATGAGGACGCGAAGGACGCTTCCCAGGTCGACGACCAGCGACGCATCCGAGACGAGGCGCAGTCCGTTGGACGGGCATGCTGCGCGGCACGCTGAGATCGACCCGTCCCCCTCGAGCTGCGGCGTCATCACCACCATCGCGCTGTTCAAGGCGAGGACGACGAGGGCCGCCGCGAAGATCGCGCGAGCGACCGTCCCTTCCAGGCGACCGCTGGGGAAGGTGAGGATCAGCGTCAGGACCCCCAGATAGATCAGCCCCTCCCAGAGGACACCCGTGGCGAACAGCACCGGATCGCTGGTGGACTGGAGAACGTACGGCGCGCAGACGACGAGGCCGGTGACGACCAGCAACGGCCCGAACCGGCTCTCCGGCCGGCGCCGCAGCCAGTAGAGCCCGACGAGGACCGGTCCCAGGATGATGTCGGCCTTCTGCACGGCGAGCCAGCCCGGGTGCGCGAGGTAGTCGGCTCGCGCAGTCAGCCACACGGCCAGCGCGGCGAGCGCCACGGCGACGAGCCCGATAGCCGTCTGCCGCTCGGCGAGCCATCGGGCAACGGTCGCGTCGGGCTGCGCCATGCGACGGGCCCCCCCGCGAGCGGGAAGTCCCTTCACGACGACCTGAGCCTCCTCGGACACCCCTGGCTCCCACCGGTTCCACCTGCGATGGGCCTCGCCTACCCTCGCGGGGCGCCGATTGCACGCGCCGTCATCCCGGCCGTGATGCGTGCCCCCGTGCGGCAGTGTCGTTACCGAAGGTTGCGCGAGTCCTCAGTTCAGCGCCCGCACCACCATCCGCCGGATCGGGTGATGCGCCGGCGCGCGGCGCTCATCATGGTGGGTGGGGCCATGAGCCTCGAAGTGCTTGCGCTGGGCGTGATCAGCGGCCTGCGCCCCGCGACAAGCCAGGCGGCAGTGGTCGCGCTGCTCAAGACGCCCGACCCGCGCCGCACGCTCCTGTTCTTCCTCGTGGCCGGCTTCACGATGAGCATGGCGTTCGGCCTGCTCTGTGTGCTTGCCTTCAACGGCGCCCGCGTCGACCTCGGCGGCTCGACCTTCACGGCCGTGTTCGATCTCGTCGCCGGCGTGGCGGCGCTCGCGTTCGCGGTCGGCTATCGCCAGGGCCGGGTCAACGTGCGGCGCCGGGAGCGGCGAACCTCGCGCACCAGCGGATCCACCGCCCGCTTCGCGCAGCGGCTCCGCGACCCGTCGGTCGCAACGGCCGCGGTGGCCGGGGCCGCGACCCACATCCCGGGCCTCATCTACCTCGTCGCGTTGAACGTGATCGCCGACGGCGGGCCGCCGGTGGGCAGAGCCGCGGTTGCGGTCGCGATCTACAACGCGCTC
Organism: Solirubrobacteraceae bacterium; assembly: GCA_040005775.1. GTDB lineage: Bacteria > Actinomycetota > Thermoleophilia > Solirubrobacterales > Solirubrobacteraceae > JAOPZW01. The sequence continues at coordinate 11,940 of JBDTYI010000191.1, forward strand.
TGGTTCGCGGTCCCGATCGCGGGCCTGGCGCTCGCGGTCCTGCGGCCGGGCAGCGCACCGGGCTACCTCGACCGCGCCACGAGGTGGGGCCTGGCGCACGAACAGGGCCTGGTCTTCGCGACGTTCGCCATGCTCGGCGTCTACCTGACGATCAAGGGCATGGTGCGGCTCTTCTAGCGTCATGCTCATGATCGCCGCGATCCTGAACACGTCTTCGGCATCGCCGCGATCGGGAAGGCGAACGTCTTCGTCCAACACGCGCGCTACGTCTTCGGCGACCTGAGCACCTGTTCTTCGCGGCCCTCGCCATCTGGCGCGGCGTGTCCTGGGGCCGCTGGTCGGCGTCGCCTCCGCGAGCGCCAACGCGATCCTGCAGGTGATGTGGCTGCCCTCGTACCCCCTCCTGGCGATGACGATCCTGCCGCTGGACATCATCGCCATCTACGGGCTGCTGGCCTACGGCGGGCGGCGCCGGGCCGCTCGTGCGGCGGAGGCACGCGGACAGGCCTCCGGCTGATCAGGCGGCTCCATACCGGCGGCGGTGCAGCGCCATGCCGACGAGCCCGAGCGGGAGCATCAGCCAGTAGGAGAACAGCCGGTAGGCGAAGGTCGCCAGCACGGCGTCCCCGGCCGCGACGCCGGCGAGGCTCAGCGTCGCGGTGAGCCCGGCCTCGACGAAGCCCAGGCCGCCCGGGGTCACCGGGATCTGTGCGAGCAGCTGCGCGGCGCAGAACGCGAGCAGCACGAGCGCGGGCCGCGGATGCGAGCCGACGGCGGCCAGCGCGGCGAGCAGCGAGAGGTAGTCGAAGGCCCAGCGGCCGATCGTCGCCGCCAGCGCGCGCTTCCACGTCGGGCCGAGCGTGCCGACGATGCGATCGCGCTCGCCGATCAGGCGCCGCGGCAGCCCGGTGAGCGGCTCGGCGCCCCGGCGCAGGGCGTTGCGGATGCGCTGGACAGTCCGGCCGACCCAGCGCAGCGGGCGGTCGAAGACCACCATGAGCACGCCGATCCCGAACAGCGCGAGGAAGACCGCGAGCCCGACCGCCGTCGCCTCGACGAGGCTGCGGTCGACGGCCCCGCGCGCGAAGGCCGGCAGTGCGAGCACCGGAAGCGCCAGGACGACCGCGAAGACGAGCAGGCTGGAGGCGGTGAGGCCCGCGACCACCGGGCCGCGCGACAGGCCCGCCTGCACCAGCATCCGGTACTGCAGCGCCGCGCCGATGGCACCGCCGCCCGGCGCGACCTTCGACAGCGCGTTGCTCGCGAGCTGCGAGCTCACCACGGGATACCAGCCGCGCACGTGCAGAGACAGGCGCTGCAGCGCCCAGAGGCAGACCAGGGTCGCGCCCTGCAGCGCCGCCATCGCGAGCAGCCACTCGGGGCCGACCTCGCCGATCCGCCGCCACGACTTCAGCACCTCGAGAACGCTCGGCGCCACCAGGTACAGCGAGACGCCGGTGACGGCCAGCCAGAACAGCGTGCGCCGCAGGCTCGAGCGCGGCTCCTTCTCCTCGGTGCCCCGCTCGATCGCACCCTCGACGTCCGCGTGCTCCTCGATCGCTCGCTCGAGCCTGTCCCCCAGCCGGCCGCGAGCGTCGGCAGTCGCCATCGCCTGCGAGTGTCGAAGGCCCAGGAGGGGGCGGCAATGGGGTCCGCGGGTGTCGCGCGGGGCAGCGGGCACCCCGGTCCGGGGGCGTGGACACGCACGCACCGCGCCTGTCCGCGCCATTGCCCGCGTGCAGCCACCGGGCGAGTGTCCGATCATGGCAACGACGACTGGCCGGCGGCCCCCGCTCTCCGACGAGCAGCTCGGCGACATGCTCTCCCTCATCAAGGGCGCCGACAGCGTGGAGCTCAAGCTCACGGTCCCCGAGTCCAGCCAGCGATCGGCGATCCGGGCGCTCGGCCTCGACCCGCTGGAAGCGCAGATCCGGCAGGTGTTCTTCTTCGATACGCCCGACCTGGCGCTGAGCAAGAGCGGCGTCGCGGTGCGCGCTCGCCGCGTGCAGCGCAAGGGCGAGGACTCGGTGGTCAAGCTCCGGCCGGTGGTGCCGGACGAGCTGCCGGTCAAGCTGCGCAGATCGCCGATGCTGACCGTCGAGGTCGACGCCATGCCGGGCGGGTACGTCTGCTCGGCGTCACTGAAGGGCGACGTCAAGGAGGGCGGGGTCAAGGCCACGGTCGCGGGCGAGCAGCCGCTGCGCAAGCTGTTCTCCAAGGAGCAACGTGCGTTCTACGCCGAGCACGCGCCGGCGGGAACCGCGATCGACGACCTCGCGATCCTCGGGCCGATCTTCGTCCTCAAGCTCAAGACCGTGTCCAAGGAGCGCACCCGGAAGCTCGTGACCGAGCTGTGGCTCTATCCCGACGGCTCGCGGATCCTCGAGCTGTCGAGCAGGTGCGCGACATCGGAGGCCTTCCAGGCCGCCGCCGAGGAGCGCGCCTTCCTCGTCGAGCGCGGCATCGACCTCTCCGGCGAGCAGCAGACCAAGACCCGCAAGGCGCTCAACTTCTTCTCCAAGCAGCTGCTCGCTGACGCTCCGGCGTAGACGCGGCGCGCCCGGGCGCCAGCCGGTACGTGGATGGCCGGCGGTGCACCCCACCGCGACGGATGGATGTGCGCCCCCTGGCCCCGCGTGCTCCGGTCGGGGACGATCGGCCGACGATGGAGTCCGCCCGGGCACGAGCCCTCGCCGAGATGCTCCACGCGGGCGAGCGCGAGCCCGACGGCACGCCCCTGCTGCGCCACGTCCGGCGCGTCGCCCAACTGGTCCCGGCAGAGGCACGCCCCGTCGCCTGGTTGCACGAGGCGCTCGAGTCGGCGGAGGTGACCGAGGGGGAGCTCCTCATGGCGGACCTCACGACCGACGAGCTGCGGGCGCTCCGGCTGCTGTGCCGCACCGGCAGCGCGCGATCACGGCGCGTCTACCTGGCCCATGTCGAGCTCATCGCACTGGCCGACGGCCGTTCGGGACGCCTGGCGCGACTGGTGAAGATCGCCGATCTCGAGGACCGCTGCCGGCACCCGCGCGTCCGCAACGACGGCTGGTCCCCCCCGTACGCCGACGCGCTGACGTTCCTGCTCGACATCCCCGGCGACCTGCCGCATGACCGGCGCTCGAGCCCGCACCCGATCGGCGCGCCGACGCACTGACGCGACTCGTTGGACCACGGAAAAGCCGGGGCCGCAAGCGTGGCTCACCCGTTGGGGACGATGCGGCTACCGCCTGCAGGCCCGAGCATCTGCCCGTGCCGCGCGCGTGCCCGCCTCCGGTCGGGGCGGGCACCGCTGCGTCACACCGCGTTCAGGATCTTGCTCTTCTGGACGGCGAACTCCTCGTCGGTGAGCACGCCCTGCTCGTGCAGCTCGCCCAGCTTCTGCAGCTGCTCGATGGGGTCGGCCGCCGGGGCCGCGGGCGCCGCCGCCGGCGGCGGCTGCTGGTCGTAGGCGGCCTCGTTCTGCTGCGCCCAGCGGTTGCCCTGGCGGCGCGAGACGCGGTTGCTGACCGCGGTCGCCGTGCCGGCCACGACAGCCGTGCGCGCCATCCCGCGAAGTAGTCCTGGCATCGTCGTTCTCCCTCTTTAGCGTGCGGCGCCGTCGAGCGCGTCGAGCGCCGCGATCAGTGCCTGGATCTCGATGCGCCCGTCGGCCAGCAGCAGGCCGCCCGAGCGTCGCAGGGCGATCGCCAGCGGCGCCGCCCATTTGTTCTCGTAGACGAGGATCGCGGCCGAGTCGCCCGGCTCGATCGCCGCGGCCGCCTCTTCGAGGTCGGCGGGGTCGATCAGGCCCGTGGACGCCCCGTCGAAGACCGCGAACGGACTGTCGGGACCGAGGTGCTCGAGGTCGATCGCGGTCGCGGTGCCGTCCGCGTCCTTGCTCATGAACGCGAGGTCGAGCACGCGAATGATCCCGCGATCGACGAGGTCCACGATCATCGGCGCGATCTCGCCGCCGTCGGGCCGCTTGCCCGGCCAGCCCAGCACGATCCAGTCGACCGGGCCCATCTCCTCCAGGTCGACCTCGTCCATAGCTGCATCGCTCATCGCGCTCTCCCCTCGTCGATTGGTCCAACGCATACGCTAGGTCCCCCCCGAGCGCGTGACATCGTCCGATCCGGATGATGCGCGGGGCGGCCGAGGCATCGTGCCCACCTCCCGCCGGCGGGGTGTCGACGCCCTTGCCCGCCGGCGGCTGGACGACGACGGGGATCGCGCTCGACGACGCCCGCACCGCTGCCCACGCCGAAGGAGGAGACGACGACGGAGATGGCTACGACCCCCGCGCCCGCACCCGTCGAGAACTTCACCACGCAGGTCTTCCAGTCGATCGGCCTCGGCTACGGCGCACCCGGTGAAGGGTTGATGAAGCTTCGGCCACGCAAGCCCGACAAGCCGATCCTCGACGGTCCGAGCACCCGCTGGTTCGTGATCGCGGGGCTGGTCATGGGCGCGTCCACCCTCGCGATCGTCGCCGGCGCCGAGCACGACCAGGGAGCCAAGCTCGCGCGCACGATGGGCGTGACGACGTTCGCGATCGCCAACCTCGTGTTCTCGTTCACCGCGCGCGACGAGCTCCGCTCGGTCCTGAGCCTGGAGACTTTCGCTGACCGCCGATTCGTCTTGACGTCGCTGATGTCGGCGGTGGCGATCATCCTCGCCACCGAGTCCCAGTTCCTGCAGCGCATCCTCGACACGGTCGAGCTGACGGGCAACCAGTGGCTGATCTGCATCGGCGGTGGGCTGGTGATCGGCGTGGCCTCCGAGTTGCAGAAGCTGGTGCTGCGCCGTCGGGCGGCGAGCGCGACCGCGTGATCAACCGGGCCGCAAGCAGGCCCGCAATGCTGTTGGCGAAGGGCGAGCCCCAGCGGCCGACGGCGCGCATGCCGGCACCCCCGACCGTCTCGTGCCTGCGCGTGCGCGATCCACCGGCGCGGGCCATTGCCCGCGGTCGGGGTGCGATGCGACGGTCGGCTCATGACCCGCCAGCTCACCGTTGTCGTTCTGGCCCTGGCGCTCGTGGTCTCCGCGTGCGGGGGCGAGTCCGCGGACAAGAAGGCGCAGAAGACGGTGTGCTCGGCCCGCGCGAACATCAAGCAGCAGGTCGACGCGCTCACGTCGGCGACCATCACGACCGCCTCGGTCGATGGCGTGAAGGCGAACCTGAAGTCGATCGGCGACAGCCTCATGCAGATGACCCAGGCCCAGAAGGACCTGAAGGGCAACCGCAAGCAGCAGGTCCAGGCGGCCAGCCAGACCTTCAGGTCGGAGGTCTCCGACGTTGCGCGGCAGCTCGGGAAGAGCGTCACGCTGAGCGCCGGCGCACAACAGATCAAGACCGCGCTGCAGGGCCTCGCGAGCGGCTACGAGAAGGCGCTCGCGCCGATCGACTGCCCGTAAGGGCTTCGCATCATCCCGATGGGACGATGCGGAGCGGTGCCGCGCGCGTGAGGATCGCGCCCATGAACGTCGCCACCACCGAGCCCCAGAGCGCAGCGGCGCCCTCGCCGTTCACGCCGATCGCCGACTACGCGTTCCTCTCCGACTGCCACACCGGCGCCCTGATCGCCCCCGACGGCGCCGTCGATTGGCTGTGCGTGCCGCGGTTCGACGCCCCGAGCGTGTTCGGGTCGCTGCTCGACCGCGGGGCCGGCTCCTTCCGGCTCGGGCCGTTCGGCCTCAGCCACCCGGTCTCGCGCGCCTACGAGCCCGGCACCAACACGCTCGTCACCACGTGGCGCTCGACCGGCGGATGGGTGGTCGTGCGCGACGCGCTCACGATGGGCCCCAGGCGCCACGAGGACACGATCACGCCGCACACCCGCCCGCCGGCCGACGACGACGCCGACCACATGCTCGTCCGCACGGTCGAGTGCCTCGGCGGCAGCGTCGAGGTCGAGCTCGTGTGCGAGCCGGTCTTCGACTACGGGCGCGAGGCCGCGGAGTGGACGCTCGTCGGCGACGACCGCCACGTCGCCGACGCGACCGGGGCGGGGCAGACGATTCGCCTGCAGACCGACATGGCCCTCGGGATCGAGGGCAACCGGGTGCGCGCGCGCCACGTCCTCCGCGAGGGCGAGGAGCTCTACTGCTCGCTTTCGTGGGCAGAAGGGCTCGCCTCGCCCGCGGACATCGACGACGCGAAGGCGCGGCTCGACGCGACGACGCGCTTCTGGCGCACGTGGATCGAGCGGGCCCGCATTCCCGACCATGAGTGGCGCGGAGCGATCCAGCGCTCCGCGCTGGTGATCAAAGGGCTCACGTACATGCCGACCGGCGCGACCGTGGCGGCCCTCACGACGTCGCTCCCCGAGACCCCCGGCGGCGAGCGCAACTGGGACTACCGCTTCACGTGGATCCGCGACTCGACCTTCACGCTCCAGGCGCTGCACTGGCTCAACCTCGACTGGGAGGCCGACGAGTACATGCAGTTCGTCGCCGACCTGGAGCCCAACGCCGACGGCTCGCTGCAGATCATGTACGGCATCGACGGCCGTCGCGACCTCACCGAGACCACGCGCGACGACCTCTCCGGGTACGTCGGCGCGCGCCCGGTGCGCGTCGGCAACGGCGCGTTCGACCAGCGTCAGAACGACGTGTACGGCGCGGCACTGGACTCGATCCTGCAGCACACGCGGCGCAGCGAGCGACTCCCGCGCCGGCTGTGGCCGATCGTCCAGGCCCAGGCCGAGGGCGCGACGCGCGTGTGGCGCGAGCCCGACCAGGGGATCTGGGAGGCCCGCGGCGAGCCCCAGCACTACGTGTCGTCGAAGCTGATGTGCTGGGTGGCGATGGACCGCGCGTCCAAGCTCGCCGAGATCCGCGGCGACCGCGACCTCGCCAGCACCTGGTCCGTCACCGCCGACGAGATCAAGGCCGACATCCTGGAGCACGGCGTCGACGCCCGCGGCGTGCTGCGCCAGCACTACGCTACCGAGTCGCTCGATGCCTCGACGCTGCTGGCGGCGATCTTCGGCTTCCTCCCTGCCGATGACGAGCGCCTGCGCGCGAGCGTCCTCGCGATCGCCGACGAGCTCACAGAGCACGGCTTCGTGCTGCGCTACAAGACCGGCGAAACCGACGACGGGCTCTCGGGCAAGGAGGGCACGTTCCTGATCTGCTCGTACTGGCTCGTGTCGGCGCTCGCGATCGTCGGCGAGCTCCAGCGCGCCCGCGACCTGATGGAGCGCCTGCTGCGCGAGGCGTCGCCGCTGGGCCTCTACGCCGAGGAGTTCGACGCCGACACCAGCCGCCACCTCGGGAACTTCCCGCAGGCGTTCTCCCACCTCGCCCTGATCGAGGCCGCCGCGCGGATCATCCTCGCGGAGCGCCTCGCCGAGCTGACGTGATCGGCTGCAGTGCAGGCTGCGCCGCCGTCCTCCCCGCCCCCCGACCCGCAGGCCCTGCTCAGGAGCCGCAGCTATCTCAAGCTGCTGTTGCTCGCCACGCTCATCGGCGTACCCGTCTCCGCCGCGTCGTACGGGTTCCTGGCCCTCGTCGACTGGTTGCAGGAGTCGCTGTTCACCGACCTGCCGAAGACGCTCGGCTTCGACGCCGCGCCGACGTGGTGGCCCCTGCCGCTGCTCTTGCTCTCGGGGCTGCTCACCGCGCTCGCGATCCGCGAGCTTCCCGGCACCGGGGGGCACTCCCCCGCCGACGGCTTCCACACGTCAGGACCGCTCCCGCCCGCCCAGCTCCCGGGCGTCCTGCTGGCCGCCCTCGCGACACTCGGCTTCGGGGCCGTCCTCGGTCCCGAGGCGCCGCTGATCGCGATGGGCAGCGGGCTCGGGGTCCTCGCCGTCTCGCTGGCGGCGCGGGACGCGCCACCCACGGCAGCGGCGGTGATGTCGGCGACCGGCAGCTTCGCGGCGATCAGCTCGCTGCTCGGCT
>JBDTYI010000192.1:0-1992 GCA_040005775.1 Solirubrobacteraceae bacterium
CGCCCGAGCGCATCGAGGAGAACTTCGACCTCTTCGACTTCCACCTCACCGACGACGAGATGACCCGCATCGAGGCGCTCGACGCCGGCGACCGCACCGGCCCCGACCCGGACACGTTCGTCCGACCGTAGGGGCCCGCGCATCTGCTCGTTCTGAGCGGGTGTGGCGACACGAGTTCCACCACGACCGAGGACCCGAAGAAGGCCAGGGCGAACGAGGCCGACGGGTCAGCCGCGCCGGAAGCCAAGCGCGACGCGTACACGCCGGCACCCGGCTCCAAGACGATTCCGCGCGCGGCTGCCGTTCGTGTTCTCCTACCCGCCGCCGCTGGCGGAGGGGAACGTCGACCCCTCGCAGAAGATCCGCGCGAGCGTCATCCTGGACCGCCGCGACGCGATCCTCAGTCCTGCGGGCGGGATTGGCGAACTCCCTTCGCGAGCGCTCCTCCGACCCGCCGGCGATCAGCGAGGAGCGCCACAACGGCGTGCAGCTTCCGTTCTCGCTAGACCTGCTCGGCGGGGCACCAGTACGTGGTGCGCCCCCCGACGGTCGCCCGTTCCAGCGGCGTCCCGCACCGCGGGCAGACGCCGCCGCGCTCGCGGTGCGCGATGAAGCCGCCGGTGTGCACGCCGCCCTTGCGGATGGCCGAGCGGGTGGCGGCGCGCAGCTCGCGGCGCAGCCGGTCGAGCTGCTCCTCGTTCAGCGACCCCGCTTCGTGGCGCGGGCTCAGCCCCGCGCGCCACAGGGTCTCGTCGGCGAGCAGGTTGCCGACGCCGGCGATCACGCCCTGGTCCATCAGTCGCGCCTTCAGCGGCGCGGTGCCGCGGCCGATGCGCGCGCGGAACTCGGCGCGGGAGATCTCCGCGGCGTCGGGGCCGACGAGGTCGAGGTCGGGCTCCAGCCGCGCGCGGCCGAGGCGGCGCTTGTCGCGCAGGGCGAGCATGCCGCCGTCGGCGAAGTGGATCGTGAAGCGGTCCCAATTGTTGGGCGCGGGGTCCTCGTCGACCACCAGGCGCCCCGCCATGCCGAGGTGCAGCCCGAGGATCGGGCCCTCGTCGGAGGTCTCGACCCACATCGCCTTGCCGCGGCGGTGGGCCGCCACCAGCGCGCGCCCGACGAGCGCGTCGGCGATCTCGCCCGGCGCATGGGGGCGAGCGACGTAGGTGTCGGCGTCGTCGACCGCGCTGATGCGGCGGTGCAGCGCGCCGGCCTCGATGACCTGCCGGGCGCGCTCGACCTCGGGCAGCTCGGGCATCAGGCCCTCCGCACGGCCAGGTGCTCGTAGGCGCGCACGAGGCCGTCGGGGTCTACGTCGAGCAGCGCGGTGAAGTCGCCGTCCAGCGCGACGTACCGGACGTGGCCGGCGTCGACGGGCTCGTAGCGCTGGGGGGAGCGATGCACCTCGAGGTCGGGTACGGACACCCACGCCGCGACGATCTCCACCGGCCGCGCGCCCGGCGCGAGCAGGCCGTGGCGGCGGATGGGCATGGTGTTCGTCAGCGGCGAGAGCCCGAGGTCGCAGTCCAGCGCGCCGTGGTGGGCGGGGTCGAGGTCGAGCGTCCGGTCGCCGCAGCGCACCTGGAGGCGCCGTGTCACCCAGCCGGGGCCGACGTCGAGCTCGTAATCCAGGCGGTAGGCGGGCGTCTCCTGCATGCCGCTGGCGTGCAGGCCGTCGTCACGCAGATCGACCGTCGCGGTCTCCACGCGCTCCTCGTCGGTGCCCCGCCACGTGATCACGGCGTCGGGCTCAAGCGGGCCGGCGGCAGCCGTAGAGGGCGCGGCCCCGATGGTGGCGTTCGGCGACGAAGCAGCGGTTGCCGATGACCTGCATGTCGTAGCGGGCGCGCTCACCGTGAATCGTCATACGACAGGTGAACAGTCGGCCCTTGCGCCCAAACGGCCCCGCGGCGCGTTCGGCTGCCGTCGCCGCGCGGCACGTGGGCGCCACCGCGCCGTTGACGGCCAGCGCCCGCTCGAGGCCGTGCGCGGTCA
>JBDTYI010000193.1:0-5660 GCA_040005775.1 Solirubrobacteraceae bacterium
ACCCGGAGCACCGCCGGTAGGTTCCGCCGCTGATGCGGATCTTCATCTGGCACGGGTACCTGCTCGGCGGCACCGGCTCGAACATCTACACGCGCCAGCTGGCGCGCGAGTTGAGCAACGCCGGCCACGAGGTCACCGTCTTCTCCCAGGAGCCGCGGCCCGAGGACTTCGACCTCGGTGGTGCCGCCACGGTGCGACCCGACGTCGGCGGCCTGCTGCCGGTCTTCGTGCTCGACCGCTACGAGGGCTACGACGTCAGGCGCGTGCAGGACTGGTCGCGGGCGGAGCTCGATACGTGGGTGGAGGCGAACGCGGCAGCGCTGCGCGACCACGGCACGGCCGACCTCGTGTATGTCAATCACGTGCTCCTCGGCGGGGCTGTCGGCGCCGCCACCGGCGGGCCGTACATAGTCAAGGCCCACGGGTCCGAGCTCGAGTACTCGATGCGCGGTAACGCGGAGCTTTCGGCCTGGGGCGGCGAGGTGCTCGCCCGGGCGGTCGCGACGGTCGTCGGGTCCGAGCACATCCGCGAGGTCGTGCGCGACGTCTGCGGCACGCTCGACGGGGTGCACGAGATCCCGCCCGGCGTCGACGTCGACCTCTGGCGCCCAGCCCCGAAGGACCAGGCGCTGGACGCGCTCGTCGCGGAGGCCCGCAGCGATCCGCCCAACCCGGCGAACGCGGAGGAGCGGCTGCCCGACGACGCCAACGCCGAGCGCCTGGCGCCGTTCCTGGCGGGCGACCGCCACACCGTCGTCTACTACGGCAAGCTCATGGAGAACAAGGGCGTGCAGGTGCTGCTCGACGCGCTGCGCGGACTCGACGCGCGCGCGGTGATCGTCGGCTTCGGCGACTACCGGGCCGAGCTCGAGCGGCGGGCCGACGGCCTCGACGTGCTGTTCACCGGCCCGCTCGAGCACCGCCACCTCGTGCATCTCCTGGCGCTCGCCGACGCCGCGGTCGTGCCGTCGATCTTCCCGGAGGCGTTCGGCATGGTGGCCGCCGAGGCCGCGGCCGCCGGGTGCCCGCCGATCGTCGCCAACCATTCCGGTCTGGCCGAGATCGCCCGCGGGCTGGAGGAGGAGTACCCCGCTGGGCGCGCGGGGCTCGCGAGCTTCCCCACCGGCGACGCCGGCGCCCTGCGCGAGCGGCTCACGGCCGTGCTGGCGCTACAGGGCGAGGACCGCGACGCGCTGCGCGCGGCCGCTCGCCGGGCGGTCGTGGAGCGCTGGAGCTGGTCGAGCGTCGCCGAGCGGATCGCCGCGCTCGCCTAACCAGGTGCGGGACAGGCTGGTGAACGAGGCGTTGGGCACGATCTGAACCGCGCCTGACGGCGGCCGAGGCTGCTCGCGAGCGCCGGCGGACCAGCATGCACGCTCCCGGATCACGGCCAGCCCCTCACCCGCCCGTCCGTCCGCTCCGCCCTACGAACAGCCTCGTCGGGAACTACTGCTACAGCGGCGCCGCGCTGCTCGCCGGGTCGGCCGTGAGGCGCTGGGCGAACCAGACCGGCACGAGCGACAGCACGATCACCACGAGGGCGACCACGTTGACGATCGGCAGGTTGCGCGGCCGCGAGAGGTTCCCGAGGATCCAGATCGGCAGCGTCTCGGTGCTGCCGGCGGTGAACGTCGTGACGATGACCTCGTCGAAGCTCAGCGCGAAGGCGAGCAGCGCGCCGGCCACGAGCGCCGAGCGCATCTGCGGGAAGAGCACGAAGCGGAACGTCTGCCACGCATGCGCGCCGAGGTCGGCCGACGCCTCCTCGAACGATTGCGACGTGCGCCGCAGCCGCGCGATCACGTTGTTGTAGACGACCACGATGCAGAAGGTGGCGTGCCCGACGATCACCGTCAGCAGCGTCAGGTCGGTGTGCAGCGTCTGCGTGAAGGTCGCGTTGAGCGCCATGCCGGTCACGATGCCCGGCAGCGCGATCGGGAGGATCACGAGGAACGACACCGTCTCGCGCCCGAAGAACCGGTAGCGCGCGACCGCCATCGAGGCCATCGTGCCGAGGGCGAGCGCGATTGCCGTGGCGCCCACGCCGGCCTTCACCGACGTCCACAGCGCGTCGCGTACGCCGGTGTTCTCCAGGGCCTTGGAGAACCAGCGCAGCGACAGCCCCGGCGGAGGCCATACCTGCACGACCGTTTCGTTGAACGCGTAGATCGCGACGACGATCAGCGGGATGTAGAGGAACGCGAGCGCGACCGCCATCGCGCCGCGCAGGAACCACCGCGTCGATCCGGAGATCTGCATCAGAGGCTCTCGAACGCGCCCAGCCGGCGGGCGATCAGGAGGTAGGCGACCATCACCACGACGGGGACGGTCGCGAACGCCGCGGCCAGCGGCAGGTTGTTCGCGACGCCGACGTTCGCGTACACGACGTTGCCGATGAACTGCGACGAGGACACCAGCTGCGGCGTGATGTAGTCGCCCAGGGTCAGCGAGAAGGTGAAGATCGACCCGGCCACCACCGCGGGCGCCACGAGCGGGGCCACCACGCGCATGAACGTCGTGGCCGGCCGGCCGCCGAGATCGCCGGAGGCGTCGACGAGCGAGTTGGAGATCCGCTCGAACCCGGCGTAGACCGGCAGGATCATGTACGGCAGCCACAGGTAGCTGAAGACGATCCAGGTGGCGACGAAGCCGTAGCCCGGGCCGCTGAGCCCGAACGGGGCCAGCGCCCAGTTGATGATGCCGTCGTTGGAGAGCATGGTCCGCCACGCGTAGACCTTCACCAGGTAGCTGGCCCACAGCGGCATGAGCACCGCGACCACGAGGATGCCGCGCACGCGGCGGCTGGCGATCTTGGCCATGTAGAAGGCCAGCGGCAGCGCGAGGAGGATGTCCGTGATCGTCACCAGCGCGGCGATCCCGACGGTCCGCAGCACGATCGTCCGGTACACGGGCGTATCCCACAGCGTGCGGAAGTTGTCGAGGCTGTAGCTGTGGACGACCTTGCCGCTGAAGTCGTCCAGTTGCCAGAACGCCGCGACGAACAGGACGACCAGCGACCCCAGGTAGGCGACGCCCAGCCACGCCAGCGGTCCCGAGAGCAGCAGCCCGACCTGCACGCGCCGCCGGCCGTGCAGGCGGTCGGCGAGCCTGGCGCCCGCCGACCGGCGACTCACGGTCGCTGCTTCCAACTCGTCGGCCTAGCCCTTGATCTCGGTCCAGGCCTGCACCCAGGCGGAGTAGTCCTTGCACACCGCCCCGCGCGCGTCGCCGCAGTCCTTGCGCGGCGTCGTCCAGTACTTGACCTTGTCGAAGTAGGCCTGGTCGGCCGCGTGGAACGTGTCGCAGAAGCCCTTGTCCGACGTGTAGTCGCAGGCCTTCGCGTTCGACGGCGCCTGCCCGAACCACTCCGCCACCGCCGCGTTGGTCTTCGGCGAGACGATCCAGTTCATCCACTTGTACATGCAGTTCGGATGCTTGGCCTTGGCCGCGATCATCCAGGTGTCCGACCAGCCGGTCGAGCCCTCGCTCGGCAGCGTCGTGGCGACCTTCACCTTGTCGGCATCGAGCAGGTTGGCGATCACCTGCCAGCTCGTACCGACGACCGAGTCCCCCTGTGCGAACGCCTGCTGCTCCTTGGTGTAGTCCGACCAGTACTGCCCCACGTTCCCCCGCTGGGTCTTCAGCAGGTTGATGGCAGCATCGAACTGCTTCTGGTCGAGCTCGTAGGGGTTCGTGATCTTCAGCTCGGGGTTGTGCTTCTGGAGGTACAGCGCCGCGTCGGCGATGTAGATCGGGCTGTCATAGGCGGTGATCTTGCCCTTGTAGGGGCTGTTCTTGTCGAACACCGCGCCCCACGAGGTCGGCGCCTGCTTCACGACCTTCGGGTTCCACATGAGGATGTTGGCTCCGCGCCCGTGCGGGATGCCGTACATCTGGCCCGCGGCTGAGTTCCAGTACTGGTTCTTCAGCCCCGCGTAGATGTCGCCGTAGTTCGGGACGAGCTTCGTGTTCACGGGCGCGGCGTCGCCGCCGGCGATCAGGCGCAGCGTCGCGTCGCCCGACGCCGACACGCCGTCGTAGCGCCCCGTCCGCATGAGCGTGACCATCTCGTCGGAGGTGTTGCCGGTCTTCGCATCGACCTGGCAGCCCGTCGACTTCTCGAAGGGCGTCACCCAGTCGACCGACTTGTCCTCCGAGCCGTCCTCGGCGTAGCCGGCCCACACGATGACGTTCAGCTTGCCCTCGCCCTGGCCCACGCTGTTGGCCATGGCGACCTTCGGCGGCTTCAGACCGGCGGACTTCCCGCCGCTCGTCGTGCCGCTGCTGCTGGAGCTGTCGTCACCGCCGCACCCCGCGGCGACGAACAGCGCGACGGTCACGGCGACCGCCATCAGTACTCGCTTGGTCATGCCCCCTCCTCAAGGGTTCTCTCACCGTCGATGGCCGCGGCTTGTTCCTCGTGCCACGCCACCCGTACCCTGCGTCCCTGCAGCTCCTGGGCCTGGGCCGAGGAGGTTTCGAGGTTCTGCCGTACCACCTGAAGCTCGCCGCCGCGATCGAGCTCGACCGCGTAGCGCGTGACCATCCCCGCGTAGGCGACCTCGCGCACCGTGCCCTCTTCGACGCGCATCGATCCCGGGTCCTCACGATCACCGAGCAGGCGCACCTTCTCGGGGCGGATCGTGAACCGCCGCCCGTCGCGCTCGACGACGTTCGAGGTGCCGACGAAGCCGGCGACGAACTCGTTGGCCGGGCGCTCGTAGACCTCGGCCGGCGCGCCGACCTGCTCGACGCGCCCGGCGTTGAACACGGCCAGGCGGTCGCTCATGGTCAGCGCTTCCTCCTGGTCGTGCGTCACGTAGACGAACGTGATGCCGACCTCGCGCTGGATGCGCTTGAGCTCGGACTGCATCTCCTGGCGCAGCTTGAGGTCCAGCGCGCCGAGCGGCTCGTCGAGCAGCAGCACCCGCGGGCGGTTCACGATCGCGCGGGCGAGTGCGACGCGCTGGCGCTGGCCGCCGGAGAGCTGTCCAGGCTTGCGCGCGCCGAGCCCCTCGAGGCGCACCATGTCCAGCGCCTCGGCGGCGCGCCGGGTGCGCTCGGCGCGTGCCACCTTGCGGATCCGCAGGCCGTACTCGACGTTCGCCGCGACGGTCATGTGCGGGAACAGGGCGTAGTCCTGAAAGACCGTGTTGACGTCGCGCGCGTACGCGGGGCGGCCGGTGACGTCCTGGCCGCCCAGCTCGACGCGCCCCGCGTCGGACTGCTCGAAGCCGGCGATCAGGCGCAGCGTCGTGGTCTTGCCCGAGCCCGAGGGCCCCAGCATGGTGAAGAACTCGCCGTGGGCGATGTCCAGCGAGACGCCGTCCACGGCCGCGAGCTCGCCGTAGCGCTTGACGAGATCGACGAGGGCGATGTCGGGCGCGCCCCGGTCGTGCGTGGCTGCGGGGGTCACGGCGGCATCACTCGACACGGCGTTCAACGTGGGGGCGAGCGTAGTCCGGTCGGGATGGCCCATCCGGCGCAACTTGCTCCAATCTGTACTCCGCAGCGGCCAGTCCCGGAAGTAGTGCTGGCCGCGCGGCGTCTCTAGAGGCAACCGGATTCGCTTGGGTCGCGTAACTCTCGATCATCAGGGCAGTTCTTAGTAGTGCCGGAGACAACGATGACCGTCAAGACCGCCAGCGACATCAAGCAGC
>JBDTYI010000194.1:0-5917 GCA_040005775.1 Solirubrobacteraceae bacterium
TCGACGTGATCGCTCCGCGGGAGTTCGCGACCTTCCAGAAGCTCGACGGCGACGGCCCGGCGGCGGTCGGCGACGAGTACGTCGTGCGTATGCCGGGGCCGTGGGACGGCCCGGTGCGGGTGGTGTCCATGCGCCCGGATGCGCTGCGCCTCGCCACGCTGCCTGGCCATCTCGAGGCCGGACAGATCGAGTTCCGCGTGCGCCACGAGCACCGCGGCCTGGAGTTCACCATCGAGTCCTGGGCGCGCAGCGGCGATCGGTTCTCGGATCTGCTCTACACGCATCTGCGGCTGGCCAAGGAGATCCAGGTGCACATGTGGACCTCGGTGCTCGAGCGCGTCGTGAAGCTGGCCGGTGGCCGCATGGAGGGCGGGATCGTCATCGTCACCCGGCGCGTCGACGCGGCCCGTATTCGTGGTGACCGGGACATCGACGGCGCCGGCGCCCGGACCCGGCGCCGCCTGGACGAGCTGTCGAGGCGGCCGGTCAACTTCGACGCCTCGCGGGTGGCGGAGTACACGCGGGCGGCGGGCTGGCACGTCGACGACATGGTCGAGCCGCTGCCGCACGAGGTAGCGGGGCCGCCGCAGCCGGGGGGCGTGTGGGAGGTCGCCCGCCGGCTCCTGACCGACTACCAGCTCGCCGATCCGCGCACGGTGCGCGCGGTCTACCGCCACGACGAGCCGCTGGAAGGGCGCGACATGCTCCTGCGCATCCGCTTCCTCGGCGTGCGGTTCGGCGTCGGCGTGCGCGTCGGCGAGGTCTACGAGGGCGAGCGCGACGTCGATGGGCGCCGCGCGCACGTGTTCGGATGGGTCTACCGGACGCTCGACGGCCACTTCGAGCAGGGCGAGATGCACTACCAGGTGTGGAAGTGGCTGGAGACCGGCGACGTCGAGTTCCGCCTGCACGCGGTGTCGCGGGCCGCCGACCGCGGGCCGTGGGTGCTGCGAACGGGCTTCCGGCTCGTCGGCCGGCACAACCAGCTGCGCTTCTACCGCCAGATCTGCCGCCGCGTCAAGCGGCTCACCGAGACCGAGCTCGAGACCGCTCGCGGCTGACGCCCCGGTCAGCGCGGAACGACGTCGCGCGCCCAGTCGGCGCGCTTCCACTCGGGCTCGGGCGCAGCCTCGCCTGGACGCGGCACGTAGGCCGAGCGCTCCACCAGCGCCATGCGATGGATGTAGCGCGGGCAGTTCGGAAACACCTCGCGCACCGTCACGCGCACGACGAGCTGGGCGCCGGCGTAGGAGTCGACGAGCGGATCGCGTTCGTCGATCGAGGCGGCGCCGTTGAGGCGCAGGCGCGACGGCCGCTGCGCAGTGAAGTCGACGAACAGCAGCCCGACGTTCGGGTTGCGCAGCGCGTTGCCCAGCGAGCGGAACATGCCGTTGCCGTCGTAGCTGGGGAAGGCGATCGTCCGCTCGTCGAGCACGCGCACGAAGCCCGGCGCGCCGCCCTTGTAAGAGCAGTCGGGCCGGCCCTCCTCGTCGGCGGTGGACAGGAAGAACATGTCCCTGCGCTCGATGAACGCGCGGTCGTCGGCGTCGATGACCCCGCGGGCGAGGAACCTCTCGTCGAGGCGGTCGGCCAAGCGGCGCGTCCCGAAGCGATCCTGCAGCGCGCGGGAGCCCTCGTGGTAGCCCATCGTCAGGCCGGCCAGAAGTCGGCGAGCATCTCGGTCTCGCGCTCCGGGTCCTCGCTGCGCAGCGAGACGACCAGCAGCTCGGCCTCGTCGGGCCCCTCGTTCCACACCGACCGCCACGTGTCGGCGGCCACGCGGACCGCGTGGCCCGGGCCGACCTCGATCACGTCGTCGCCGATCTTGAACTCCACCCGCCCGGAGGCGACGTAGTAGACCTCCTCCTGCGTGCGGTGGCGGTGCCCGTAGCTGCCCTTACCCCCGCTCTGGGCGGGCATCAGGCGGTGGGTGAAGGCGATCTGCTCGGTCTCGAGCGGGTCGGCCATGAAGCGCATCGCGCCGGGGTACTTGCCGCCGAAGATGTCGGGGGCGGCCTCGACGGAACATGTCGTGTAGCCACTCATGGAGCGACTCTACGCCCGGCCGCGCCTGCGTGCAGCGAATCCGGTGGTCAGCAGCAGGACCGCGCCGCCGGCCACGATCCAAGCTGTGAGCCCGCCGCCGGCGCCCGCGTTCGCGACCCTCGCCGCGGGCCTCGTCGCCGCCAAGGGCCGCGCCGCGGGTGGCCGATCGGCGAGCAGCGCGGCCCGGGGGAGGCGGCGCGCAGGGATCGGCCGCAGGCCATCGACCGCGCGCTGCAGCGTCGCCGACGCGGCGGGCAGCGGCGTCGTCCACACCCATCCGCCGCCCTCCTCGCGGACGGCCAGCAGGTCGCGCGCGGGCACGTAGAGCTCGGTCAGCTTGAATCCGTGCGCGGCGTCCCCTCCCTCGCCGATCGTGATGCGCAGGCGCACGAAGCCGGGGGCGGTGGCGGTCGGCCCGCCGGCCGCGGTGCCCATCTCCAGCAGCGCCGGGTCGTGAGCTCGGGCCGTTACGTCCCGGCAGCCGTCGGCGCCGCACGCCGTCGCACTGACGATGCCCTTGGCGTGGGCGGATGCGCTGAGCGCGAGCAGGACGACGAAGACGGCGAGCGGGAGCTGGCGGGTCATGCGGCGGGTACGCCGCCGCGGCGCGGCAGGTTCCACGAACACCCCGTAACTCTCGACCCGCCCGACCGTTCCAGCACTGTCGAATTGAAGTCTGGAGCGGCCATGACCCGTCGTCTTCTCATCGTCGTACTGGCGGTCGTTGCGGTCTCGGTGCAGACCGCCGCCGCACGCGCCCAGCAGACCACCACGACCCTCGCGGAGCTGGGTGGACCGACAGGCCTGACTGCCTACGTCGGTCGGGTGCTCTGGAGCACGCTCGACCCGTCGACGGGGGCCTACCGGCTGACCCAGCGCTACCGGGGCATCACCAGCACGCTCCCGGTCGCTCCGAGAGCCGCGGCCTTCGACGCAGATCTCGGGACGGACGCCCAGGGACGCACCGTCGCCGTCTACTCGCGATGCTCGGCAGAACGAGGTGCATCGGACTCGCGGACCCCACGTTGGGATCAGGCCCGCGGGTGTCGCATCTACGAGTTCTCGTTCGCCACCGGCCAGCAGCGGCGGGTGGCGGGGCTCGCCCGCGGGGACGCGTCGGAGTTCCTGCCGTCGATGTGGCGTGGCCGCCTGGCGTACGCGCTGATCGAGCGGCCAGGGGGATCGGCGAAACTCATGCTCGGCCACCGTCGCGTTCGCGGCGGGACGCGCCGCGTGTGCGGGAAGCTGCTGGTCGGCCGCAAGGTGGTAAGCAGCTGTCCCCCGCTGGTGGCACCGCAGCCGAGCGCCCTTGACCTGAGCGCACGCGGACTCGCGATCGTCTGGCAGCACGGCGGCGCTGTGCGCTCTCAGACGCCGCACCTCGACGTGCGCCCCGCGTGGACGCTGCTGGTCGATGGCAACGATGGCACCCAACGGGTGGTCAACCACGCGAGCGCGGGCGAGGGCAACCTTCGATATCTGCTCGGCGGCAGCTGGGACCGCGGCTGGCTGTACTCCGCGCGGGCCTGTTTCGACGAGTGCAACGGTGGGTTCGCCAGCAGCGGGCTCTTCCGTTCCCGAGCAGGCCAAGGCCGGCCCGCCAGCGCGCCCTCACCAGCCCCCGGCCGCCTCCTCACGGCCGTTGCGGTCGACGGCGCGACGCTCTACTACGCCCAGGGCTCGTGCCACGAGACCGACTACGGCTGCGAGCCGGCAGCGCCGTTCACGGTGTCCGCCAGTCTCCTGCCGGCCTTCGCGTCCTAGCCCGCCCGGAACCACAGCCGGCACGGCGGCGTAGATGATGCGGTGGTGGGCGGGTCGACCGACCGGGAGCGTCAGCTCCTCGAACGGGCGCGCCGAGGCGACGTCTCGGCCTTCGACGCGCTCGTCCGCTCCCACCAGACCGTGGCCTTCCGGACCGCCTGCGTGTTCAGCGCCAATCCACACGACGCCGAGGAGGCGACCCAGGATGCGTTCGTCAAGGCGTGGCGGGCGCTGCCGCGCTTCCGCCGCGGCGCGCCCTTCCGGCCCTGGCTGCTGGCGATTGTCGCCAACGAGGCGCGCTCGCGAGGGCGCTCGGGCGCCCGCCGGTCGCGACGCGAGGAGCGCGCGGCGGCACTCGAGCCCGCGCCGTCGCCCGACGGGGTCGAGGCGACCGTGCTCGTGCGCGAGCGCCGCGCCGAGCTGACCGCGGCGCTGGCGGAGCTGCCCGAGCGCGACCGCGCGGTGCTGGTGCTGCGCTACCTGCTCGACCTATCCGAGCGCGACACCGCCGCCGCGCTGCGCTGCCGGCCGGGCACCGTGAAGTCGCGCGCGTCGCGCGCGCTCGAGCGCCTGCGCGCCGATCTGGAGGCGGGGCGATGACCGACCTGCGCGACGAGCTGCGCGCCCGCGGCGGCGGCGAGGCGTGGCCGCCGACCCCCGACATCGCAACGGCGATCGCGCCGCGGCTGGCGCCCCGGCGCCGCCCGCCGCTGGCCTGGCGCCCCGCGGTGGCGCTCCCGACGCTCCTGGCCGTGCTCGTCGCTTGCGTGGCGATCGTGCCGCCCGCCCGCACCGCCGTGCTCGAGCTTGTTGGGCTCGCCGGGGGCGAGGAGGTCATCAGGGTGCCCACCACCCCCCCGGCGCCCCCGACGCTCGCGCCCGGCCGCGGGCGCGCGCTGACACTCACGCAGGCTCGGTCGGCGGTCGCCTTCCCCGTCCGCGTGCCGCGGGCGCTCGGGCCTCCGCCCGAGGTGCGCCTCGATCGCAGCCTCGCCGGCGGCGCCGTCTCGCTGATCTACGGAGAGCGCGCCGTGCTCACCGCCTTCCGCGGCCGCACGCTGCCCTTCGCCCGCAAGATGGTCGGCCCGAGGACGCGGGTCGTGGCGACGACGGTCGCCGGCCGGCGCGCGCTGTTCCTCTCCGGCGCGCCGCTTCAGTGGATCGCCCTCGACCAGAACGGCGAGCCGCAGGCGCGCACCGGCCGCCTCGTCAACGCGAACGTCCTCCTGTTCGATCGCGCCGGGGTCGGCTATCGCCTTGAGACCGGCGCGGGTCTGGCGCGGGCGCTTCAGATCGCCAGGTCGCTGAGCGACCAGTAGCCGTCCGCGCCAACCGGCCGCTCCCGCGCCACGCGCCCGAGCTGCTCGCGCGCCTCGAACACGTCGAGGCCGCACAGCACCGCGACCTCCTTGGACGCCAGCGGCGTGCCCGCCCACTCCAGGACTTCCGCCACCGACGACGGGTCGTCGCGGCGCTCCAGGCCCGGCATCAGGTTGGCCAGCACGACGTCGTAGGCGGCGAAGGGCTGAAAGCCCGGCACCGCGATGCGCACGCCGTCGGAGTGGCGCACGACCTCGTAGGACGGGCACGTGTACCGGCGCCCGCCCGACCAGTTGGCGAGCTTGTGGTCCAGAGCGCGGGCGGCGGGCAGCGGCTCGCGGGCACGCGCCATGTCGGCGGCGAGCTCGCGCGCGACATCGTCGCCGTCCATCCATGCGTGCAGGTCCGAAGGCGCGATGCCCGCGTCGCCCGCGGCGGCATCGATCGTGGCGGGCTCGTCGAGCAGCTCTCCCGCGAACGTCCGCACCCGCAGCGAGCGCAGCACCGCGCGCATCGCGTCCGGCGCGTGGATGCGCGCCGCAACGACGGCGAGGCAGGCGGGCACGGTCGCCGACGTCCGCGACCGCTCCGACGTGTCGATGGGCATCCCGTGCTCGCGGGCGATCTTCGCGAACGCCTTCGCCTGCACCGCGGCGGTGTGCCCCTTCTCCTCGTTATCCTGCGGCGACGCCGCCAGCCCGACGAGGCACACCTTCCACTCCAGGTCGTCGCCGTAGAGCCACGTCAACCGCGCGCGGAACGGCTCGGCGCTGAACGCCCACGGGCA
>JBDTYI010000195.1:0-10485 GCA_040005775.1 Solirubrobacteraceae bacterium
GCGCGCACCCGCCAGAAGTACTGGCCGTCCTGCACGGCCTTGACCGTGGTGGCGGGTTTGACGATGCCGGACCGCTCGACGCGCACAATGGGCCGCTCGGCCCAAAAGCACCCCAGTTTGCGTTCAGAAAATGAACGCAAGTGGGTCCGCTCGGCCCATTGCCCCGGGCCGCCCGGCCCGTGCATATTGCATCCCGTCCGGTCGCCTCATGGGGTGGCGCACCGGTCGCACACGAATCGATCGAAAGGTCGAAGGGGGGTGTAACACCACATGCTCATCACGTACCTGCAGTCCCTCTGGGGGCAGCTCTGCCGCAACGAGGACGGTCAGACGGCCGTCGAGTACGGCCTCGTCCTGGCGCTCGTCGCGCTGGTCATCGTCATCGCCCTTGCCGGCGGCGTCGGCGGCGTCATCACCAACGTCATCGACAGCATCAACGCCGCTCTGTAGTTCCCGACTCGCGCTTCCCGCCGGCCGTCGAACGGCCGGCGGGGTGGCGCACCTGCACGACCACCGCACCGTCCATGACGCTACGCACGCTCACATCGCGACTCCGCTCCGAGGACGGCCAGGCCGTCATCGAGTTCGCGCTCGTCCTGCCGCTGCTGGTGACCTTCATCCTGCTCATCGCGGGCATGGGCCGGTTGTTCAATGCGTACAACGACCTCAACCAGATGGCGGCCGACGGGGCACGCTTCGCGGCCGTCGGCAACTTCCCGGGCGCCGCCGCGCTGCTGCAGAACGCAGACACGAGTGCGACCAGGACGGCGACCGTCACCGGGCCGTCATACAGCGGCGGCGCGTGTGCGGTCGGCACGACGGTCACGGTCGCGACGAACGCGACGATCACCTTCTTCCCGATGCTCGGCCTCGCGCCCGTGTCGCTCGCCGGCCACAGCCAGATGCGCGTGGAGCGCTGCCCGTGAACTCCCTCGTCCGCCTGGTGCGCGAGGAGCGCGGCTCGGTCGCGGTCACCGTCGGCCTGCTCTTCCCGGTGTTCCTGCTCTTCGGGATCCTCGCCGTCGACGTCGGCAACTGGTACGTCCACAAGCGCGAGCTGCAGACCCAGGCCGACGCGGGCGCACTCGCGGCCGCGGCGTTCTACAAGTTCCCCTGCGCCGACGGCCCGATCGCGGCCACCGCGCAGAGCTACGCGGGTACCGACCACAACGTCTTCACGAACGTGCCCGCCGCGCGCAGCACGTTCCTGCTCAACGCCGCGAGCTTCGACGGCCAGGCCAAGCCGGGCGACACCGGCATGTCGGGCAGCCCGTGCGCGGACACTGCGGTCGACGTCAAGATGACCGAGCACAACGTGCCGTGGTTCTTCGGCACTTCGCTCACGCCGCACGTCAACGCCCAGGCCCGGGTCGAGATCAAGCGGCTGGACATCAGCCAGGGGATGCTCCCCGTCGGCATCCCGATCCCCGATCCCAAGCGCGTGCGCGCGAACTTCATCAGCGAGGTGACGGGCGAGACGCTCGGGCACGTCGACCTGTGCCCGCGGGCCGAGCCCTCCAGCGGCATGCAGATCTGGGACAACGCCGCCGGCAACTCCTCAGGTTTCGACGGGGCATCCGGCGCGTGCCGGTCAGCGACCGCGCCCGCGCCGCTCGCGCTGACCTTCAACGACCCGAAGTACGCGCGCGTCAACGTGCAGATCGCGACGAGCGGATCGGCGTCGACGATCGCCTGCGGGCAGTCGCTGGTGTCCTGTTACGCCGCCGGCTCGAGCGCGGGGCCCGGGTTCGTCCATGGCTGGTCCGACCAGCCCGCCGTCACCGACGCCGCCAACTCGACGCCCGAACTGCGCAGCACCATCCTGCTCCCCGGCAACTGCGGCGACGCGTACTTCAGCGTCCGCACGACCGCCTGCACGCTCGGGCTGAACGCCCGGCTCCAGTTCCAGCCGCGCGAGTACGGCGCCACGGGGACCCCGCACAGCACGGTCTCGGTGAAGGCCGTGGTGGGCGGCAGCACCTACACCCTCGCCTGGAACGCGGCCGCGCAGACGTGGAGCACGGCGGCGATCTCGGTCGCCCCCGGCGCCGGGGCGCTGCCCGTGACGATCCAATGGGAGCAGACCGACAACAAGGTCGGCGCCCAGACCTGCACCAACAAGAACAACAACCCGTGCAAGGGCACGATCGCGGGCACCGCCCAGCGGACGTTCGCGGGCGCGTCGAGCACGTCGGGCCCGCTGGGGCTCGTTCAGGTCGGCGACGCCACGAACACGTCGGGCGTCGCCGACGTGCAGCGCTGCTCGAGCACGCACACGACCTGCACGAAGGGCTTCGTCGTGGCGGTCGGCATCACGGGCTCGCTCGATCTCGCCCAGCCCGGCGACCCGCCCGTCACGCTGCGCATCGGCGGCGGCGGCAGCCAGAACCAGACCATCGACTGCGACCCGGGCATCTCCCAGCTCAAGGACGAGCTCGCCCAGGGCTGCTCTCGCGAGTATCGCCGCAACACCGGCCAGACCTGCCCGTCTCCGAGCGTGTTCGGCACGCCGTCGCCCTGGTACTGCGTCGGGACGCAGACGGGCGCCGCGGTGAGCCAGGTCGCCGCCGGCATGAACCACCGCGTGCTGGGCGCCGAGAAGCCGAGCTCGTGCACGGCGTCCAACCACTGGCCGGACTACGCGCCCGGCGACAAGCGGATCCTGCCGCTGTTCGTCGTGCCCTACGGCTCCTTCCAGAGCTCGGGCAACCAGACGTTCCCGATCCAGGACTTCGCGTACTTCTACGTCACGGGCTGGACCGGGCAGGGCGGCGGCTTCGACAACCCGTGCCAGGGCAACGGAGACGACCCGGCCACCGACGCCGGCGCGATCGTCGGCCACTTCATCAAGTACGTCGAGACGCCGAACACCGGCAACGCCGGCGATACGCCATGCGACCTCAGCGGCAACTCCATCAGCGGATGCGTCGCCGTCATGACCAAGTAGGGGGACACACCATGGAACGCACACAGAAGCGATCGCGCGTGCAGGACCTGCGCCGGTTCGCGGGCACGCGACGGGGGGCGACGGTGATCGCGGCCACTGCCGCCGCGCTCGCCGGGCTGCTGCTGCTCGTCTTCGTCGGCAGCTACAAGAAGAGCGTGCAGGGCGGAACGGCGACCCGGTCCGTCCTGCTCGCTAACCGGCTCATCCCGAAGGGCACGAGCGGCGCGGTCGTCGTCGGCGACCGGATGTTCGAGCTCTCGACGGTGCAGAAGGGCGACCTGAAGAGCGGCACGCTCACCAGCGCCGCCGCCCTCGACGGCCAGGTGGCCGCGCACGACGTGTACCCGGGCCAGCAGATCACCGCCGCCGACTTCGCGACGGGCGCAGACTCCGTGCGTGGCGAGCTGACCGGCCTGGAGCGCGGGATCACCGTGCCGCTGGACCAGGCGCACGGCATGGTCGGCGTCCTGCGGGCCGGCGACCACGTCGACATCTACGCGGGCTTCAACCTCGCCAACAGCGTCAGCGGCCGCGGCCGCCCGGCCCTGCGCACGCTGGTGCAGGACGCGCTCGTGCTCAAGGTGCCCGCGGCCGCGCGCAACTCCAACAGCGGGGAGAAGCAGGCGATCACCGTCCGCCTGCGCGCCGACGAGTCGGCGCAGCTCGCCTTCGCCGCCGACGCGGGCGGCGTGTGGTTCGTGTTGCGCCCGCCCGCCGGCGCCAGGGACACGCGGCCGTCGTCGGTGACGCTCGACGCGATCCTGGCCGGCAAGCCCACGATCGAGGCCGGACGATGAGGACCTCGCCGATCCGCACCCTCGTCGCGGTCGACGACGTCATCGACCCGCAGACGATCGAGACCATCCTCGCCGACCCCGGCATCAGCGTCGTCGGGGTGGTCGACCAGGCGTCCGGGATCCCCGGGCTCAAGGCCTCCGGCGCCGAGGTGCTGCTGGTGGCGTGCGGCGCACCGGCGGGTGACGTGGTCGACTTCGTCTCCGCCGCCACGCGCGCCGAGCACGGCCTGCCGGTCGTCGTCGTCTGTGCCGGCAGCCCGAACGGATTCGTCGGCGACGTGCTGACCTCGGGTGCCGACGACATCGTGCTGGTCGACGCCGCGTCGACCCCGGGCCCGGACACCTTCTTCGCCATGCAGAAGGCGCTGGCGCGGCGGACCGGGGGAGGCACCCGCGACGGCCAGGGCTCGCTGGTCTGCGTGCTCGGGCCCAAGGGCGGGATCGGCAAGACGCTCACCGCCACGAACCTCGGGGTCGCCCTGGCCGACGCGGGCCACCGCACCGTGGTGGTCGACCTGGACCTGCAGTTCGGCGACGCCGGCCTGGCGCTGGGCCTGCAGCCCGAGCGCACGATCTACGACCTCGCCACCTCGGGCGGCGTGCTCGATGCCGAGAAGGTCGACGGCTTCCTCGCCGAGCACGAATCGGGCCTGCACGTGCTGCTGGCCCCGGTGCGGCCCGACCAGGCCGCGGCCGTGTCGGTCGAGTTCCTCCGCGAGCTGTACGCGACCCTCACCAAGGCGTTCGCCTACGTCGTGGTCGACACACCGCCGGGCTTCACGCCGGAGGTCATCGCGACGATCGACGCCGCCACGAGCATCTGCATGATGGGCATGCTCGACGCCCCGTCGCTGAAGAACACCAAGCTCGGGATGGAGACGCTCGGGCTCATGGGCTACCCCCTCGACCGCGTGCGCATGGTGCTCAACCGCGCGGACTCGAACGTCGGCATCAGCCACGCCGACGTCGTCGCGGTCCTCGGGCGCCCGCCGGACGTGCTCATCCCGAGCCAGCGCGAGGTCGTGCGCCACATCAACGCGGGGCAGCCGATCGTCACGGCGGCGCGGCGCTCGGAGCCCGCGAAGGCGCTGCGCGCGCTCAGCGACCTGGTGATCGCCGACACCGCCCCACCGCCGTCGCCCGCGTCCAATAACGGCGGCGGCCGCCGGCCGCTGCTGCGGAGGCGGTGAGCGCGATGGAGCTGCGTGAGCGGATCGCCGCCGTGCGCACCGCTACTGATCCCGAGGAGCTCGACGCCCTCGCGGAGGTCCGCGAGCGCGTGCACGGCGCGCTGATCTCCGAGCTCGGGCCCCAGCTGGCCGGAGCCGACATCGACGACCCGGCGTTGCGCGAACGCGTGCTCGCGCAGGCCCGCGGGCTGCTGGCGGGGGAGCGCGGGCTGTCGGTGGCCGACCGCGAGCGGCTGGCGGTAGAGGTCGCCGACGACGCGCTCGGCCACGGGCCGATCGAGAAGCTGCTGGCCGACGACACCGTCACCGAGATCATGGTCAACGGACCCCGCGACGTCTGGATCGAACGTCGCGGGCGGCTGTACGAGACGTCGGTGCGCTTCAGCGACGAGGCGCACCTGCGCCGGATCATCACGCGCATCGCCGGGCAGGTCGGCCGGCGTGTCGACGAGTCCTCG
Source organism: Solirubrobacteraceae bacterium (assembly GCA_040005775.1). GTDB lineage: Bacteria > Actinomycetota > Thermoleophilia > Solirubrobacterales > Solirubrobacteraceae > JAOPZW01. The sequence goes on from JBDTYI010000195.1 coordinate 5,393, forward strand.
CCCATGCTCGACGCGCGCCTGCCCGACGGCAGCCGCGTCAATGCGGTGCTGCCGCCACTGTCGCTCACCGGGTCGCTGCTGACCATCCGCAAGTTCGGCCGCGAGCGCTACGGGCTCGCCGAGATGGTCCGCCTCGGCACGCTCACGCAGGACGCCGTCGACCTGCTCGACGTAGCCCTGCGCGCGGGGCTGAACATCCTCGTCTCGGGGGGCACGGGCTCGGGCAAGACGACGCTGCTCAACGCGATGTCTGGCGCGATCGACGAGTCCGAGCGCATCGTGACCATCGAGGACGCGGCCGAGCTGCGGCTGCGCCAGCGCCACGTGCTGCGGCTGGAGGCGCGTCCCGCGAACATCGAGGGCGAGGGGCTCGTGGAGATCCGCGACCTCGTCCGCAACGCGCTGCGCATGCGCCCCGACCGGATCATCGTGGGCGAGGTCCGCGGCGCCGAGGCGCTGGACATGCTGCAGGCGATGAACACCGGCCACGACGGATCGCTGTCGACGGTGCACGCCAACTCCTCGCGCGACGCCCTGTCGCGCATCGAGACGATGGTCCTGATGGCCGGCTACGACCTGCCGATCCGCGCGATCCGCCAGCAGGTGGCCTCGGCGCTGGATCTCGTCGTCCACTTGGAGCGCATGGCCGACGGCACCCGCCGCGTCACGGAGGTCACCGAGATCCTGCGCATGGAGGGCGACGTCATCACCACGCAGGACCTCTTCAGCTTCGTGGTCGACGAGGTCACCGGCGACGGGACGATCCTCGGAGCGCTGCGCCCGACCGGCCTGCGCCCGACGTTCGTCGCCAAGCTCGAACGCCACGGGCTCGCGCTGCCCGACGTCCTCGATGCCGGCCGCGGCGCGGCTGCGCTGACCGCTCGGATCGGCGCGCGATGACGCCGCGGCGCCTGCTCCTCGCCACCGGCGTGCTGGCCGCCGTCGTGACCGCGTCGACCGCCAACGCGCACGCCGCCGGCGGCGCACAGCTCACGGAGGCGCGCGGCGCGGGCTTCCCGCAGCGCGCCTTCGTGCTCACGCTGCCCGCGCGCCGCGACCTGCGGGAGGGCGACGTCCGCGTGACCGAGAACGCCGGCGCGGTGGACGGCCTGCGCGTCGAGCCCGGCGACGCCGCCGGCGCGCGCACGTTCGGCTCGGTGCTCGTCATCGATACGAGCGAGTCGATGCGCGGCGCGCCGATCGCCGCGGCGATGGACGCCGCGCGCAGCTTCGCCGCGCGCCGGCCCGCGCGCCAGCGCCTCGGCGTCGTGTTCTTCAGCCGCGACGCGCGACTGGCGCTCGCGCCCACCAGCGACGCCCGCCGCATCCGGGCGGTGCTCGCGGCGTCCCCGCCGCTGCAGCGCGGCACGCACATCTACGACGCGACAACGGTGGCCCTCCGGGCGCTCGCCCGCGCGAAGGTCTCGGCGGGCTCTCTGGTCGTGCTCTCCGACGGCGCCGACGTGGGCAGCGCGCGGTCGGCCGCCGCGACCGCCGCTTCGGCGCGCGCGACGCGCACGCGCGTCTTCACCGTCGGGCTGCGGTCGCGCAGCTACGACGGCTCGACGCTGCAGGAGCTGGCGGCCGCAACCCGCGGGCGCTACGCGAACGCGAGCCCGGACGCGCTGGCATCCCTGTTCGCGGCCCTCGGCCGGCGCTTCGGCCGGGAGTACCTCGTCAGCTATCGCTCGCTCGCGCCGCTCGGGTCGCGTGTCGCCGTGGCGGTGAGCGTCACGGGGGTCGCCGGCACCGCACGCTCCGGCTACACGACGCCGCCGGTGCCGGCCGCGGCGGCCGCCGCCCGCGCGGAGGCGTCCTCTGCCCGCGGACTCCTCCTCGCCGCACTGACCGCCGCCCTGCTGCTCGGGTTCGGCGCCTGGGCGCTGGCGCGTCGTCCCGCGCGGACGCTCGACGCGCGCATCGCCGACTTCACCGGCTCGGCTCCCGTCGCCGACGCGGCGCTCGACTACGTCGCCGTCGGCCGGCGGGGCCGCACGCGACGGCGGTCGCGCCGCTGGGAGGCGTATGCCGAGGACGTGAGCGTGGCGGGCATGGCGCGCTCGCCCGAGACCCTGGCCGGGCGCGTGGTCGCCGGGACCGTCGTCGCCGCCGCCGGCGCGGCCGTGGCGCTGGGGAACGTCGCGCTCGCGGCGATGCTGCTCCCGGCCCCGCTCGTCGCCCGGGCCGTCGTCGCGGCGCGCGCCAACGCGGCGCGCCGCGAGTTCGAGTCCCAGCTGGCCGACAACCTGCAGGTCATCGGGTCGGCGATGCGCGCCGGGCAGTCGTTCACGGGCGCCCTCGCGGTGGCCGTCGAGGACGCCGCCGAGCCCACGCGCCGCGAGCTCGGGCGCGCCGTCAGCGACGATCGGATCGGCGTGCCGCTCGAGGAGGCGCTCGCGCGCGTCGCGCGCCGCATGCGCAGCGAGGAGCTCGAGTACGTCGGCCTCGTCGCGGCGTTGCAGCGCGAGACCGGCGGCAAGACGGCCGAGGTGCTCGACCGCGTGACCGAGACGATCCGCGAGCGCGCGGAGCTGAAGCGGCTGGTCCGCACGCTCACCGCGCAGGGACGGCTCGGCGGCGGCGTCGTCTCCGCGCTGCCGCTGCTGGTGTCCGGGATCTTCCTCGCCGTCCGCCCGCATTACTTCGATCCGCTCGTCGACAACGCCGCCGGCATCTCGGCGATCGTTCTCGGAAGCGTGATGCTGGTCACCGGGTGGTTCGTCATCCGCCGTGTCGTCGACGTCAAGGTCTGACCATGCTCCTGCTCGCTCTCACCTCGCTCATCCTGGCCGGCGTCGCCGTCGCCGCGATCGCCCGCGCCGCGACGGTCGGTCGCGCGCACCGTGACGCCCGCGTCGGCGCCCTGGCCGCGTACGGCTACGCGGCGCCGGCGACCGCGACCTCGACGCTTTCCGAGGGCCGCGAGAGCACGGTCACGGGCACGGCCGCGCGACTCGGCGCGTGGGCCGCCCAGCGCCTCGGTGCGCTGCGCGTGGCGGAGGTCCGAGACCTGCTCGTCGGCGCCGGCCTCTACGCCACGACCGCGCGCACGATGCTCGGCTACCGCGTCCTCGCCACCCTCCTGCTGCCCGTGCCCGCCGCGCTCCTCGCACATACGGCCGTGGCGCGCATCGGCGCGGGCGCGCTGCTCGCGGCCTGCGGCTGGATGCTGCCGATGGCCTGGCTGCGCCGGCGCGCGGCGGCCCGCGCCGCCGAGATCGAGCGCGAGGTCCCGAACCTGATCGATCAGCTCGTCGTCACGCTCGAGGCGGGCGTCGGCTTCTCCGCGTCGCTGCAGATGGCCGCCGACCGGATGCAGGGCGCGCTGGGACAGGAGCTCCGCCTCACGCTCCAGGAGCAGCGCATGGGCACCGCGCTGACCGAGTCCCTGTATCACCTGCGTGACCGGGTCGACTCGAGGAACCTCAAGTCGTTCGTACGCGCGGTCGTGCAGGGCGAGCGGCTCGGCGTCGGCATCGGCCAGGTCATGCGCAGCCTCGCGGTCGACATGCGCAAGCGCCGGCGTCAGATGGCCGAGGAGCAGGCGGCAAAGACGCCCGTCAAGCTGCTCTTCCCGCTCGTGTTCCTGATCCTGCCGGTGATGTTCATCGTCGTGCTCGTGCCGCCGGTGCTGCAGATCGTGCGCGATCTCGGCACGTGATCTAGGCGCCGCCGGCGGCGCGGAGCGCAGCGAGCGCGGCCGCGCGGTCGGGCACACCGAGCTTGGCGACGGCGCCCGAGACGTGGCGGCGCACCGTCACCTCGGAGACGCCGAGGGCAACTGCGGCGGCCCTCGTGCTCGCGCCCTGCGCGAGCAGCGCCAGCACGTCGCTCTCGCGCGCGGACAGGCGCTCACCTCCCGGGCCGGTCATCGGGATCCGCCCCCGGTCGCCGCGGCGGAACTCGGCGATCAGCCGCGTGACCAGCGAGCGCGGGATCGGGGCCTCGCCGGAGGCCACGCCGCGCAGCGCATGGGCGAGGCGGTCAGGGTCGGTCCTGCGGAGCAGATAGCCGAGGGCGCCGGCCCGCAGCGCGCCGAACAGCTGCTCGTCGGTGGGGACGTCGCCGATCACGACGACCGCCGTGGACGGCACGTCGCGGGCGATGCGCGCCGCGGCCGCGATACCCCCGCCGCCGGGCATCTCGGCCGCCAGTAGCGCGATGTCGGGCCTCGTGCCCTGCGCGGCGAGGACCGCGTCGTCGGCCGTGGTCACGGCCGCGAGTACGTGCAGACCGGAGGTCTCGAGCGCCACGCGCATCCCCACCAGGGTCGGCTCGTCTGCGTCGGCGAGCAGGACACGGAGGGTCATGGGACGCTCATGATCGAACAATCGTCCGGATCTTGCACAGGTTTGGTCCGCAAAGCTCCCATTCGGGTACCGTCGACGGCGTTGGTCCAGCTGAGCTTCGCACGGGGGGGCCGGGCGCATGATGGGGGCCGGAGCACTGCGAGTGCTAATCGTCGATGACCACGCGCTGTATCGGCGTGGACTACGTCGGCTGTTGGAGAGCCACGGGCTCGAGGTCGTCGGGGAGGCCGCCGACGCCCGCGCCGCGATCCGCATGGCCAAGAAGCTGCGGCCCGACGTGACGCTCATGGACCTGTCGATGCCCGGGATGCCCGGCATCGAGGCAATCCCCGAGATCGTCGCCGCCGATCCGCACGCCCGGGTGCTCGCGCTCTCCGGCGGCGCCGAGGACGAGACCGTTCTCGATGCGCTCATCGCCGGCGCGTGCGGCTACCTGATGAAGACGGCCTCGACGGCCGAAATCGTCGCGGGCGCGCGCCTCGTCGCCGAGGGGCAGTCGCTGATCTCGCCGAAGGTCGCCGCGGCGCTGGTCGTGCGCCTCCGTGAGTGGGCCCGCGCTGACGCCCAGCCGGTCGCGGCGCCGGGTCTGACCAGCCGTGAGCTCGAGGTCCTCTCTCTAGTGGCCGCGGGCAAGGAGAACTCGGCGATCGCCAGCGACCTCTTCCTCAGCCCGAAGACCGTCAAGAACCACGTCGCGGCGATTCTCGGCAAGCTCGAGTTCGACAACCGCGTGCAGGCCGCCACGTTCGCCGTGCGCCAGGGCCTGGCGGGCTGACCTCGCTA
>JBDTYI010000196.1:0-4648 GCA_040005775.1 Solirubrobacteraceae bacterium
CAGCGCGGGATCGACCTCGTGCAGCCGCGCGACGGCCTGCTCCAGGCGCGGAGCGTCGGGCATCGTGGTCGACAGGCCCACGACCGCGGGCGCGAACCGGGCCACCGGCGGCGGCCAGCGGCTCGAGCGGGACGTCGGCCCCCAGCAGCTGCACGACGAAGCCGGCGGACTCGAGCGTGTCGGCGACCATCTGCAGGCCCAGGACGTGGCGCTCCTGCGCGAGGGCGGCGAGCATGACGCGCTCGCGCGACGGCGCGGCGCGCTCGCTGGTCGAGCCGAGCACGTGCATCACGCGGTAGGTGATGGCCGTGGCGAGGTGCTCCTCGGCCACCGTGAGCTCGTCGCGGGCCCACAGATCCCCCACGGCGCGCATCGCGGGGGCGAGGACCTCGACGCGAATCGTGGTCGGATCGACGCCGGCCTCCAGGTGACGGCGCACGATGTGCTCGGCCGCGCGGGCCTTGCCCGCCCGGAGCGCCGTGAGGAAGACCTGCGCACGCGGATCGAACGCCAAGCCTCCGGCAAAATACCCGCACAGGCGCGGATGTTCAGGTGCGCCTCGGCTCAGCGCGACAGGTCCCCCGCTACGGTTCGCGCCCATGGCGCGCCCGGCCCACGCATCTTTCCTCGCGGTCCTGCTCGTGGCCGTCGCCCTCGCCGGTTGCGGTCGCAAGGAGCGCGCCTCGACGCTCTCGCGCACGCCCGCGGTCGGGGTGAAGAGCAGCGAGGCCGAGGCCACCCAGGACCTCGGCTTCCCGGCCACCGCGACGAAGAACACGACGCGCATCGGCGGAGCCGACGCGAGCGCCGACGCGGCGGGCGTGGCGCGCGCCGTGTTCCCCGCGACCTCACGTGCGACCCGCCCCCAGGCCGTCGCGCTCATCGACGGCACCGACTGGCACGCCGGCATCGTGGGCGCCGTCCTGGCCTCCACCCCGGTCCGGGCCGCAGTCCTGCTCTCCGACGGCAAGGACATGCCGGCGGCCAGCCAGGACGCGCTCGAGGCGCTCGGGCCCACCGGCGCCAGGTCCGCCGGTGGCGCGCAGGTGATCCGCGTCGGCGACGCCGCCGCACCCGACGGGCTGCGCAGCACGCAGCTCGCCGGACGCGACCCGGCCGCGCTCGCACGTGCCGTCGACGCCTTCCAGTCCGCCGCCCGCGGGCGGCCCAGCCAGCGCGTGGTCGTCGTCGGCTCCGAGAACGCCGCCTACGCGATGCCGGCCGCCGCGTGGGCGGCGAAGGCCGGCGACCCGGTGCTGTTCGTCGGTCGTGACCAGATCCCGGCCGACACGCGTGCCGCGCTGCGAACCCACGATCAGCCCAAGATCTACGTCCTCGGCCCCCCGTCGTCGGTGAGTGCGAAGGTCGAGGGGCAGCTGGGGTCCTTCGGGCGCGTGCAGCGCATCGGGGCCAACGACCCCGTGCTCAACGCGATCGCCTTCGCGCGGTACATCGACCCGAGCTTCGGCTGGGGCGTCGTCGACCCGGGGCACGGGATCGTCTTCGCGCGCAGCGACCGCCCGCTCGACGCGGCGGCCGCGGCGCCGCTCTCGGTCAGCGGCAGCTACGGGCCACTGGTGCTGCTCTCGCGCGACCGCGCCCCCGACCGCCCGTTGCGCAACTACCTGCTGGACATCCAGCCGGGGTTCACGCGCGACCCGGTGCGCGGGGTCTACAATCACGGGTGGATCGTCGGTGACGACAAGGCCATCTCGGTGCCGGCGCAGGCGGACCTCGACGGCCTGCTCGAGATCAAGAAGGTCTCGGGCACGACCGACCGCAAGCCATGAGCGAAGCCGAGAGCCCAATCCGCCGATCCGCCGACCATCAGGTCGGCCTCGAGGACGTCCGTCAGCTGATGGGCGCCTCCACCCCGCACTTCGCGCTGCAGATCCGCGGGCGGATCGCGCGCCTGGTCGCCGGCCTCCCCGCCGACCACCCGGCGCGCATCGAGGGCGAGCGCGAGATCGCCCGCCTCGAGCGCCTCGGGTTCGACGGCGAGACCCGCGGCATGCACCACGAGGCGGGCATCGGCCCGCTGCCCTCGCTCGCCGACGCCGACCCCACGTAGTGGCCGCGGCCGCCCCGCGGCCGGGCGGAATCGAGCGCGCGCTGGCGCTGCTCGCCAACGCCGCCGACGCGTCGGCCGACGTGCACGCGGGCTACCTCGACCTCCTCGGGCCCGGGGCCGACGCCGCGCTGGAGTCCACCGGGCTCACCCAGAGCCTCATGCTCACGCGCGCCGTGCCGTTCGTCTACGAGCGCTGGTGGCGCCCCGCGCTGGGCCGCGCCGCCAAGGGCGTGCTCGGCCCGCGCATGGCCGACGAGCACCGCATCGCGCGGCTGCTGTTGGGGCTGCGCCCCGGCGACGGCGTCCTCGACGTCGCCTGCGGCCCGGGCAACTTCACGCGCGACTTCGCCCGCGTCGCGGGCCCCGCCGGGCTGGTGGTCGGCATCGACGCGTCGGAGACGATGCTCGCCCGCGCGGTCCGCGACACGCCCGCCGAGCAGGCCGAGCGCACCGCCTACGTTCGCGGGGACGCCGTGCGCCTGCCGTTCCGCGACGCGAGCTTCGACGGCGTCTGCTGCTTCGCCGCCCTGCACCTGTTCGACGACCCGATGACAGCCCTCGGCCACATGGCGCGGGTCCTCACGCCCGGCGGCCGGCTGGCGATCTTCACCAGCTGCCGTGCTGTCGCCGGCCCGCTGCGCGGCCTCGACACGCTCGCAGGCGCCGGCTCGGGCATGCGCGTCTTCGAGCCCGACGAGATCACGACCGCGCTGGCCGACCGCGGCCTCGTCGACGTGCACCGGCGGGTCGCCGGGCTCACGCAGTTCGTCGGCGCGCGGCTTCCGCGCAGGTAGACCGCCCCGCCCCGCTTCGTCAGGCGATCGGAGCCGACGGCGGCTCGGGCACGGCGAAGCGGACGCCGTCGCCGGCGCGCTTGGCCTCGTACATCGCGGCGTCGGCCGCGCGCAGGAGGCGGTCGGGGTCAGGGGCCTCGGTGCCCAGGGCGATGCCGAACGACGCGCGCAGGGCCCCGTCCCCGGCGTCGATTCCGGCGATGCCCAGCCCGATGCGCGCGACGACGTTCGCCGCCTCGCGCTCGCCCGCCTCGACGAGGATCAGGGCGAACTCGTCGCCGCCGAGGCGGAACGCGGTGTCCGAGCGGCGCAGCGTGCGGCGCAGGACGTCGCCCAGCGCCTCCAGGACCGTGTCGCCGACCAGGTGCCCATGGACGTCGTTGAGCGCCTTGAAGCCGTCGACGTCGAGGACCACGAGGCCGAAGGGGCGGTCGTAGCGGGCACCGCGGTGGGCGACCTCGGCCAGGCGCGCGGTGAACGCGCGCCGGTTGCCCAGGCGCGTCAGCGGGTCGTGGTCGGCCAGGAAGCGCATCTCGGCGAGCGCAGCCGCGCTCGCGACGGCCGTCGAGGCCTGGTTGGCGAACAGGCGCAGCGCCTGGAGGCTCTCGCGCGTGGGCAGCAGACGGTCCTCAGGATCGTCGGCCCAGATCACCCCGGTGAGCTGACCGTCGGCGTTGCGCATCGGGATCAGCAGCCAGTGGTGGTTCCAGGCCAGCGGTCCGGTGCCGTTGCGCGCCGTCTCGTAGCCGGGACGCTCGATGCCCAGGCGGGCGCACGCCTCCTCGTTGGGCAGCAGGAAGCAGCCCTCGATCTCGAAGGCCGGGTCCAGCAGGCGGTCGAGGACGGCGAGGTCGCCGCTCTGAGACGCCTCGATCTCCTGCATGGTCCAGCCGACGACGGCGCGCGGGATCGCGCGGCCGGCCGCGACGTCGACGAGCTCTACCGACACGCTCTGAAGCCCCAGCGCGGAGCGGATGCCCTCGCAGACCGAGACCAGCAGGCGGTCGACGGAGACCTCCTCGTTGAGGTGCGCAGACACCTGCAGCATGTGCTCGAGCGCCTTGCGGTGGCGCGCGGCCTCGGCGGCGCTCTGGGCGCCCTCGACGGCCTGCGCGGCGTGGTCGGCCAGCGCCGAGAGGACGCGCAGGTCCTCGTCGGACGGCCGCCGCCCGCCTTCGGGCTCATCGACGGACATGATGCCGAGCACCTCGCCGTCGCTGCGGCGCAGGGGCACGAACAGGGCGTCCTCGGGATGCCACGCGTCCGGGTCGTCGGAGGGCAGCATGTCCGGGACGTAGCTGACGGTTGTGTCCTTGGACCAGTCGAACTGGTCCCAGGGGAGCAGATAGCAGCCGTGGCGCTCGAAGCCGGGATCCAGCAGCGGGCTCCACTCCGCCCAGGTTCGCGTCTGCCCCAGCAGCGTCGCGCGGCCCTCGTCGGAGCCGTGCACAGCCTCGACGCGGAAGTCGTCCCACGCCGGGCGGTACACGCTGATGACGACGGTGCGAAAGCCCAGCGACTCGGCGACGGCGGCGCCGACGGCAGGCAGGAGCGCGTCGAGGTCGTCGGCGCTGCGGGCCAGCCGAGTCACCTCGAGCAGGCCGGTGAGCCGGGCGATCAGCCCGGCTCGATCCTCGGAGGACGGGATCACCCTCTCTACATCGGCCTCCAGGACGCACAACTCAAGTGCCATTCGCCGCGCGAGGCACGCCGGATGCGGCGCTAGCTTGTCCGCATGGCGGAGAACCAGGTCCGGCCCGAGGGGATCGCCGGCTCGCCCCAC
>JBDTYI010000197.1:0-23251 GCA_040005775.1 Solirubrobacteraceae bacterium
CGGCCTTGAGGTCGGCCTCGGTGGGCCCGACGATCTTGTAGGTCTTCTCCTTGCCGCCGCCGACCTCGAGGGTCACGGTGTGCCCGAAGGCGATCGTCGATGCCGTCGCCGGTGGGGTGACGACCTGGGCGCGCCGCAGACGCTCCTGGAGGCGCAGGATCTTGGTCTCCAGCAGCGACTGGTCCTCCTTGGCGATGTGATACTCCGCGTTCTCCTTGAGGTCGCCCTCGTCTCGGGCCGCGCCGATGCGCTTGGCCATCTCCTGGCGGGCGGGGCCTTCCAGCTCGGCCAGCTCGGCCTTGAGGGCCTGCAGGCCCTCCGGCGTGATCGCTTCGGATTCAGTCATGCGTGCTTCCTCTCGTGAGTCGTGATGTCCTTGGGAGGACGCTGGCGCCGTTCCGGCAAGGACCCAGATCCGAAGGAACCGCCAGGATTTCGAGGATCGAGGACGCTGGCGGGCGGTGATCAGCGTTCGAGCCAAGGGCGTCAGGACTTGCGGGAGGGGGCACTCGTCCATTGTGGCGGTCCGTTCAAGGCGGCCGCTCGCACGCCCTCCAGCGTGGGCCGATCGCTGAAGCCCTGAAGCCACCACGTGGCCCCGGCCCCGGCGAGCTCGGCGGCGCGATCGGCGTCGGGTGGGGCGTGGTTGGTGATGACGACGTCGAAGGGTCCCGCGCCTGCGGCGCGATGCTCGGCCACGACCTCGAGGATCTCGCGCACCTCGGCGCCGCCCAGCGGTCCGTCGTCGGAGATCGGGAAGACGCCGTCGTAGCGCGCAGCCCGGCGCAGCGGCACCTTGTTCGGGTAGCGGCAGGCCAGCCACACGGGCGGGCGCGGCTGCTGCAGCGGGGTCGGCAGCACCTCGGCCCCGGCGAGGTGGAAGGCGTCGCCGTCGTGGTCGACGGGTTCGCCGCGCCACAGCTCGACGATGAGCTCCAGCGCCTCGTCGAGCAGCCGGGCCCGGGCCTTGGGGTCGAGCTCCTCGCCGAACGCGCTGAACTCCCGGCGGCCGTCGCCGCCGAGGCCGGCGCCGAGGACCATGCGCCCGCCGGACAGGCGGTCGAGCACGGCGATCTGGCGGGCGAGGTCCCACGGGCGCCGGCGCGCGAGCGGCGTCACCAGCGCGCCGAGCGTCGCTCGCTCCGTGGCCAGTGCGACGGCGGTCAAGGCGATCCACGGGTCGGCGACCTCGAGCGAGCCGTGGGTCTGCACGTGGTCCCAGACGAAGAACCCGTCCCAGCCGGCGGCCTCGGCGTCGGCGGCGATCTGCGCGAGCACGCGCACGTCGGCCAGCTCCCCGAACGGCGCGACGAACACCCCGGTGCGCATCACGCGGCGGCCGCGATCGGGTGGTGCGCGCGCAGCTCGTAGAGCGTCGTGCGCTCGGCGGCGGGGCGGCCCGCGGCGTGGGCGGCGGCGATGAGGTCGGGCGGGTCGAGCTTCACGCCGTGGTAGGAGCCGGCGAGCCGGCTGATCGACTCCTCCATGAGCGTCCCTCCGAGGTCGTTGACGCCCCAGCGCAGCGCCTCGGTGGCGGCGTCGAGGCCCATCTTCACCCAGCTCGCCTGCACGCTGGGAACCGACCGGCCCAGCGCGAGGCGGAACACCGCGGTGTGCTTGAGGTTCTCCTCGCGCGTGATCTCCTCGACCCCGTGCGTTCGCCCCAGCAGCGTGTGGAACGGGATGAACGAGAGCGGCACGAACTCCGTGATGCCGCCGGTGCGCTCGGCGATCCCGCGCACGACGCGCATGTGCTCGGCGAGCTCCCACGGCTCCTCGACGTGGCCGAACATCACGGTGGACGTCGAGCGCAGCCCGGCACGGTGCGACGCCTCGATGATCTCGACCCAGCGCGCGACGGGCAGCTTGTTGGGGCTGATGCGCTCGCGGACGCCGTCGTGGAGCACCTCAGCGGCGGTGCCCGGCGTCGAGCCCAGACCGGCGTCGGCGAGCCGTGCGAACACCGCGTCGGGCGCGAGGCCCGAGATGTCGCACATGTGCGCGATCTCCATCGGCGAGTAGGCGTGCAGGTGCAGCGACGGCGCCTCGTCGCGGGCCAGGCGCAGCCATCCGAGGTAGTCCTCCAGCGTCCAGTCGGGGTGGATGCCCGACTGCATGCACAGCTCCGTCGCGCCGTAGGCCACGGCCTCGTGCAGCCGGCGCACGAAGTCGTCGCGGTCGTGCTCGTAGGCGTCGGGCGAGCGCTTCCCCTGCCCGAAGCCGCAGAACGCGCAGCCGACGATGCAGATGTTCGAGACGTTGACGTTGCGGTTGACGACGTAGGTGACCGTGTCGCCCATCAGCTCGGCGCGCAGGTCGTCGGCCGCCGCGCGCATGTCCTCGATCGCCTCGGGGCGGGTCTCGGCGAACAGCGCCGTGAGCTCCTCGGGCATCAGCGGCTGACCCTCGCGGGCGCGGGCGATCGACGCCGCCACGCCGTCGGGGCGGATGGCGAAGGGCGCGTCGCCGCGCCCGGATCCGCGGCGCGGGATGAAGCTCCAGTACTTCGTCTTGACGACGTCGAGCACCGACTGGTCGACCCACTCCGAGTCGATGTAGCGCCCGTACACGCACAGGCGCTCGCTGAGCGCGACGCCGTCCTGGGCCAGGCGCTTGCGCACGTACGCGGGGCTGGGGAACGGGTGCTCGGGCGAGATGTGGTCGCCGTTGGCGCTCAGGCCGCCGAGGTCGGTCGCGCCGGCAGCGACGAGGCGCGGCCACCAGTCGGCGAGGTTCGGCGGCACCTGGATCCCCACGCCGGGCAGCAGCCGCTGCGCGTGGCCGATCAATGCCTCCATGTCCTCGATCGACACCGGCCCCGCCCAGGCGGGCAGATCGCGGTGGGGCGTGTCGCTGAGGCCGGTGCGCCAGTACTGCTCGGCCGCGTCGGTGGCGATCTTCGCGGGCTCCTCGCCGTAGTAGCGCCGGTGCGGGACGAAGTTCTGGAGGATGACCTCCTGCAGGTGGCCGTGCTCGGCGTGGACGTCCGCCAGTGCCTGGAGCGCGGCGACGCGGTCGTCCTCGGTCTCGCCGATGCCGACGAGGATCCCGCTCGTGAACGGGATCCTGAGCTCCCCCGCGGCGCAGATCATCTCCAGGCGCACGGCCGGGTCCTTGGTCGGCGATCCCTGGTGGGCGGCGAGGTCGCCGCGGATCGACTCGAGCATGAGCCCCTGCGACGCCGTCACCTCGCGCAGCGCGGCGAGCTCGGAGCGGTCGAGGACGCCGAGGTTCGTGTGCGGCAGCAGGCCGCGGTCGAGGCCCTCGCGGCAGGCCCAGCGCACGTAGTCGATCCAGCTGTCGAAGCCCCACGCCGCCAGCTGCCGCACAACGCCCGCGTTGTGGTCGGGCGCCTCCCCGGTGAGTACGAGCAGTTCCTTGACGCGGCGCTTGGCGGCGCCGTCGAGCAGGGCGCGAACCTCGTCGGGCGTCTGCAGATGCGCCCGGTGCGTGGCGAACGCGCAGTACTTGCAATGGCACTGGCAGGTGCGCGAGAGCGAGAGGGTGACGTTGCGCGAGAAGGAGACGCGGCGGCGCACTCGGACGAACCCTAGAGGGTCGCGGGTGCGGGCTTCAGGCCAGGGCGCGCTCGGCGCCGGCCACGCGCGCGGGCAGGACCTCGGCGGGGTCGCCGTGGAGCATCCATCCCTCCGGCGTGCGCTCGACGAGGCCGTCGCGCGCGAGGCCGCTCAGCGCCGTCGTCACGGACGGCCGGCGCGCGCCGACGAGCGTCGCCAGCGTCCGGTGGGGCAGCGCGAGTGGCAGCCGCACGCCTTCGGGACCGACGCGGCCCCAGCGCTCGGCCAGCGACCACAGCAGCACGAGCAGCCGCTCGTCCACGCGCGGGATCTGCACGATGGCGCGCTGGAAGGCGAGGCTGCGGGAGCGCCGCACGAAGCGATCGGCGATCGCGGCCGCCATGTCGGGCCAGCGCCCGCAGGCCATCGCGATGCGCGCGTCGAGCAGCGCGATCCGCGCGGTCGCGTGCGCCTGCCAGCTCACCTCGAAGGGCAGCGCGTCGAAGGGCTGGTCATCGACCCACGGCCGGACGATGTCCCCGGCGCCGAGCATCTCGGTCGTGGTGCGGCCGGCGAAGACGAGGTCGCGCGTCAGCACGCCGCTGACGACGAGCAGGCCGATCGCGGGAGGGTGCTCGCCGACTTCGGCGAGCGGATCCCAGGGCCCGGGCTCCACCAGCTGCGTGGCGACGGTGAGCACGCGCTCGGCGGTGGGCCGGTCGGCGTCCGGGATCGCCTCCCCGAGTTCGGGGTCGGCCTTCAGGAGGGCGATGGCTGGACTCTGGGGCATGGACCGAACGGGGTGGTGCTCGCCCGTTGAAACCGGGGTTCCCGCTCTGACGCGCTGTCAACCCCCGGCCAGGCGCGGACGAGATCAGCTCCTCGCGGGCCATCCGCGAGCGCGGGACTACCGGGTCGAACCCGGCCGCCATCGCGGCGCTACTGCGAGCGGGTGCGCCTGAACTCCTGGCGCACCGATTCCGGCCGGCCCCACATCTGCACGACCTCGACGCGCCCCGAGCGCACCTCGCGCACCGCGAGCTCGCCCGCGATCCCGGCGTCGTCGAGCAGCTTCAGCGCGGCGTGCACCGCCGGGACCGCCGCCGCGTGACCGAAGCGATGGGCGACGAGCAGGCGCCAGTCCCAGTCCTGCCTGGAGTAGGGCTGGGCGTTGCAGGTGACGAGGTAGACGGCCGCGTCGATGTAGCGCGAGCGGTCGTCGATGCGCAGGTCGAGCTCCAGGTCGGTCCAGTCGTCGGGAAGCGAATCGACGACCCCGGAGAACGTGTCGGCCAGCGGCATGCGCTGCACCCTAGATGGTTGCTGCGTGATCGACCGTCGGGCGTGCTGGCGTCCGCATCGAGCATCTAGTCAGCGATGGTCTGGAAGAGCAGGAAGCCGTTGAGAGCGATGATGAGCGCGGCGACGACCCACGCCGTCGCCGTCGTGAGCGGGCGGTTGACGAACGTCCCCATGATGTCGCGCCGCCGCGTGAGCAGCACGAGCGGCACGAGCGCGAACGGGATGCCGAAACTGAGCACGACCTGCGAGAGGACGAGTGCACGCGACGGGTCGACGCCAACCGCCAGCACGATCAGGGCGGGCGTCATCGTCACCGCGCGCCGTACCGAGAGCCGGATCGAGCGCGAGATGAATCCCTGCATCACGACCTGGCCGGCCTGCGTGCCGACGCTCGACGAGGCGAACCCCGACGCCAGGAGCGCGACCGCGAAGGCCGTCGCCGAG
This sequence comes from Solirubrobacteraceae bacterium, assembly GCA_040005775.1. Lineage (GTDB taxonomy): Bacteria > Actinomycetota > Thermoleophilia > Solirubrobacterales > Solirubrobacteraceae > JAOPZW01. The sequence continues at coordinate 5,265 of JBDTYI010000197.1, forward strand.
AGGCCGCCCGCCAGCGCTCCGAACTGCGCGTAGGCACCCTCGATCGTGTCGACGCCGGTGAGCCCCCTGTCGTGGAACAGCGACGCGGCGATCACGAGCATCGACATGTTCACCAGGCCGGCCACCCCCATGGCGATCGTCACGTCCAGCCGACCGATCTTGAGGATCTTGCGGCGCTCGTCGTCGTCGCGCGGGGGGATGCGGTCCTGGGTCAGCGCGGAGTGCAGGTAGATGACGTGCGGCATGACCGTCGCACCGAGGATGCCGGCGGCCAGCAGCACGGAGTCGGTGCCCTGGAAATGCGGGATGAAGCCCTTCGCCGCATCGCCGGCGTCGAAGCCGATGCGCAGCGTGTCGTAGAGGAAGCCGAGGATGATCAGGCCCAGCAGCGCGGCGATCGCCAGCTCGAAGCGCCGGTAGCCGCGGTTCTGCAGCGCGAGGATCCCGAACGCGACGGCCGCGGTGATGACGCCCGCCGGGAACAGCGGGACTCCGAAGAGCAGGTTGAGCGCGATCGCGGCGCCGACGAACTCGGCGAGGTCGGTCGCCATGGCGATGAGCTCGGCCTGCACCCACAGCCCCCACGTCACCGGGCGCCGGAAGTGCTCACGGCACAGCTCGGGCAGGTTGCGGCCGGTCGCGATGCCCATCTTCGCCGAGAGGTTCTGGATGAGCATGGCCATCAGGTTCGCGGCGAGCAGCACCCAGAGCAGCAGGTAGCCGTACTTCGCGCCGCCCGCGATGTTCGTGGCGAAGTTGCCGGGATCGACGTAGGCGACGCACGCGACGAAGGCGGGGCCGAGGACCGTCAGCGTCCCACGCACGCGCCCGCGGCGGTTGATCTCCTCCAGGCGCGACAGCTCGGGGAGGGGCTGCTCCTCGGTCGTCTGCGGCGCCAGCGTCTCGGTCATGCCGACAGCTCGACGCGCATCGCGGCCGCCAGCGCTCCGCCGAGCACGTGCACGTCGTCGCCGAAGCGGGCGAAGGTCGGGCCGCCGAAGGGCTGCTTGTCGACGACCGCCAGCGGCGCCGGCGGTGCGATGCCGCGCTCGGCGAGGTACCGGAGCATCTCCGGGTCGGAGTCCGAGATGCGCACGAACATGGCCTCGGCGCCGACCGGGACGTCGGCGAGGCACAGGGTCGGGCGCTCCTCGATCACGAGGTCGGCCGTCGGGATGGGGTCGCCATGCGGGTCGACGGTGGGATGCCCGAGCTTGGCGGCGATGAGCTCCTCGAGCTCCTCGGAGAGCACGTGCTCGAGCACCTCCGCCTCGGCGTGGACGCGGTCCCAGGGCACATCGAGGCTCCGCGCGAGGTACAGCTCCAGCAGCCGGTGGTGACGGAGCACCTCGAGCGCGAGACGCCGGCCGGCGTCGGTGAGCTCGACGCCGCGGTAGGGCTCGTGGGAGACCAGCCCCTGCTCGTCCAGTCGCCGCACCATCCCCGAAGCCGAGGCAGCGGTCACGCTGAGGCGTTCTGCGAGCGCATTGGTGGACACGGGGCCCACGCCCCGCTGCTCGAGCGCGTAGATCGCTTTTGCGTAGTCCTCGATGGCGGATGACCTATGCACGAACTCGAAGTTTAGCCACAACGAAAAATCCGAGTCGAACACGTGTCTATATTCGGTGGCCGTGCCTGCCTGGATCGTCGATCGGACCCACCGCGGACGCCTTGCCCTGACCGGCGGCGACGCTGCCGCGTTCCTCGACGGCCAGCTCTCGAACGACATCAGCGCACTCGCGCCGGGCACGGGGTGCCGCGCGGCGCTCCTGACCCCCAAGGGCAAGATGCTCGCCGACGTCCGCGTGCTGCGCACCCCCGACGGCGGCGAGTACTGGCTGGAGACCGAGCGCGTGGCGCTGCAGGCCCTGTTCGACGCGCTGCGTCGGGGCGTGATCGGCTGGGACGCCGAGCTGCACAAGCGCACGCTGGAGCAGACCACCGTGTCGCTCGTGGGCGAGACCAGCGCCCTCGCCGTGCACGCCTCGGCCCAGGACGCGCTCGGCGGCGCCGCGGTCCTGCGGGTGGGCACGCCCGAGGGCGAGGACGTCATCTGCGCGACCGCCGACGCCGGCGCCGTGCGGGCAGCGCTCGACGCCGCCGAGCTGGGAGAGGTCGAGGCCGACGTGCTACGCGTCGAGGCGGGGGTCCCGCTGTACGGCGCCGAGCTCGACGACTCGGTGATCCCTCAGGAGGCCGCGCTCAACGACACCCACGTGAGCTTCACCAAGGGCTGCTACGTCGGCCAGGAGACCGTCGCGCGCCTGCACTGGCGCGGCAAGCCCAACCGCCACCTGCGCGGGCTGCGCCTGAGCGAGCCCGTCGAGCCCGGCACCCCGCTCGTGCTCGGTGAGCGCGAGGTCGGCCGCGTCGCGTCGAGCGTCGTCTCCCCGCGCCTGGGCCCGATCGCCCTCGCCCTCGTGCGCCGCGAGGCCGCGCCCGGCGACGAGCTGCAGGCCGGCGGCGCGACCGCCGTGGTCTCCGAGCTGCCCTTCTAAGCCGGAACGGCCCCGTCCAGGAACCGCGCCAGCCGCGCGGAGTCCGCGCCGCCGGTGAGGTCCAGGGCCGGCGAAGGGTTGCGGTCCAGCCACGTCGAGACGATCCGGGCCTCGGACACCTCGTCGGGCGACAGGCAGGCGACGACGCCGGTGCCGTCGCCCCCGCGCAGCGCGGCGTGCGTGCGCTCGGCGACCTCGTCGACGCCGCCCAGCGACCCCCAGTCGACGACGCGGCCACCGACTATCCACAGCGCGTCGTGGCGGGCGCCCGCCGGGTCGGCGGCGAGCACGAGGCGCGGCCGGGCATGCGTCGCGGCCATCGCGCCCAGGCGCTCCAGCAGCCAGCCGAGGCGCTCGCGCCGGCGGCGCAGCCACGCGGCCCGCTCGAAGCGCTCGGCTGCGGCGGCCTCGCGCATCTGGGCGTCGACGTGAGCCAGCAGCGCCGCGCCGCCGTCGCCGCGCCCGCAGAACAGGGCCAGCGCCTCGTCCAGGCGGCGGCGATAGAGATTGGGGTCGAGATCCCCGAGGCACGGCGACAGGCAGCGCCCCATTTGCCCGTAGGCGCTCGGCCACTGGCGCCGGGGCATGCCGCGCCCGCAGTGACGCAGGCCGAAGAGCGAATTCAGCTGCTCGAGCAGCTCGACCGCGATCGCCCGGCCGCGCAGCGGCCCGACCGACACCCCGCGCCCCTCGGCGGGGGCGTTGGCCACCTCGAGCACCGGGAAGGCGATGTCCAGGCGGCAGCGCAGGTAGACGTAGCGGTCGGGGTCGCTCTTCAGCCGCGCGTTGCCCGGCGGGCGCAGGCGGCGCACCAGGCGGCTCTCGAGCAGCAGCGCGCCGAGCTCGGAGACGGTGCGCTCGTGCTCGATCGTCTCGGCCTGGGCAACCCAGCCGCTCTCGGTCGACGACGCCGCGAAGTGCGCCCGGGCCCGCGAGCGCACGCGGACCGACTTGCCGACGTAGATGACCTGGCCCGACGCGTTGCGCACGACGTAGACGCCGGGGTCCTCGCTGAGGTGCGATAGGTCGGGCATCCGCCGGTGCGCGCCGCGCACGCGCACCGGCGCGCCGTCGGTGGCCCGGGCGCGGCGGCGGCTGGGGCGCGCCGGGCGCAGCAGCGCCAGCGCGTCGGCGACCGTCGGCGCGTGCGCGCACAGCCGCGGGAACAGCGCGCAGAACACGCGCGCGCACGTCTCGGCGTCGGCCAGCGCGCGATGGGTGACCTCGACGCCGATGCCCAGCGACTCGGCCAGTGGCGCGAGCTTGCGCTGGCGCGCCAGCGGGTGCAGGCGGCGCGCGAGGGCGACGGTGCACAGCACCGGCGGCGCGGGCCACGCCACGTCCGCGCGCTCGAAGGCCTGCGCGAGGACGCGCCGGTCGAAGGACGCGCTGTGGGCCACGAGCACGCGGTCGCGCATCAGGTCGGCCAGCTCAGGCAGCACGATCGGCGCGGGCGGCGCCTCGTCGACCATCGCCTGGCTGATTCCGGTGAAGCGCTGGATCCCGCGCGCGAGCGGCGCGCGGACCGCGAGCAGCGACTCCCAGCGGTCGTGCAGCTCGCCGCCGCCGACGAGGACGGCGCCGACCTCGGTCATCTCGCACGCGTCGCCGCTCAGCCCGTTGGTCTCGGTGTCGACGACGAGGAACTCCGTGGTGTTCAGGGGCTGGGCGAGGTCCACCGTCGATGGTCTACGCCTCCGTCCGGACGGTGTGCATGGGTCGTTGCGCGCCGAGAGCGGGAGCGCGACCGCCGGGCGGGGTAGGCTCGCGGTGGACAAGGTCTGGAAGGAGGCCCGCATGACCAGCACAGCTCACCACCCGGAGTCTGATCTCACCGGTGCCCAGCGTGCCGCCTGGGATGCCTACCGCGACAGCCTCGGCGACCTGCAGGGCAAGGAGTACGAGGAGGCCGAGCTGGTCTCGTGGGACGAGCTCCAGCGCACCCTGCGCGAGCTCGACGACCACGATCGCGCGCCCGCCTGACCCACGGGGGGTTCCCGCTGGACCTGAATCTCGATTAGGGTTGGCGCGCCGGACGCAGCAGGACGGCCGGCGGGACGTGGGAGCGGGAGTCGATGCACAGCAGTCGCATGGCGGCGGTCGCCGCCCTCGGGATCACGGTTGCGCTGGTCGCCGGCTGCGGTGGCGGCGGCAGCTCCGATTACAAGAACAACCCGCGCCCGGCATCGCCCATCGTCGTCACGGCGTCGGTCAGCGACAAGAGCGTGTCGGTCTCCCCGCGCAGCTTCGGCGCCGGTCCGGTGCGCGTAATCGTCACGAACCAGACCTCGGCCGCGCAGAAGGTCTTCCTCGAGACCGACTCGGGCCCGGCAACGGACTCGCCCGGCATCAAGCAGCAGACCGCGCCGATCAGCCCGCAGGACACCGCGACGCTCCAGCTCGACGTCAAGCCCGGGCGCTACAGCGTCCACGTCGACGGCGGCAGCATTCGCGCCGCGAGCCTGCGCGTCGGCAAGGAGCGCGCGAGCGCGCAGAACGAAGTGCTGCAGCCCTAAAGCGTGGGGCCTGAGGACGTTGTTGAGGTCGGGAGATCCGGTGGTCGTGTGCGCCAGGGCGCTGCGTGGCTGGTGAAAAGGGGTCGGGAGCCGCCCGCCGCGTGCCTGGCGCTCCGCGAGGGCCGGACGTCGGTTTCCCCCCCTTATGAGGGGGCAGGACTGACGTTCGACGCGCTCAGGGCGTCCGCGGATGACCCCAGCGCCATCGCCGCGCCGCCCACGCATGCGCGCGAGGTCGGCGCGCCAGGGGTCGTTGCGTGTGTGTAATACTTGCGTACGTGCAATCAACCGCTGCGGACACGCAAGCACTCGCCCAGCAGGTCCTCGGGGTCGTTCACGCGCTCATGCGCGGCGGCAGCCGTCAGGTCTTCGCCCTCATGGAGGAGCTCGACCTTGGGTTCACGAACCTCAAGGCGCTGCACGCCCTGCTCGAGGACGACGACGAGTTGTCGGTCAAGCAGGTCGCCGAGCGCCTGGGCCTGTCGCTGCCCGGCGCCAGCCGCACCGTCGAGGCGCTCCTGCAGAAGGGCCTTCTCGAGCGGCGCGAGGACCCCGAGGACCGCCGCGTCAAGCGCGTGCGCGTGACCGATCACGGTCGCGACGTCGTCCACCGCATCGAGAGCGCCCGCCTCGCAGGCGCCGAGCGCTACCTGGCCGAGCTGACCGACGCGCAGCGCGACCGACTCTCCACCGCCCTCTCCGATCTCCCGAAGGCCTGATGACCGCTCGCATCCGCAACGCCATCACCGACGACAACCGCCGCTGGTGGACCCTCGGAGCGATGTGCTTCGCCCTCTTCATGGTGATGCTCGACAACACCGTGGTGAATGTCGCGCTGCCGTCCATCCAGCGCGGCCTGCACGCGTCCTTCTCCGGCCTGGAGTGGACGGTCAACGCCTACACGCTCGCCTTCGCCGTCCTGCTCGTCACCGGCGGGCGCCTCGGCGACATCTTCGGCCGCCGCCGCACGTTCCTGATCGGCGTCGTCGTCTTCGGCGCCGCCAGCGCGTTCATCGGCTTCTCCCAGAGCGAGGCCTGGCTGATCGCGGGCCGCACGGTCCAGGGCTTCGGCGCGGCGTTCATGATGCCCGCGACGCTGTCGATCATCGCCAACGCGTTTCCGGCCCACGAGCGTGGTCGCGCGATCGGCACCTGGGCGGGCGTCAGCGCGATGGCGCTGGCCATCGGGCCCGTCGTCGGCGGCTTTCTCGTCGAGAACGTCTCGTGGCAGTCGATCTTCTTCCTCAACGTGCCGGTGGCCGTGGTCGCCGTCGTCGTGACCCTGGCCGCCACCCAGGAGTCGCGCGACGAGACGTCCACTCACCATGTCGACATACCGGGGGTCGTGACGATCACCGCGGGCCTGTCGGCGTTCGTGCTCGCGCTCGTGGAGGGCAACTCGTGGGGCTGGGGCTCGGCCTCGATCATCGGCCTGTTCGCCGTCGCGGTCGTCTCGCTCGTGGTCTTCGCGATCGCCGAGACGCGCGTGCCCGAGCCGATGGTGGACTTCACCTTCTTCCGCTCACGCTCGTTCCTGGGCGCGAACCTCGTCGCCTTCATCGTGAGCTTCGCCATGCTCGCGACGTTCTTCTTCCTCGCGCTCTACCTCCAGAACGTCCGGGGCTACAGCCCCCTCGAGGCGGGTGTGCGCTTCCTGCCCTCGACGGCCCTGATCATCGTGATGGGTCCCATCGCCGGGCGTCTGACCGACCGCATCGGGCCCAGGCCACTCATGACCGTCGGCCTGCTGGCGGTCGCCGGCTCGCTGTTCTGGCAGGGCCATCTCGCGCCCGACACCCCCTACGCCTTCCTGGCGGGCGCCTTCGTCCTGCTCGGCGTGGGCATGGGGCTCGTGATGTCCCCGATGAGCACCGCCGCGATGAACGCCGTCGACCAGGCCAAGGCGGGCGTCGCGTCGGGCATCCTCACGATGAGCCGCATGGTCGGCGGCACGTTCGGCGTCGCCGTGATGGGCGCCCTGATCGCCGTGCTGGGCCGTTCGCGCATCGACGAGCTGCTCCCCCAGCTGCCCGCGGGCCGGCGCGCTGCCCTCGCCGATTCGCTGGGCGCGGGCGGCGGGCGCATCGGCGGAGAGGCGGGGCGCGCCGTGCAGGACGCCTTCGTGCACGCGCTCAACAGCGGGCTGCGGATCGCCTCTGTGGTCGCACTTGTGGGCGCGGCGCTCACGTGGTGGCTGATCGCCGACCGGCCCGAGCGGGCGCCGGCCGAGCCCGAGGCCCAGGCCGCAGCCGAGGTCGCTTCCGCCCCAGAGGCCGAGGCGCTCGAAGTCGTGTGACCCATCGGCACGCGCGAGTAGCGTGCGCGCCAGATGCAACTGCTCGAGCGGGTCGACCCCGACGCCATCCGCGCTCTGCACGAGCGCGACGAGTTCTTCTGGCTGGACCTCTACGACCCCGGCAACGAGGCCCTCGACACGCTTGCGGAGCTGATCGAGATCCCCGCGCTCGCGGTGGAGGACACCAAGGAGTTCGGGCAGCGACCGAAGGTCGACGACTACGGCCAGCGCGTGCTCGTCGTGTTCTACGGCGCCGACGGCGATGCGCCGATCGAGGTCCACGTGCATCTCTCCGGGCGCGAGGTCGTGACCGTCCGCCGCGGGCACTGCGCCCACCTCGGCGAAGCGCACCAACGCGTGCGCGACGAGCGCGTCCGCACCGAGGAGGACCTCGTCTACCGGATCCTCGACGCGCTGGCCGACTCGATCCGCGCGCTCGTGGACCGCCGCGGCGTCGAGGTCCAGAGCCTCGAGGACCGGGCCTTCGAGCGTCCGACGAACGACGAGCGCCGGCGGATGAGCGAGCTGCGCTCCGAGCTGTTCCGCCTCCAGCAGGTGATCGTGCCCCAGCGCGACATGCTCGACCGCGGCTTCGAGGTGCTCGAGTGCATCCCCGGGCTGGAGCGCGAGGCCGCGCGCCATCCGTTCCGCGACGTCCACGACGACCTCGTCCTGACCGCCAACGAGATCGACTACAACCGCGAGGTGCTCGCGGAGTCGCTGAACGTGCTGATCAACCAGATGGCCGGGCGCCTGACCATCGTGGCGACGATCTTCCTGCCGCTGACGTTCGCCACCGGCTTCTTCGGCATGAACTTCGGCTGGCTGGTCAACCACATCGACTCGCTCGAGGCGTTCCTCGTGTTCGGGGTCGGCGGGATGGTCATGCCGATCGTCATCGCCGCCATCCTGCTCGTGCGCGCGGGGTACTTCGGACGGCAACGTTGACTCGCGAGTCAATTCTGTAGCGTTCGGCCACATGGCCGTCGATCTCACGCAGGTTTCCAGCGTCGATACCGAGCCGGGAGAGCTCCCCGCCACCATGGCGGCGTGGGTGATCCGCAAGGAGCGCGAGGGCGAGCCCGTCGACGCGTTCCAGCTCGAGGAGATCGAGGTCCCCGAGGCCGGCGCCTTCGAGGTCGTCGTGCGCGTGATGGCCGCCGGCGTGAACTTCAACAACGTCTGGGCGGCCCTCGGCCAGCCCGTCTCGGTCTTCCGCTACCACCCCGACGAGGACCACCACATCGGCGGCTCGGACGCCTCCGGCGTCGTGTGGAAGGTCGGCGCCGGCGTCACGCGCTGGAAGCCCGGCGACGAGGTCGTCATGCACTGCAACCAGGCCTCCTACGAGGACCCCGAGGTCCACGGCCTCGACCCGCTCGCCGCGCCCTCGCAGCAGATCTGGGGCTACGAGACGAGCTGGGGCTCCTTCGCCCAGTTCACCAAGGTCCAAGCGCAGCAGCTGCTGCCCAAGCCCAAGCACCTCAGCTGGGAGGAGGCCGCCTCCTACGGGCTCACGTACTTCACCGCCTACCGCATGCTGCTCAACCGGGCGCAGCTCCAGGCCGGGCAGAAGGTGCTCATCTGGGGCGCCGCCGGCGGCCTGGGCGTCTTCGCCACGCAGCTGTGCGCGGCCGCGGGCGCCGAGAGCGTGGGCGTCGTCTCCAGCGACGAGAAGGGCGCGCTGGTCGAGCAGCTCGGCGCCAAGGGCTTCATCAATCGCAACGAGTTCAAGGGCATGATGCGCCGCGGCGGCGAGTCACCCGAGGAGGAGAAGGAGCGCTTCGCCGTCTCCCGCGCGTTCTCCAAGCGCGTCCGCGAGATCCTCGGCGACGCTCCCGACGTCGTCTTCGAGCACGTCGGCAAGGCCACGTTCCCCACGTCGGTCTTCACCGTCAAGCCGTTCGGGAAGGTCGTCATCTGCGGCGCCACATCGGGCTACACGCTGGACTTCGACGTGCGCTACCTGTGGATGCGCCAGAAGCAGATCATCGGCTCGCACTTCGCCAACGCCTGGGAGTGCAACCTCGCGAACAAGCTGATCGAGGAGAGCAAGGTGCGCCCCGTGCTCTGGCGTACGATGGGCTTCGACCAGGTCGCGGAGGCACACCAGTTGATGCACGAGAACAAGCACTTCGGGAAGATCGCCGTGCTCGTCGGCGCCATCGAGGAGGGCCAGGGGAAAACCGCCGAAGGCCCCGGCGCCATCCGCGCCGAGGTGGGCGCCTGATGGCCGGCGTCGTCCACATCCCCTGGTACGCCACGGGCTTCCGTGCGGATTCGCTCGAGGCCGCGGTGGCCGCGGTCGCGCCCGCCGCGCTGCGCTACGGCGCGCGCTCCTACGCCGTGCACCGCTCGCGCGACGACCGCTACAAGTTCATCCAGATGGCCGAGTTCGAGGACAAGCTCGACTGGGAGCGCTACTGGAACGGCCCGGAGTTGACCGAGTTCCGGGTGCTGACCTCGGGCTGGTACCAGGTGCCGGTGCTTTATGTCTGGAACGACGTGGTCGCCGCCGGCGCGCTCAATGGGCACGCCGACGAGGCCGCGGTCGGCGTCGACAGCGCCTAGGTCCGCTCGATCAGGTCCCAGCGCGTGCCGTAGAGGTCCTCGAAGACCGCGACGGTCCCGTAGGCCTCTCTGCGGGGCTCCTCCACGAAGCAGACGCCGGCCGACGCCATCCGCGCGTGGTCGGCGGCGAAGTCGTCGGTCATCAGGAAGAGCGCGACGCGGCCGCCGGTCTGCTCGCCGATGCGCGCGAGCTGCGGCAGGCCCTCCGCGCGCGCGAGCAGCAGCGCCGTGCCGGACCCGCCCGGCGGCGCGACGACGACCCAGCGCTTCCCCTCCCCCAGGTCCGTGTCCTCGACGAGCTCAAAGCCGACGCGGTCGCGGTAGAACGCGATCGCCTCGTCGTACTCGGCGACGACGAGCGTGACCAGGCCGATGCGCGACATGCGCTCAGGCCGAGCGGCGCCCGCGCTCGGGCGAGCGCTCGATGTCCATCCGCAGGCGCGCCAGCGACTGGCGGATGAGGCGCGACACCTGCATCTGCGACACGCCGATGCGCGTCGCGATCTCCGTCTGGGTCATGTCCTCGGCGAAGCGCAGGCGCAGGACTTCGCGGTCGCGGTCGGAGAGGACGTCGAAGGCGCCGTCGAGCAGCGCGCGGATCTCGGCGCGCTCGAGCTCGGGGTCGGAGATGCCCAGCGAGTCGGCGAGCGTGACGTCCTCGCCGGTGGGCTCGTCGAGCGAGCGGGTGCGCCGCGCGCTCACCGACTGGATCGTCGCCAGCACCTCCTCGAAGGGCGCGTCGACGGCCTTGGAGATCTCCTGCACCGTCGGCGAGCGCCCGAGCTCGTGCGTGAGCTTGTCGCGCGCCTTGGCCACCTTCAGCTGCAGCTCCTGCAGACCGCGCGGCACCCGCAAGGCCCACGTCTTGTCGCGGAAGTGGCGCTTGATCTCGCCCAGGACCGTCGGCGTCGCGTAGGAGGAGAAGCGGACCTCGCGCGTGATGTCGAAGCCGTCGATCGCCTTCATGATCCCCACGCACGCGACCTGCACGAGGTCGTCGAGCGGCTCGCCGCGGTTCGCGTAGCGCCCCGCGAGCGCGCGCGCCAGGGGCAGCATCTCCTCCGCGAGCTGGTCGCGGGCGCGCAGATCCTTCTGGACGTGGATCCGCCGCAGGAGCTCCTGCTCGCGCTGCGCACGCGCAGCAGTGATGATGGCTTCCGCCTCTTCGCTCACCCCGCCACCGCGCACGAGAATACTCGTCCGGCCGCGCTACGCCAGTCGGCGCGAGCAGACTTCTTCGAGGTGCGGATCCTCGTCGCCGGCGCCGAGCGCCTTCTCGATCCGAAAAACAGACTTTCCACGCGCCAGATCGAGGTGCGCGATCTGGTTGTCGAACCACGGTCCCTCGTCGATGCCCCAGGTCAGCGGACCGAGGTCGACGCGGGCTGCTCGGGCCAGGAAGCGCCCAAGGCGCGCGCCGAAGCCCGACATCGCCGCCCTCATCGCGCGCTGCTCGCGCGAATCCAGCGGGTTGCGGAACGGCGAGCAGACGGCCTGGTACACGGGGGCGAGCCCGCCGTTGGAGGCGAAGTGCACCTCGGACAGGTAGGCGTGGTGGACGTCGCCGCTCATGAGGACCGTGCTCCCCGGGGCCGTGCCCTCGCCATGGCGCCCGGAGGCGACGTCCTCCAGCAGGCCCTCCAGTCGCCGCTGCGAGTCGCGGAAGGCGGCCCAGTGCTCGAGGTCGAGGCCCTGGCGGATCTTCTCGCCCACGCGCGAAGCCGTCTTGCCCCACGCGCCGTCGCAGATCGCCTCGTTCCACGCCTCCAGGAAATGCGTCCCGTTGGCCAGGAACACCGGCAGCGACGTGCCGATCAGCAGATGGTCGAAGTCGCCCTTGGTCCACTCGACGATGCACTCCCACTCGTCCTCGTCGACCATCGAGCGCTGACCCGGCGTAAGGACCCGGCCGCCGCGGGAGTCCATCATGATCAGGCGCGTGCGGCCGATGTCGCGCTTGTAGCTCCAGCGCGTGCCGTCGACCTCGCGGTCGGCGCGGAAGGCGAACTCGCGCACGATCGGCCCGGCGTCGCCCTCGGCGGCGAGCACCTGGTGGTAGATCTCGTCGTCGGCGCGGTCGTCGGGCGAGAGGTTGCCGAGGTGCTGGAAGCACCAGTAGGACATGAAGCCGCCCACGATGCGGTCGTCCCACCAGCCCTTCGCGCGGATCATGTCGACCCAGTCGCGCGAGGTGTTCCAGTCGTCGATGACGTCGTGGTCGTCGAAGATCATCGCCGTCGGCACGGTCGACAGCAGCCAGCGCATCGCCGGGTCGGTCCACGCGTCGAAGTACAGGCGGCAGTACTCCTGGAAGTTCGCGATCGTGTCGCCCGGCGGAATGTCGAAGTCGCGTCGCTGCTCGATCCACTCACGCGTGGCGGGCGGGATCTCGTCGGCATAGACCTGGTCGCCCAGCATCAACAGCAGGTCGGGCCACTCCTCGGGCTCCTGGTCGCGCATCCGCAGCGCCAGTGCGCGCAGCGCGTCGTGCTCGCGCCCGTCGTCGTCCTCGTCCTTGGTCAGCGTGTACGGCGGCCGGTTGGGATAGGAGCAGCGACACGACCCGAAGGACACGGTGAGGTCGTGGTCGTCGGCAACGGTGCGGATGCAGCTCGACGGCCAGTCCCAGCTGTCGCCCGGCGGCCAGTGGCGGGCCCCGTCGAGGCGCACCTCGTAGGGCGTGTTGCCCTCCTGCGGCAGGCCGGTGACCTCGACCAGCGCGAAGTGGTGACCCTCGACCTCGAACGTGCGTTGAGAGCAGTCGAGGACGCTGACCTCGCAGGGCTCCGACGTCTCCACCCAGATGGTCGCGTGACCGGCGCCGGCGTGACGCAGCATCGGGCCGAGGACGATGTCGGGAACGGCTGTCTACCCCTGTTCCAGCGGGGCCATGGTGAGGCCCTCGTCGCGCAGTTGCTCCCAGTAGAGCTCGGCCGCCTCGCGGTGGCCGGACCAGACCAGGGCCAGGCCCTTCGTATGGATGCGCTCGGCGGTGGCGTAGCCCTTGTCGACGGTCATGCCCGGGATGTAGCGCGCCAGGGCGAACGCGACGTGATCGAAGGTGTTGTGGTCGTCGTTGCGAACGATCACACGCCAGTTGCCGCCCAGACCGGAGCCGGGGTCGCCGACCCGCGGCAGCTCGATGACCTGTCCACCCACGACTCGGACGTTACCCGTTCTTCCTGGCCCAGTAGCGCTCCAGGCCGGGGTAGAGCGTGAACGGCGGCATCGCCTGCAGGAACGCCTCCGCGGTGGACGGGTCGCCGGTGCCGCGCATCTCGGCGACGATCTCGCGCTCGTAGGTCTCGGCGTCGGTGTCGCGCGCCAGGGCGCCCCAGCGCTCCAGGCCCTCGTGCATCGCCTGCGCCTGCGCGTCGACGTCGTCGAAGGTGCCGAAGTGAGTGATCGCCCAACGCTCGGCGCCCCAGCCGGCGACGCGGTCGATCGACGCGTGCCAGAGCTCGAGGTCGATGTCCGGCGGAGGCGTCGGCGGGATCGTCGGGCCGTCCCCGATGCGCACGCCGCCGACGTCGCCGACGAACGCGATGGCGCTGGGCTCGTGCAGGTAGGAGACGTGGTGCGAGGCGTGGCCGGGCGTGTACTCCACCCGCCAGTCGCCGAGCGTCTCGCCGCCGCTGAGGATCGTCAGGCGCTCCTGCGGGACGGGCACGACCTCCCCCCACAGGCGCTGCATGTCGTCGCCGTAGATGCGGGTGGCCGACGCGACGAGCTTGCGGGGGTCGACGAGGTGTGGAGCGCCGCGCTCGTGCACCCAGACCTCGCAGTCGGGCCAGTGCTCGAGCAGCCGACCGGTCGCCCCGGCGTGGTCGAAGTGGATGTGCGTCAGCAGGATCCGCGCGGGGACCTCGCCGTCGAGGGCTTCCAGGACAGCCGCGTGGCTGGACTCCGGCCCCGGGTCGACGAGGACGTCGCCGAGCTGGTGGCAGCAGATCGCCCTCGGGTTGCCGAGGTGCAGTACGTCGATCTCGCGATGCTCCGACACGCCACGGAACATACAATCGGCCCATGGAGCACCGGCTGCCGGAGCGGGACCGCCCGTGGATGATGCGCACGTACGCGGGCCATTCCACCGCGGAGAAGTCCAATGAGCTCTACCGCTCGAACCTCGCCCGCGGCCAGACGGGCCTGTCGATCGCCTTCGACCTGCCCACGCAGACCGGCTACGACCCCGATCACGAGCTCGCGCGCGGCGAGGTCGGCAAGGTCGGCGTGCCCGTCGCGCACAAGGGCCACATGCACGCCCTGCTCGACGGCATCCCGCTGGACACGATGAACACGTCGATGACGATCAACGCCACAGCGGCGTGGCTGCTGTCGCTCCACATCGTCACCGCCGAGGACAACGGCATCGATCCGGCGGACCTCCAGGGCACGACCCAGAACGACATCATCAAGGAGTTCCTGGCCCGCGGGACCTACGCGTTCCCACCCGGCCCCTCGATGCGGCTGATCGCCGACATGGTGGCCTACACCGTCGCGGAGGTCCCGAAATGGAACCCGATCAACATCTGCAGCTATCACCTGCAGGAGGCCGGGGCCACGCCCGTCCAGGAGATCGCCTACGCGATGGCCAACGCGATCGCCGTGCTCGACGCGGTGGGCGAGCGGGTCGATCAGGCGCTCATGGGCAAGGTGTTCGGGCGCATCTCGTTCTTCGTCAACGCCGGCGTCCGCTTCGTCGAGGAGCACGCGAAGCTCCGCGCGATGGGCATCCTCTGGGAGGAGCTCGGCCGCGAGCGCTACGGCGTGCAGGATCCCAAGCACCTGCGCTTCCGCTACGGCGTGCAGGTCAACTCGCTCGGGCTCACGGAGTCCCAGCCGGAGAACAACGTGCAGCGCATCGTGCTCGAGGCGCTCGCGGTGACGCTCGGGCGCGATGCGCGCGCCCGCGCGATCCAGCTGCCCGCGTGGAACGAGGCCCTCGGGCTGCCGCGCCCGTGGGATCAGCAGTGGTCGCTGCGCATCCAGCAGGTGCTGGCCGAGGAGACCGACCTGCTCGAGTACCCCGACCTCTTCGAGGGCTCGAAGGTCATGGACGGCCTCGTCGCCGAGCTGCTGGAGGGCGCGCGGGCCGAGATGGCCGTCGTCGCCGAGCACGGCGGCGCGGTGAAGGCCGTCGACTACATGAAGGCCGCGCTCGTCGACTCCCATCGCGAGCGCATCCGCCGCATCGAGTCCGGCGAGCAGGTCATCGTCGGCGTCAACAAGTACGAGGCCCACGAGCCCTCCCCCCTGCTCTCCGACGCCGACGGGGGCATCCTCACGGTGGATCCCGAGGTCGAGGCCCAGCAGCGCGAGGCGATCGTGGCCTGGCGCTCGGGGCGCGACGCCGGCGCGGTCGAGGCGGCGCTGGCCGAGCTGCTTCGCGTGGCGCAGACCGACGAGAACGTCATGGAGGCAACGCTGTCCGCCGCCCGCGCGGGGGTGACCACCGGCGAGTGGGCCGAGACGCTGCGCGAGGCCTTCGGCGCGTTCCGCGGGCCCACGGGCGTCGGCGAGGCCGCGGCGGGCACGAGCGACTCCGCCCAGCTCGAGGCATTGCGCGAGGAGGTCGAGCGCGTCGCCGAGGCGATGGGCCGCCGGCCGAAGATCCTCGTGGGCAAGCCCGGCCTCGACGGCCACTCCAACGGCGCCGAGCAGATCGCCGTGCGCGCGCGCGACATCGGCATGGACGTCGTCTACGAGGGCATCCGGCTGACGCCGGCGCAGATCGCCGCCAGCGCGCTGCAGGAGGGCGTCCACGTCGTCGGCCTGTCGATCCTCTCCGGCTCGCACCGCCAGCTGATCCCCGACGTCGTCGACGCGCTGCGCGAGCGCGGCGTCGACGCGCCGGTCGTGGTCGGCGGGATCATCCCCGAGGCCGACGTCGCGCCGTTGAAGGAGGCCGGCGTCGCCGCGGTCTACACCCCGAAGGACTTCGACCTGACGCGGATCATGGGCGACATCGTCGCGCTGGTGGCCGAGCGCGTGCCGGCTGGCGCCGGCATTGCGAGTTCGCTTCGCGAACGTCGCGATTCCGCTGGAACGTGACTCCTGGCGAGGGCGCCCACCTCGGGTCCCGCCTGCGCGCGCGCGACCTGAGCGCCGCGCCGGCGGTGCTCAACCTCGTCGAGAGCGCGACCCCCGCCGCGCGCGCGCAGACGGCCGAGCTGCTGCGCGTGGTGGCGCCGGGCGTGCTGGGCGGCGAGGCGCCGGGGCACGTCGTCGGCGTCACCGGCCCGCCGGGCGCGGGCAAGTCCACGCTGCTCAGCGAGCTGGTGCGCACGTGGCGAGCCGGCGGCCGCAGCGTCGCGGTGCTCGCGGTCGACCCGTCGTCGCGGCGCTCGGGCGGCTCGCTGCTCGGCGACCGCGCGCGCATCCACTTCGATCCTCACGATGCCCAGACGTTCATTCGCTCCACCGCGGCGGGCGGCCGCCTCGGCGGGCTGGCGCCGGCGACGCGCGCCGCCGCGCAGGCCCTGGCGGTGGCCTTCGACGTAGTTGTCGTCGAGACCGTCGGCGTGGGCCAGAGCGAGACCGACGTGGCCGAGGTGGCCGACACGGTCGCCGTCGTCGTGCAGCCGGGATCGGGGGACGTGCTTCAGTTCCTGAAGTCCGGGATCATGGAGATCCCCGATGTGCTCGTCGTGACCAAATCCGACCTCGGCGACCTCGCCCTGCGCGCCCGCCGCGACCTCCACGCCGCGCTGCGCTCGGTCGGCGAACGCGAAACGCAGGTGGTCGCCGTGGCCTCCGTGTCGCCCGTGCAGGGCATCGACGACCTCGTCGCCGCGTTGGACGCCCACCGCGCGCGGATCGACCTGGGCGAGCGGCGCCTCGCGGCCCGGCGGGCCAGCGCGCTCGCCGATTACGTGGCCGAGCACGGCGAGCGCGGCCTGCGCGCCCTCGGCGGCCGGCGCGCGGCGACGAAGCTGCTCTCCGGGACCGACCCGGGCGCCGACGTGCCCGCCCTCGTCGCGACGCTGGAGGGCGCGGCGTGAGGATCGACCTGCTGGTCGTGCTCGCCGCCTTCGTCGTCGGCACGCTCGTCGCCGAGCTCCTGGGCGCCGTGAACACCGGTACCGCGTTCACCTTCGGCCAGCTCGCCTTTGCCGGCACGCTGGTGTGGGTGCTGGCGAAGCGCCCCTAGCGGCGGCGCGGGAGTCGAGGTGCGTACAGGACACGACCGCCCCGGGGGGGTGATCCACAACGACGCCGTTAGGCGGCGCGAAAGTGCCTCACCCCCTCATGCCGCAGCGCGGAAGTAGTGCCCCTGCTCGAGATCGTCGAGCAGGCCCGGGTGCTCCGGCCGCCACCCCAGACGCTCGCGGGTTTGGGCGCTCGACGCGCGGACGTCGATGGCGACGAAGTTCGCCAGCCAGCCGAAGTGCTCGCCCGCGTCGTCGGGCGCGACCGGGGTGACGGGCACGTCGAGGCCGCGGCCGATCGCCTCGGCGATCGCGCGCAGCGGCACGCCCTCCTCGCCGACGCCGTGCGCCACCGCGCCCGCCGGAGCCGCCTCGACCGCCAGGCGAAACAGGCGCGCGGCATCGAACCGGTGCACCGCGGGCCAGGTGTTCTCACCCTCGCCGATGTAGCCGGAGACGCCCTTGTCGCGCGCGATGCCGACAAGGCTGGCGACGAAGCCGGTGTCCCCGTCGCCGTGGACGGTGGGCGACAGACGCACGCTCGCCGAGCGCACGCCCGAGGCGGCCATGTCGCGCACCAGATACTCGGCGCGCATGCGCTCCCCGGCGGGCGACTGCGGGTCGGGTGCGTCGTCCTCGGTCACAAGCCGTCCGGACGGGTGGCCGGCCAGCCCGGAGGCGATGACCAGCGGTCGCCCGGAGCCCGACAGCGCCGCGCCGAGCGTCTCGATCGCGCGGCGGTCCGCTGCGGCAGCGGCCGCGAAGTCGCCGGAGAACGCCTCCTCGTGCTTGAACGCGAGGTGGATCACGCCGTCGCAGGCTGCGGCGGTGGAGCGTAGGACGTCGAGGTCGTCGAGCGATCCGCGCACGGCGTCGGCGCCGGCGCTGGCGAGCGCGGCGGCCGAGGCGTCGGAGCGGGCGAGGCCGACGACCTCGTGGCCCGCGCCGATGAGCTCGG
>JBDTYI010000198.1:0-2121 GCA_040005775.1 Solirubrobacteraceae bacterium
GCCGACACCGAGGTGCAGGCGATCGACGGCGTCGACGTGCCCGACGGCTGGATGGGCCTCGACATCGGCTCGGAGACGGCGAAGGCCTACGCCGAGGTCATCGCCGGCGCCGGAAGCGTCTTCTGGAACGGCCCCATGGGCGCGTTCGAACTCGAGCCTTTCGCCGCGGGCACCCGCGCGGTCGCGCAGGCCGTCGCCGACGCGGCGGGTACCACCGTCGTGGGCGGCGGCGACTCGGCCGCGGCGCTGGCCGACTTCGGCCTCGCCGACCAGGTCACCCACCTCTCCACCGGCGGCGGCGCGTCACTGGAGCTCATCGAGGGCAAGACCCTCCCCGGAGTCGAGGTTCTTTCCTGATGGCACGCACCCCCTTCATCGCCGGCAACTGGAAGCTCAACAAGACGATCGCCGAGGCGGAGGAGTTCGCGTCGGGGCTGCTCGGCCGGCTGGCCGGACTCGACGGCGTCGATGTCGCCGTGTGCCCGCCGTTCCTGGCGCTGAGCGCGTGCGTGGACTCCCTCCGCGGCTCGGGCGTCGCCGTCTACGCGCAGAACATGCACCAGGCCGACAGCGGCGCGTTCACCGGCGAGGTCAGTGCTTCGATGCTCAGCGAGATCGACGTCGACGGCGTCGTACTGGGCCACTCCGAGCGGCGCCAGCTGTTCTGCGAGACCGACAAGAACCTCGCCGACAAGGTCCCCGCCGCGCGCGACGCGGGCCTCGAGGTGATCCTCTGCGTCGGCGAGACGGAGGAGGAGCGCGAGAACGGCGACACCGAGCGCCGCCTGCGCCACCAGGTGCAGGAAGGCCTCGACAAGTTCGAGCGGACGCGCCTGGGAGAGATCGCCATCGCCTACGAGCCCATCTGGGCGATCGGCACCGGCCGCGTAGCCACGCCCGAGCAGGCCCAGGAGGCCATCGGCTTCGTCCGCGCGCTCGTCGCCGACCGCGACAAGGAGCAGGCGCAGCGCACGCGCATCCTCTACGGCGGCTCGGTGAAGCCCGACAACGCCGCCGAGCTGCTCGCGCTGCCCGACATCGACGGCGCACTGGTGGGCGGGGCCTCGCTGGACGTCGCCGACTTCGCGGCGCTCATCGAGGCCGCGCGCGGATGACGGTCCCGAGCGTCGTCCTCGTCGTTCTCGACGGGTGGGGGCTCGCGCCCGACGGCCCGGGCAACGCGGTCTCGCTGGCGGACACGCCGGTCTTCGACGCGCTCTGGGGCCGCTATCCGACGACGACGCTCACCGCCTGTGGCACCGCGGTCGGCCTGCCCGAGGGACAGATGGGCAACTCGGAGGTCGGCCACCTGAACCTCGGCGCCGGGGCCGTCGTCAAGCAGGACCTCACGCGGATCGACGAGGCCGTCCGCGATGGCTCGCTGGCGAGGAACGACGTGTTGCGCGAGGCCTTCGAGGGCGCCGGGCGCGCGCACCTCATCGGGCTGATCTCCGACGGCGGCGTGCATTCGGGGTGGGCCCACATCGAGGCGCTGATCGCGGTCGCGTCCGCGCTGGCCGACGAGGTCGTCGTGCACGCGTTCACCGACGGGCGCGACACCTCGCCCCACGGCGCCGAGCAGTACCTCACGCAGGTTCAGGAGTGGTGCGAGAAGGCGGGCAACGCGCGCATCGGCAGCGTGATCGGCCGCTACTTCGCCATGGACCGCGACAGCCGCTGGGACCGCGTGCAGAAGGCCTACGACCTCCTGGCGCACGGCAAGGGCGAGCACCACGCCGACTCCGGCGCGCAGGCGGCGAAGGATGCCTACGCGCGCGGCGAGACCGACGAGTTCATCGCCGCCACCACCGTCGGCGAGGAGGGGTGCATCCGTGCCGGCGACGCTGTCTTCGGGCTGAACTTCCGCCCCGACCGCATGCGCGAGATCACGCAGGCGCTGGCCGAGCCGGGGTTCGACGAGATCGACCGGGGCGGCGCCGAGCCGGTCGAGCGCTACGCGACGCTGGCCGAGTACGAGGAGGGCTGGCCCTACCCGGTCGCCTTCCCACCTCAGCGCTTGGAGATCACGATGACGCACGTCATCGCGCGGGCGGGCGGCAAGCAGCTGCACGTCGCGGAGACCGAGAAGTACCCGCACGTGACGTACTTCTTCGGCGGCGG
>JBDTYI010000199.1:0-5815 GCA_040005775.1 Solirubrobacteraceae bacterium
GGCGTCGCGCGTCAGACGCACCGGCCAGCGCCCGCCCGCCTCCCTGCCGTCGGCCAGCGACAGCTTGTGGACCAGGCCGTCGGGCGATGCCGTGTAGACGAACGCGCGGCCGGGGTCCGCGGCGGGCGTGGCGTTGGCGATCTGCGCCGAGCCCTCCCAGGTCTCGATGCCGGGCGGGGTGTAGGTCCAGAGCACCCTGCCGCCGGCCGCGTCGAGGGCGAGCGTCCGGCCGTACGTCGTGGTGACCACGAAGACGTCGTGGGTCGCACCGGCGACCGGCACGCCGTGCAGGTAGATCGGCGACGAGTCGACCGTGCCGGGCACCTCGAGCTCGATGCGCCGCAGCTTCGTTGCGTCGGCTCCGGCCGCCGTCACGTTCGCGCGGTCGTTGCCCACGCCGAACAGCGGCCAGTCGCGGTCGGTCCTCGCGGCGGCGACCGCCTGCGCGGGGACGGACGCGCTCGCTGGGGCCGGCGTCTCGGGGGAGTCCGAGCCGCAGCCTGCGACGGCGGTGCAGGCCACGGCGGCCAGGAGGAACCTGCGCATGCTCTCTGACGGTACTTGTTCGACCAGTGCGGACGATCGCGTCAGGCGCGCGGCGCGCGGGTACCTCCTCGCGGCGTGGCCAGCGCTGCCGACCGGTCGACGACCCGGGCGCCGCGGATCCGTGACGTGGCGGAGCGTGCGGGCGTCGGCGTGGGCACGGTCTCGCGCGTGCTCAACGACAGTCCGGGGGTAGCCCGCGCGACGCGCGAGCGTGTCCGCGCGGTCGTCGACGAGCTCGGCTACCGCCCCAGTGCCGCGGCCCGCCGCCTCTCGCTGGGCCGCACCATGACGCTCGGCGTCGTCGCGCCGTTCTTCACGCGCCCGTCCGTGGTCGAGCGTCTCCGCGGTATCGACGACGTGATCGGCGACTCCCACTACGACCTGATGCTCTTCAACGTCGAGACGCCCGAGCAGCGCGCGGCGGCCCTCACGCGGTTCGCCCGCCCCGACCGCGTCGACGGGGTGATCGTCATCTCGCTGCCGCTGGCCGACGCCGAGGTCCGCGCGCTGGGGCGCGACGGCGTGCGCGCGGTGGTGGTCGACGGCGCCCACCGCTCGTTGCCGCACGTGACGATCGACGACGTCGAGGGCGGGCGGCTGGCCACGCGCCACCTGCTCGAGGCCGGTCACCGGCGCGTCGCGTTCGTCGGCGATCGGGAGGGCAACCCGTTCGGCTTCGGCTCCAGCCAGCGCCGACTGCAGGGAATGTCCGAGGTGCTGTCCGAGGCCGGGCTCGAGCTGCCCGGCGAACTGATCTGCCGCGGGCCGCACGGTCGGGCGCCGGCGCACGCGATGGCGGCGGAGCTGCTCGCGCTGGCGACGCCGCCGACCGCGATCTTCGCCGCCTCCGACGTGCAGGCGCTCGGCGTCCTCGATGCCGCGGCCGAGGACGGTGTGGCCGTGCCCGGCGCGCTGTCGGTCATCGGGTTCGACGACGTCGACCTCGCCGGCGCCGCGGGGCTCACTACCGTGCGCCAACCGCTGCGCGAGTCGGGACGGGCGGGCGCGCGGCTGCTGCTCAGCGTGCTGGGCGACGAGCTCGCGACCGTCGCGGCGCTGCCGGCGGTGCACCTCGTGTGCCGTCGCACCGTCGGTCGTCACGACGGCTGAAAAACGTCAGTTGTGCCTTGACAGGCGTGGTCGACTGCGACAGGGTCGGAAGCGGTTCCAATGCTGCAGGAGGCAAGGGTCAGTTCCGCCTCCCAGCCAGGGTCGGCCGGGTCGGCGGAGCCACATCAGGAGGGTCGGGCTGCGCGCGTCGCGCGGCCGCGTTCGGGCGTGGGCCCGGTCGAGGACGCCCTGCTGCGCCGCTACCTCGAGCACGGCGACCTCGGCGCCCGCGAGGAGCTCGTCGTGCGCCTGCGCCCGATCGTCCGCCGTCTCGCGCGGCGCTATCGCCACAGCGGCCACCTCGAGGACCTCGAGCAGGCCGCCGGCCTGGGCCTCACGAAGGCGCTGGACCGCTTCGACCCGTCCGTCGGCGCCGACCTCGTCTGCTACGCGGTGCCGACGATGGCCGGCGAGGTCCGTCGCTGGCTGCGCGACCACTCGTGGGCCGTGCGCCCGCCGCGCGAGGCGGCCGAGACGTGGCTCGAGGTCGCCGCCGCCTCCGAGCGCCTCGGCGCGGCACTCGGTCACGCGCCGAGCGCGGGCGAGCTGGCCTGCGACCTCAACCTGCCGCTGGAGCGCGTGCTCGCCGCCTTCGAGGCGCGGCGCGGGCGCTTCGCGATCTCCCTCGACGCGCCGGCGCGCACCGACGGCGACGAGCGCACGGTCGGCGAGGGCCTGGGCGCCGACGACGACGAGCTGCGCCACGCCTTCGAGCGCGCCTGGCTCTCCGAGCTGGGCGCCCTGCTGAACCCGCTCGAGCGCCAGGTGGTCGAGCTGTCGTTCACCGAGGACCTCTCCCAGCGCGAGATCGCCCGCCGGCTGGAGCTGTCGCAGATGAAGGTCTGCCGCGTGCTGCGCCGGGCGATGGAGCGCCTGCGCGAGGCCGACGCCGGCTTCGTCACCGCCGCCTAGCGGTCATTCGTCGCGGCGCTCGCGCTGGCGGGCCAGCCAGTCCCCGAGCTGCTGGCCGACCTCACCGACCGACGACCCGGCCTGCGTGAAGGCGTCGGACACGCGCTGGGAGTAGTGCTGCTGGGCCGCGTCGGCCTCGTCGCGCAGCGGCGGCTCGTGGCCGCGCCGGACGTACTCGCCGCCGATGATGCGGTCGTAGTCGCCCTCGCGCACCCACTCGAGCAGCTCGCGGACGCGGCGCACGGGCATCGGGTGGGTCACGCCGAGGTCCTGCCACATGCGCGTGATGCGATCCAGGCCGGAGCCGCCCTCGTCGTACTCCATGGCCTGCGCGATGAACGCGTCGAGGCTGAGCTCGTCGGCCGCCTCGCCGGCTGTGATGACCATCAGCGCGCCGCACACCGCGAGCGGGTCGCGGGTGACGATCGCGGCGGCGCGATCGCAGCTGAGCTCCGCGGCGCGGAACCATTCGAGCAGGGCGAGCTGGATCGCCATGATGGGCAGGCCGGCGAGCAGCGGCAGGCGCGCGGAGCTGCCGAGGCGCAGCAGGATGAGCAGCGCCGTCTGGTAGAGCACGTGCCCGGAGTGCACGTGGGCCGCTTCGTGCGCGAGCACGGCGCGCCGGCCCGGGTCGTCGAGGATGCGCACGAGCTCGGCATGCACGAGCACGACCGGCTTGTCGTGGCCGATCGTCGCCGCGTTCGCGCCGGGTACGGCCGCGAGGTAGAGGTCCGGGACCGGCTCGACGTCGAGCGCGTTGAAGCATTCGCGGTGCAGCACCCAGATGTGCGGCAGCTGCTGCTGGCCGAGGCGGACCGCCGCCCCCAGCGCGGCGGCGCGCAACGCCCGCTCGTAGCCGAGCGCGATGAGCCGGCGCACGACCTCGTCGAGGTAGGGAACGCGCGCGAGCGCCGCGGTCGCGGCTCGGTCGGCGGGGTGCTGGTAGGCACGCGGGGAGATCCCATCGAGCTTGTGCCCCTGGACCGGCAGGCTCATCGCTTGAGCCTAGACTCCGCGTCAATGCGCGCCGCCACCATCCGCGACGGCGAGGTCCTCGTCGAAGAGCACCCCGACCCCGTGCCCGGCCACGGCGAGATCCTGGTGCGCGTGGTCGCCGCCGGCCTCAACGGCGCCGACATGATGCAGAAGGCCGGGCGTTACCCGGCGCCTCCCGGCAGCCCGGCCGACATCCCTGGGCTCGAGCTCGCGGGCGAGGTCGCGGCGTGCGGGCCGGGCGCCGAGCGTTTCGCCGAAGGCGCCCGCGTCATGGCGATCGTGGGCGGCGGCGGGCAGGCCGAGCTGGCCGTGGTCCACGAGCGCCAGGCGATGCCGGTGCCGGCCGGCCTGGACTGGCCGGAGGCGGGCGGGCTGGCCGAGGTGTTCACCACCGCCCACGACGCAGTTTTCACGCAGGCCGGCCTGCGCGTGGGTGAGCGGCTGCTCGTGCACGGCGCCGCGGGCGGAGTGGGCACCGCCGCGGTGCAGCTCGGAGCGGCCGCGGGCGCGCGCGTCACCGCGACGGTGCGCGATCCCGACTGCCGCGCCGCGGTCGGTGAGCTCGGCGCCCACGACGTGCTCGACCCCGAGGGCTTCGAGGAGCACGGCCCGTTCGACGTGATCCTCGAGCTCGTCGGCGCGCCCAACCTGCCCGGCGACCTCGCGGCCGTCGCCACCGGCGGGCGCATCGTCGTGATCGGCGTCGGCGCGGGCGCCAAGGCCGAGGTCAACCTCCTGGCGCTCATGGGCAAGCGCGCGACGTTACGCGCCTCGACGCTGCGTGCGCGCCCGCTGGAGGAGAAGGCGGCGACGGCGCGCGCGCTCGAGCGCCAGGTGCTGGCGCTGTTCGACCGCGGCGCGCTGCGCGTCCCGATCGCCGAGACCTTCGCGCTGGACGATGTCGCGCAGGCCTACGAGCGCTTCGTCGCCGGGGGCAAGCTCGGCAAGCTCGTGGTGACGATGCGATGAACGCCGTCGAGCGCCCCGCCTCGTCGCGACGAGGCGGTTCCGTCCATCGTCCCCAGCTATAGGTAGGAAGGATGGACGTAACCGGCCGACTCGGCCGCGCGCCCTAGCGGTTCGCCAGCGCCCGCAGCCGGTCCGCGTTGGGCAGCAGGTAGCCGGCGCCGATCAGGGCGAGCGTCGGCAGGCGGGCGTCGGCGAGGACCGCGGCGGCGGCCGCGACGAGCAGCGCCACGGCCATCCCGACCTCCGCCGGCCGCTCGCGCAGGCCCGAGCGCCGCGCGTACGTCGCGTAGGCGGCGACGAAGACGACCTCTGGGATGGCGATCCGCCCCGCGGCCACGCCGCCGCCGCCCCACGCGGGCAGCTCGAGCCCGAGCGCGTCGCCGGCGCGCGTGACTGAGAGGCCGAAGCTGGGGCTGCCGGCGCCGCCGGCGAAGGCGAGCAGGTCGACGCCCGCGATGAACAGCGGCAGCGCGATCGCCACCGCGGGGGCGTCGAACACGAGCGCGAAGGCGACGCCGGCGCAGCCGTAGGCGACCGCCTCGAACGGCGTCGCCGCGGCCGCCACGCCGGCGGCGTTCAGCCCGGCCGCGATCAGGGCGGCGCCGAGCAGGGCCAGGCCGAGGGCGATGCGCGCGTCCGACGTCGCCACGAGCCCGGCGATGATCGCGACGACCAAACCGATCCCGATCGCGCACGCGACGAGCGCTGCGAGCTCGTCCGGCTGCAGTACCGGCAGCGCGGGCGCCGCCAGTAGGTACGCCAGCCCCGCGGCGAGCAGCCCTAGTAGGGCGGCAGGTCCGCGTACCACTCGCCCAGCGCCCGAAAGGCCGACCAGAAGGCGCGCTTGGCGGCCTCCTCGTCGAGTGCGTCGTCGATGTTGGGCACCACGAGCGCGTCGCAGGACGGGGTGAAGGCCTGCACCTCGCCATGGCGCGGCTCGAGCACGTGCGCGAGCGGGACGTCGAGGTCGTTCAGCGCGCTCAGCGCGTCGTCGCCCATGACGACCACGATGCGCGGCTGCACGATCGCGAGCTCCTCGACCACGCGCGCCAGGCAGACGGGGTCGGCCATCACGGGATCGGCGACCGGGCACTTCGCCAGCAGGGTGCCGTACACGGCGAGCGGGTCGATGCCGAGGCGCTTGAAGGACTTCATCAGCGCCGTGCCGCTGCGGCCGTAGAACGCGACGCCCTCCTCGACCTCGCTCGGCGCCGGGGCGAGCTTGACCAGGAACACGTCGGCCTGCGGGTGCCCGGAGCCGAGCACTCCCATCAGGTTGCCG
>JBDTYI010000200.1:0-3027 GCA_040005775.1 Solirubrobacteraceae bacterium
TACGCCGCTCGTCCGCCCTGCCGGCCCACACTCGCGCCGACACGACCGGGCGCCGATACGGGGGCGATGTCCGTCACGCACAAGCTCCTGGGCGCCATTGCGGTCATCGTGGCGCTCGCGCTGCCGGCGAACATCCTCGTCTCGAACGGGCAGAATCGCGTGCTCGCCCCTGAGGTGGGCGGCGCGCGCTACCGCGTCATAGCAACCGAGGCCGACCGCGACGGGGCCCGTCGCCTCAGCTCCGCCGTGGAGGACTCGACCTTCCGCTTCGTCCCCGGCACGCCCGAGGTCTCGCGCCAGGCCGTACTCCGGGCCGTCGCCGATGCGTCGCCCGCGGCCCGGCGCCTGATCGGGCTCGTCGACGGCCTCGTGGTCGTGCGCGTCGGTCCCACCGGCGCGGCGGGCGCGATCGGGCTGACCACGATGCGCGACCCCGGCTACGACGTCGTCGTCGACCTCGGCCCGGTCTCCCAGCGATACGGCCAGCGTGGAATCGACCGCGTCGTCCTGCACGAGCTCGGCCACGTCATCGATCACGCGATCGTGCCCGCCGCACTCGACAGGCAGCTCGGCGCGGGCATCCCCGCCGGGTACGGCTGCGACCAGGGCTCCTCCGGCGCCTGCGCCAGCGCCGATGAACGCTTCGCCGAGAGCTTCGCAAAATGGGCCGTGGGCGACATCGGGCTCGACCTGACCCTCGGCTACAAGGTCATGCCCCCCGAGCCGTCGCTGTCGGCCTGGGGCGCCCCGCTGCAACGGCTCGGCTGACCGCCGTCTGCCGTCTGGCGCCGTTGGTCGTCGTGGATTTCCGACCGTCCGTCGCGCGCCGCGCGCGGTTTTGCGCGCCCAAAGTGTTCCCGTCGGGTGCTTGTGACACCTTCTCGCGATGCGTTCCTGCCTCCTACTTCTTGTAGTGGCAATCGTCGCGAGCGTCGCCGGCACCGGGGCGGCCGCCGCGAAGACGAGCCACGAGGGCTGGCCGCGGATCACCGGCCACCTGAAGATGAACAAGACCGACAGCTCCCGGCCGCTGACGGGCGGGCACCGCAACGACGAGCTGCTCGGCGGTCACGGCAACGACACGATCAACGGCCGCGGTGGCCGCGACGTGATCTGGGGCGACTACAAGCCCGGCGGCCAGCCGGCTTCGCAGGTCGACTACCTCGCGGGCGGCAACGGCGCCGACTTCATCTACGGCGGCCACGGCACCAACCTGATCTCCGGCGGGGCCGGCAACGACTGGATCAAGACGCATTGGGGCCGCGGCGTCATCGACTGCGGATCGGGGCGCGACGTGCTCTACATCAGCCGCCGCAACAGGCCGCACTACAAGATCCGCCACTGCGAGCGGATCTCCCACAGGACCCTGGGCTACTGAGCGCGGGCGATCGCGGCGTCCATCTGGGCGCCCGGGTCGGCGACGATCGCGCCGTGCCCCGGCGCCAGGTGAGCCGGGTTCAGTGCACGAAGCGCCTGCGCGCTCGTGATCACCGTCGGCCGGTGCCACGTCGCAAGTGCCGGGAGCGGGAACCGCGGGTTGGCCTTCGCCGAGGTCGCCACGCCGCCGAGCGTGGAGAAGGTGTCGCCGCAGAACAGGGTGCGGTCCCGGGTGTCGAGCAAGGCCACGTGGCCGGGCGTGTGCCCGGGGTTGGCGATGACCTCCAGCGATCCGACGCGTTCACCCGGCGTCAGCGTCCCGGTCGGGCGCGTCTTCGCGCCCGGGTAGCCGCCGCGCAGCTTGCCCTTCTCCTCCCCAGGGTCGAGCGACTTGTCCTTGGCCAGCAGCCGTGCGTCGCGCGCGGAGATGAGCACCTCGACGCCCGGAAGCGCCGCGGCCAGCTCGTCGAGCGACCCGATGTGGTCGCTGTGAGCGTGGGTGAGCACGATCCGCCGGATCGGCTGGCCCAGTGCGGCCGCGGCCTTCTGGATCGCCTTGGCGCCCTTCGGGAGCCCGGCATCGATGAGCGTGAGCCCGTCGTCCTCCTGCACCAGGTAGACGTTGACGATGCCGAAGCGCGTGATGCGTGTGGGGGCCATACCTCACATTGTTCCGGTTTGCGATCCTTGAGCGCGTGACGCGGCGCAACATCACGTCCTGGCTCATGGACATGGACGGCGTGCTCGTCCACGAGGAGAACGCCATCCCAGGAGCCGACCGGTTCCTGGCCGCGCTGCGGGAGTCGGGAACGCCGTTCCTCGTGCTGACCAACAACTCGATCTACACCCGGCGCGACCTCGCCGCGCGCCTGCGCTCGAGCGGCCTCGACGTCCCCGAGGAGGCGATCTGGACCTCGGCGCTGGCCACGGCGCGCTTCCTGGAGGAGCAGCGCCCGGGCGGTTCGGCGTTCGTGATCGGCGAGGCGGGCCTGACGACGGCGCTGCACGCGGCGGGCTACACGCTCACCGACCGCGACGCCGACTACGTCGTGCTCGGCGAGACGCGCACCTACTCCTTCGAGCGCATCACCCGCGCGATCCGGCTGATCACCGAGGGTGCGCGCTTCATCGCCACCAACCCCGACGCCACCGGGCCCTCGCCCGACGGCCCGCTGCCCGCCACCGGCTCCGTCGCGGCGCTCATCAGCCGTGCGACCGGCGCCGAGCCCTACTACGTCGGCAAGCCCAACCCGCTGATGATGCGCTCGGCGCTGAACGCGATCGAGGCGCACTCCGAGACGACGGCGATGGTCGGCGACCGCATGGACACCGACGTCGTGTCCGGCCTGGAGGCCGGCCTGCACACGATCCTCGTGCTCACCGGGCTGACCACGACGCAGGACGCCGAGCGCTTCCCCTACCGCGCCTCGCGCATCGTCGACTCGGTTGCCGACCTCGTCGACGAGGTCTCCAACCCCGCCTGACGCGAGACGGCGCGGCTCACCGCCGCCGCCGTGGCCGGGCGCAGCTCGGCGAAGCTCACGCGGCGCCCGAGCGTCGTGCGCAGGCGCAGCACGGCCGAGCGGCGCAGCGGGCGGCGCAGGCCGTGCTCGACGGCGGCGACGTCGCGGAAGCGCAGCGAGCGCACGC
>JBDTYI010000201.1:0-8363 GCA_040005775.1 Solirubrobacteraceae bacterium
GCGACGATCTCCGAGCAGGACGGCGCGTCGGTCGCCGAGCCCGAGGTCATCTTCCGCGGGGTGCCCTATCCCGACGACGCCCGCGACCTGCTGAGCGACATCCGCCGCACGGTCGACACCTCGCTGGCCCGCGCGGCGCGCGAGAAGGTCAAGGAGCCCGACGTGATCCAGCAGATGCTGCACGACGACCTCGCCGAGTTCGTCTACAGCCGGCTCAAGCGCCGGCCGATGGTGCTGCCGGTCGTCGTCGAGGTCTGAGCGGCTACTCGGCCGGGCGGATCTCGCTCTTGTAGGACGACGCCTTGCGCAGGAGCTGGACGGCCTGCTGCATCAGCTCGGACTGCGTCTGGCCGCTCTGTCGCGCCGCGTCGCGCAGCCACCGGACCTGGGCGGCCGGCAGGTCGAAGTGCACGGTGATCCTGCCGTCCCCTGCGGGCTCGTCGGGCATAGGCGGGGAAGGGTGCCCGGGTTCTGGGCGTTGAACCGGACCGTGCGTCTGTCATCTGACACTCCGACCCAGGCGGCGCTAAAGCTCGCGCGCCAATGTGCCGATGCCATTCGGATTCCCGTTTCATGGGACGCGAGTCCGGGGGGGTTCGCGAGCCGCGGGAGTCGGCGTCGGCCCTATCGGATGGCCGCCGCCGGCTCCACGGCAGCGCCTGCGTCCGCCCGGGGCATGTGCACGACGAAGCGCGCGCCCGGCTGGGCATCCTCGAGCGTAACCCGCCCGCGGTGCGACTCGGCGACGGCCCGCACGATCGCCAGGCCGAGCCCACTCGACGAGCCGCGGTCGCCCGCGCCGCGGACGAAGCGCTCGAACGCGCGCTCGCGCAGCTCCGGTGCGACGCCGGGACCGTCGTCCTCCACGACGAGCACGACCTCGCCGTCGCGGACCTCGGTGCGGGCGTGCACGCGGCTGCCGGGCGGGGTGTGGCGCAGCGCGTTCTCCATCAGGTTCAGGGCCATGCGGTGCAGCTCGTCGCGGGCGCCGTCGACCATCGTGCGGGTCGCGTCGATGCTCAGTTCGTGGCCCGCGGCGACCGGCCCCAGCTCGGCGGCGGCGTCGACGAGGACCTGGCCGAGGTCGGTCGGCTCGTGGGGCTGCTGGCGGTTTGCGTCGGCGCGCGCGAGCAGCAGCAGGTCGCCGACCAGCCGGCGCATCCGCCGCGAGGAGCGCAGTGCTGAGCGCGCGGTCTCGCCGCGCTCGCCGGTGAGCACCTCGGCCAGCAGCTCGAGGTTCGCGAGGATCGAGGTCAGCGGCGTCCGCAGCTCGTGGGAGGCGTCGGCGACGAACTCGCGCTGGCGGGTGAGCATCGCCTCGGTCTCGTCGCGCGAGGCCTCCAGACCGTCGAGCATCGCCTGCAGGGTCCGGGCCAGCTCGGCGACCTCGTCGTCGGCGTGCGGCTGCGGGATGCTGCGGCCAGGGTCGCGCGTGCGCTCGATGTCGCGCGCGGCGGCCGTGAGCGCGGCGACCGGGAGCATGGCGCGGCGGCCGAGGACGACGCCACCCAGGAGGGCGAGCAGGGTGCCGCCGAAGACCCCGAAAGCGAGGAACACGCGCACGCGGGCGACGGTGTTCTCGAGGTCGGAGACCTTGCGCGCATACTGGATCGACACCCGCAGCGAGAGCCCCGGAACCGAGGGTGGGCGCAGCGCGACGTCGCGCGTCTCCACCCGGAAGCCCGAGACCTGCGCGCCGCGGTCGCGCAGCGGGAAGCCGAGGTTCGGGGCGCGTCTGGTAGCCGCCAGGACCGTGCCGTCGCCGTCGAGGACGCGGATCACGGCGTTGTTGGACGCGCCGAACAGGTCCAGGTCGGGCCGCACCCTGACGACGCGCAGGCGCGAGTCGACCGACAGGCTCAGCTCGTCGCGAAGGCGGTCGACGGCCGCAGCAAGCTCGTTGTTGTAGTCCGAGCGGATGCGGCTGACGGTCAGCTGGCCGACGACCACGGCGAAGCCCGAGAGGATGATCAGCGTCAGGCCCGCGGAGGTCAGCGCCAGGCGCCACCGAATCGGGAGGCGGTCAAGCACGGAGGACGTACCCTGCGCCGCGGATCGTGTGCAGCAGGCGGGGCTCACCACCTGCCTCGAGCTTGCGCCGCAGGTTGGAGACGAAGACCTCGATGGTGTTCGTCGTCGCGAACGGGTCGTAGCCCCAGACCTCCTCCAGGAGGCGCTGACGGGGCACGACGATCCGCTCGTTGCGCATGAGGTACTCCAGCAGCTCGAACTCGCGCTGGGTGAGCTCGACGACACGCTCGGAGCGGAACACCTCGTGCGTGTCGGGGTTCAGCGACAGGTCGGCGACCACGACCGAAGCGCTGCCGCGCGGCGGGCGGCGGCGCAACAGGGCGCGCATCCGGGCCAGCAGCTCCTGGCGCTCAAATGGCTTGACGAGATAGTCGTCGGCGCCGGAGTCCAGGCCCTCCACGCGGGCGTCGAGCGCGTCGCGGGCGGTGAGCATCAGGATCGGGACGTCGTCGGCGGCCCGCATGCGCTTGGCGACCTCCATGCCGTCGAGCTTGGGCAGCCCGAGGTCGAGGATCACCAGATCGGGGTTGAAGGCCGACGCGGCGTCGAGCGCCGCCTCGCCGTCGAAGGCCAGGCGGACCTCGTAGCCCTCCATGCGCAACGAGCGCTGGAGGACCTGGGCGATCTCCTCGTCGTCCTCCACGACGAGCACGCGGGGGTCGCGTCCGTGCATCACGTCGTGAAGGGTACGGCTGTGGGTGAACGCGCGCTAAGTCGACGCGAACGCGTGTGGTTCCGTGACACGACCCGCGGCACGCTGCGTGGGTGGCCCACCCGGACACCGCATACCGGCGCGGAAGTGCACCACCCCCCGAGGTCGGGATCGCGGAGGTGGCGGCGAGGCAGGGCGGGGTGGTCTCTCGGGCGCAGCTGATCGAGGCGGGCCTGAGGGCGGGCGGGATCCTCCGGCGCGTGCGGGCCGGGCGCCTGCACCCCGTGCACCCCGGCGTCTATGCGGTCGGGCACCGGGCCCTCGGCCAGACCGGGCGCGAGTGGGCTGCTGTCCTCGCTGCCGGTCCCGGCGCCGCGCTCAGTCACCGGTCGGCCGGCGCGCGCCTGGGCATCCGTCCGTGGAGCGGGCGCGTCGAACTGACCGTCCCGCGGAGGCACAGGCCGATCGACGGCGTGCGTCTCCACCGCACACGCTCGCTGCATCCCGACGACATCACCCTCGACGAGGACGGCCTGCCGTGCACGTCGTGGGCGCGGACGATCGTCGACCTCGCCGAGCTCCTGTCGGTCCACGACCTGACGCGCGTCCTCGAGCGCTCCGCGGTGCAGCGCTGCTACGACGGCCGCGCGCTCGCCGCCGCGATGACCCGCGCGAACGGGCGTCGTGGGCTGCGCACGCTGCTCGCGGCCCTGGCGCTCGGTCACCACCGCATGCCCCAGAGCACGCGCAGTGATCTCGAGGAGCTGTTCCTCCGCGTGGCGCGGGGGATGGGCCTCCGGCCGAGGCTCAACCGCTGGATGCAGGTCAGCGGCGTCTGGATGGAGGCCGACGCCTGGTTCCCCGCCGAACGCGTCGTCATCGAGCTCGACAGCCGCTGGCACGACACCGCTGGAGCGCGCGAGCGCGACGCGGTCCGTGACGCTGCGCTGGCTGCCGCCGGGATCGGCTTCGCGCGCCTGCGCAGACACGACCTGACCGAGGCGCACCTGCGGGCCGTCCTCAGCCGTTGAGCGCGGCCTGCAGCACCTTGCGCGCCACGGGTGCCGCGGATGCGCCTCCGGCCCCCGCGCCGATGAGCATCACGGCGACGGCGACGCGCGGTGAGGCGGCGGGGGCGAAGGCGACGAACCAGGCGTCGGTGTTCTTCGGGTCGGGCGGGCCGCCGGCGGTGGGGCGCAGCTCGGCGGTTCCGGTCTTGCCCGCGACCTGCACGCCGGGGAGCGCCGCGGCCTTGCCGGTGCCGCCCTGCACGACCGCGATCATCATCTGACGAACCTGCCCGGCCACCTTCGCGCTGACCGCACGGCGGCGCAGGACCTTGTCGCTGCGGACGATGCGCGGGCGGGGGTGGCGGCCCTGCTCGGCGATCGTCGCGCCGACGATCGCCATGCCCAGCGGCGTGGCGAGGTCGCGGTTCTGCCCGATCGCGCTGGCGCCCACGGCCAGGTCGTCCTTCAGGTCCCTGGGCTGCGGGATGGTGCTCGGCTTGGCCGCCGGCACCCGCGGCGTGGTGTTGAAGCCGAAGGCCTCGGCGGTCTGCACCAGCTTCCTGGCGCCCAGCTTCGCGCCGAGGGGCCCGAACACCGAGTTGCACGACTTCGCGAACGACGCCGTGAGCGACCCGCCGCACTGCTCGTTGCTCGCGTTGCGCAGCAGCACGCCGGAGAGCGTCGCCGCCGTGCGTACCGGATAGCTGCTCGACGGCGTCGCGATGCCGTTCTGAAGCGCGCCCGAGAGCGTGATGATCTTGAAGGTGGAGCCCGGCGGCTGTGGGGCCGAGACCGCCAGCCCGGCGAGCGCGAGCACCGCGCCGTCCTTCGGCCGCACGACCGCGACGCCGCCCAGGCGCGCGCCCAGCGCCGCGGCCGCGGCCCGCTGCAGGCCGGGTTTGATCGTCGCGCGCACCGACCGGCCGCGCTTGGCCTTCACTGACGCGATGACCCGGTCGCCGAAGCGCAGCTGCGCGCCCGGGGTGCCGCCGAGCCGCGCGTCGTAGACATTGTCGAGCCCCTTGGCGAGGTCGGCCGTCGCGGGGTTGTCGGCCATCGGCAGGCCGTCGGCTCCGAAGACGGTCGCGCGGGCCGGCTGCCGGAGGGTGCGGCTGGCGACGGCCTCGCCCTTGCGCAGCCCGGGCAGCCGCAGCTGCGGCGTCCACGCGATCGCGGCGCCGCTGCCCTCGGTGTGCACGGGGACGGTCATCGTGCCGCGCAACGTCCCGAAGTAGCGCGTGCGCACGACCGTGCGCGCGGTGACCGCACCGTTCTCCGGGTCGCTTGGCTGACCGACCGTGACGCGGCTGACCACCGCGGCCTTCTCGGCCGAACGCGACAGGCGCGCGAAGCGCGAGTAGGGGTACGCGCGCCGGCTGCGGGCGTCGAGCTCGGTGTACATCGCCCGCTCGTCGCCCCGCCCGTAGGCGGCCAGGTAGCGCTTCGCCGCCGCGCGCTGGTCGTCGATCTTGGCGCGATGGTCGAGGTAGAAGTAGGCGCCCGCCCCGACAGCGCCGAGCACGAGCAGCACGATCAGCCAGGGCCCGGCCGCCCGCGCACCCCCGCCGCCGCGGCGGCGCCGGCGGCCGCTGCGGCCGGGCTCGAGCCAGGACGCGCTCGTCCGGCGCGACGCGCGGGCGGGAGGGCGGGTTGCGAACATGGAACGTCGGCGGCGACGGCGCACCCTCCCTTCCTAGCATCACCGGTGAAACAGCCGCACGTTACGATCGCCACGACCTCCGATGTCGCCTGCGGGCCGGCCGCCCTGAGCGTCGAGGAAGGCCAGCGACCGCGCGGTGTCGGCCAGCGGGCCGGGTGCCGTGTCGAGCATCCAGGTTTCCAGCGCGGTCCCGCCGCCCGCCGTCTCGCGGATCCGCAGCGCCCGGCCCTGCTGGGGGAAGTCGGCCAGCGACGACGTCTGGACCAGGAAGTAGCCGCCCGCCGGCGTGGGCCGCGCGACGATCCGGTTGTGGTGCGAGTCGCCGGCCACGAGCGCGATGACGTGCGGGTCGCGGTCCAGCAGCGCCAGCGCCGGCCCTGCGCCCGCGACCTTGGTCAGGGGTTGGTGGGAGACCACGAGGACGCGCCGGTCGCCCGCTGCTCGCAGCTGCTGCCCGAGCCAGCGGACCTGCGCGCCGTTCAGCTCGCCGGTGGAGCCGACGTCGCGGCGCACCGTGTCCAGCGCGATGACGCGCACGTCCTGCCCGGCGTCGAAGACCTGATCCATCCGCGCACCGGAGCCGCGGTGCCCGCTGGCGGCGCGCAGCCCGGCGATCGCCTGGGCCGGCGTGAGCTCGCGCCGCTGCGGATCCGGGGCGATGCGGCGGGTCTCGCCCGGCAGGCCGCCCGAGAGCACACGGTTGACGAACGCGGGGCTGAGCGCATCCTCGCGCCGCGGCACGTCGAGGCCCTCGTCGGGCTTGGTCAGCAGCCGGTCGCCGACGGAGACCGCGTCGGTCGCGTCGGTGCGCGCGACCTCGCCGGCAAGCAGCAGGTCGTGGTTGCCGGGCACCGCGTACCACGGCGCCGTCAGCCCCGGCGCGCGGAACGGCCGCTGCGCGGCGTCGAGCAGCCCCGGGTGGCGCGGCGGGTCCACGTCGGGGCGGTAGTAGGCGGGATCGGGGTTGTCGGCGCGCTGGATGCCGTCGTAGCCCGGGGCGCCGGAGTCGGGATGCGCGAGACCGCCGTTCAGGACGGTGCGCGCCAGCGCCAGCTCGTTGGCCTGGGCGGAGTCGATGAGGTCGCCGGTCAGCAGCACGGCGTCGGGATGCACCGCGTCGATGGAGCGCACCGCCGCGTCGAGCACCTGGGAGGACAACGTCTCCTGTGGGCGGAAGGTCGAGGAGAACTCGCCGCCCAGGCGGTCGAGGAACGGCACGCGGGCGGGCGCCTCCTCGTCGCGGACGTGCGTGTCGGTGAGCACCGCGAGCGTGGCCAGGGTGCGGCCGGGGCGGGCTGCCGGGGCCAGGTCGGTGCGGTCGCGCAGCGCCTCGCCCGCCGCGCGGCTCAGGATCCCGTCGCCGTCCGGGTCGGTCCACGTGGCGCGCAACGTCGATCCGCCGGGGTCGGCGGGTGCGGCGGCGCGCTGTTGACCGCCGCACCCGGCGAAGGCGAGCACGGCGACGAGAACGATGGGGGACAGCCGCCTCATTCCTCGCGCAGCCCCCCGACGGGCGCCTCGGAGACGCTGCGCCGCGCCACCCACGCGGCGGCGATCAGGGCCAACGCGCACAGGCCGGCGAGCACGATCAGCGCCTGGCCGATCGGCGCCGTCGCGGTGACGTCGGCGTAGCCGGCGGCCAGGTGCGTGACGAGCGGCGCGAGCGCGTAGTGCTCGAGCGCCAGGGCCAGCGCCGCGGCGGGCAGCGTCACCGCGAGCGCCGCACCGGCCAGGAGCAGGGTGACGGTGCCTCCCTGCGCGCCGGTCGCGCGTAGCAGCGAAATCGTCGGGCGCCGCTCGCGCGCCACGAGGCCGAGCGCCTGCACGAGCGCGTACAGGCAAACGAGCGCGTCGATCACCGCGACGGCGCGCAGCAGCGAGGCGAGCGTGCCCAGGAAGGCCCCGTTGCGCGTGGTCGCGCCGCCGACGGCGCTCGGCGTGGCGCCCAGCTCCCGCAGGCGCCGGGAGACCGCGTCCTTCGCGCCCGGCGAGCGCAGCCGCACGACGATCTCGGGCGCGGCGTTCGGGCTCGCGGCCAGCAGGCGCGCTGGCCGGACGTAGGCGACGCGGCCGTCGTTGTCGAGCGCCCGCACGGTCCCGACGATCCGGAAGCGGGCCTCGCCCGCGGGCAGCTGCACGGCGAGGATCGCGCCCGGCCCGATACCCAGCGCCTGGGCCAGGCCGACGCCGACCTCGGCCTCGGCGTCGCTGCGCAGTCGTCGTCCGGAGGCCAGCGGTGGGTTCTCGAACTTCGTGTGGTCACCGGGGAAGGCGAGCAGCTTCACCGGCTCGCCGAGCGCGAACGAGTCCGCGCCGCGGTCGACGTAGCGCACGGAGGCGGCCGCGACCCCGGGGATCGCGCGGACCGCGCCCACCGTCTCCGGCGGGAGCCGGGCCGAGAGCGCGTAGCGCTTGCCCACCGAGCCGGGGTCGTCGCGCAGCGCCGTCACGAGCGACGCGAGACCGAGCATGAGCAGCACGACGGCGCCCGAGGCCGCGAGGACGGCGATCGTCGCGGTGGCGCGGCCGCGGCGCGCGAGGGCGAGGCGGGCACCGAGTGCGGCGAAGCCCCCGCCGAGGGGCAGGCGGCGCCGGGCGCCGGTGGCGCGCAGCTCCGCGCCGCGCAGCAGCGACACGGTGGGCCGTCCGGTCGCCCGCCAGGCGGGCCACGCCGCGGCGGCGGCGACGACCGCGACGATCAGCGCCAGCGCACCGAGCAGCGGCCAGACGACGACCCAGCCCGGCGGCTGCTCGTTGAGCGCCTCCAGGAGCTTCGTGGCGGGAGCGTGGACGGCCAGCGCGCCTGCCACGACGCCGATCACGCCCGCGACCAGGCCGGTGCGCGCCGCTCGCCACGCGTGCTCGCGCGCGATGCGCCCGCGCTGGAAGCCGACCGCGCGCTGGACCCCGATGGCGGGCAGCCGGCGCTGGACGTCGGCGGCCGCGGTCGCGGCGAGCATCGTCGTCGCCGCGCCCAGCGCGATGAGCGAGAACGCCACGAGCAGCGCGA
>JBDTYI010000202.1:0-17557 GCA_040005775.1 Solirubrobacteraceae bacterium
CCTCGACCCAGCCGTCGGGCCGGAAGCCGCGGTGGTCGAACTTCGGGAAGTCGTGGCCGGCCTCGACGTCGCCCCACAGCAGGCCGCCGTAGTCGACGACGCGGGCGAGCACCTGCACGTCGTTGCGCTCGGCCGCGGGCAGCACGAGCTCGCCGGGCCAGGGCTCGAGCGGGTTGAGGATGACCATGGCCCAGTCGATGAGCGCGCCGAAGCGCTCCAGGCAGTCGATGACGTCCAGCGTGAAGCCGTTGGCGGGCCCGGGTGCGACGCCGATCGCTCGCGTGAGGCCCGCGTCGCGCAGCGCGGCCATGCCCTCCCAGACCGTGGCGCTCGTGTAGCCGGTGCGGTCGGGGTTGTGCAGCAGCAGCACGTCGAACGCGTCGACGCCGAGGCGCTCGAGCGAGCGCTCCGCGGCCATTCGCAGGTACGAGGCGTACTGCGCCTCGCCGCGCAGCCGCGGGTCGGTGAAGCGCGGGTACCCCTTCGCGCCCTCGCGCTCGCCCTCGTAGAAGTCGTGGCCCACCGCGCCGATCAGCGAGTAGGCGCCGCGGTCGGCGCCCGCCAGCGCGCGGCCCAGCAGCGTGTCGGCCTCCCCCGCGCCGTACGCGTCGGCGCTGACGACGGTGTCGATCCCGTCTCCAGGGGCCAGCAGCGCGACGAGCCGGTCGTCGTCCAGCGGCTCGCCGAAGTGCATGAAGCGCCCGCCGCTCCAGGTGCCGGCGGCGACGTGCCCGGGCGCGCTCACGCGCGTGCCTCCGTGCGATCGGCCGCGCCCTCGGGATCGCGGCGGTCGGCGATCACCGACGCGGTGATGCCGATCGCGAACGCGGCCAGGACGATCACCAGGCTCGCGATCGGGCCGACCTTGTAGAGGTCCTCGATCAGCAGCTTGACGCCCACGATGCCCAGGACGATCGCGATCGTCTGGTCGAGGTAGCGGAAGCGGCGGATCAGCTCCTCGACGAGCGCGAACAGCGCCCGCAGGCCGAGCAGCGCGAACGCGTTCGCCGCCCAGATCGCGAAGGTGTCGGTCGTGATGGCGAACGCGGCCGGGATCGAGTCGACCGCGAACGCGATGTCCGCCGCGACGACGCCGACGAGCGCGAGCAGCATCGGTGTCGCCGCCCGCTGGCCGCCTTCGTGGGTGAAGAAGTGCGCGCCGTGGAAGTGCTCGCTGACCGGCAACACCCGCCGCACGAGCTTCACGGCCGGGTTCTGCCCCGGGTCGTTCTCGCGCGCCGAGCCCTTCAGGATCCGCCAGGCGAGGATCAGCAGCGTCGCGCCCAGGATGTAGATGACGAAGTGGAACTGCTCGATCAGCTGGACGCCGACGAGGATGGCGAAGCCACGCATGACCAGCGCGAGCACAATGCCCCAGAACAGGAGCTTCCCGCGGTTCTCCTGGGGCACCGCGAAGGCGCCGAAGATCAGCAGGAACACGAACAGGTTGTCGAGCGAGAGCGTGCGCTCGATCAGGTAGACGGTGACGTAGTTGATCGCGCCGGTGGACCCGTCGATGGCCAGCAGCGGCAGCGTCACCAGCAGACCGATCACGAACCATCCGATCGACCACGTCACGCTCTCGCGGAACGTCGGCTCGCGCCCGCGGGCGAACACCAGCAGGTCGACGAGCAGCAGGGCGACCACGACCGCGATCAGCCCGCCGATCACGGCGGGGCTGTTGACGATGGCGAGCGGCATCGACACCTCAGGCCACGAAGAACGTCACGGCCAGGACCGCGTACACCGCCAGGAGCTGCACGCCCTCGTACCAGGTGGACTCGCCCTCCTGGGTCACGTGGTTGGCGATCAGGATCGCCAGCAGGATGCCGCCGAGCTCGAAGCCGTTGAACACCAGCGCCATGGGATGGGGGCCCAGGACGAACGACAGCAGCACGAGCACCGGCGCCACGAACAGCGCGATCTGCGCGCTGGAGCCGACCGCGATGTTGACCGACAGGTCCATCTTGTCCTTCATCGCGACGCTCACCGCGACCCAGTGCTCGGCCGCGTTGCCGACGATCGCCACGATGATCACACCGATGAAGAACTCGCTGAGGCCGACGCTCGACGCCGCCTCGGAGATCGATCCAACCAGGATCTCCGACATCCCGCCGACGGCGATGCCGGCGAGCGCGAGGGCTCCGACGGACTTGCGCAGCGACCAGGGCTCGCTGCCCTTCTCGGGCTCGTCGCCGTAGTTGGGGTTGAAGAGCGCGCGGTGGGTCTTGAGCGAGAAGAGCAGTCCCGCGACGTAGGAGGCGATGAGGACACACGCGACGATCGCCGAGAGCATCTCGACGGTGCTGTCGTAGTTGACGATCTCCGCCCCGGGCTTGGGCAGCCCCTTGCCCTCGACCAGCTCGAAGATCGCGGGCATGATCAGCGCCGCCGCGGCCAGCAGCAGCATCGAGGACTGCGCCCCGGCGGCGGTGCGGTCGAAGCGCTGGCGCTCGCGGTTGTAGCCGCCGGCCAGCATCGCGGCGCCGAGCACGAGCAGGACGTTGCCCATGATCGAGCCGACGATCGACGCCTTGACGACCTCGTGCAGGCCCGACCCGAGGGCGAACAGGGCGATGATCAGCTCGGGCGCGTTGCCGAAGGTGACGTTGAGCAGCCCGCCGATGCCGGGGCCCGAGCGCTCGGCCAGCTCCTCGGTCGCGCGGCCCATCAGCGCGGCGGTCGGGATGACGCCCGCGGCCGACGTGAAGAACACCGCGACGGGGCTCGCGCCGATGACGTCGAGCACGATCGCGATCGGGATGAAGGGCACCAGCAGATAGGGCCACCCCGGCCCGCTGAGCAGGATGCGCATCGGGCCTGTGCGCTGCGGCTTCGTCGCGCTCACGCGGCTACTGCCCGAGGAGCGGCGCGCACTGCTGCGCCTTCGCGATGTCCGAGCCGGCCGCCTGGACGCACGCGTCGTACTTCGGCTGCGTGGAGGACGACGATCCCGAGCCGGCGCTGCCGCCGCCCTGCGTCTGCCCCTGGCTCTGGGCCTGCGCGAGGACCTGCTGCAGCGCGGCGGTCAGGTCGCCGATCGGCTTGGGGTTGGCCGGGGCGCCGATCGCCTGGCCCTCGTTCAGTCCGGCGATCGTGAGGTCGAGGCCGATCGTGCCCTTCTCGGGCTTGCTCTGGTCGGTGCGCAGCTTCTCGGGCACGTCGAAGCGGACGTTCACGCGGATGCGTCGCAGCGAGTGGGCGGCCTTGCCCGTCCACACGTCGAGGTCGGCCTGCTTGACGGACTTCTCGATCTTCGTGCGCGTGGCCGCGTCGATGCTCGTCGGCACCTGCCCGGCCGCCTGGGTCGCGCCGAGCGTCCCGGCCTTGGCCAGCAGCCGGTTGACGTCGGCGAGCATCGGGCCGACCTTGACGGCGCTGGAGATGTGGATCGTCGGCGTGCCCGCCACCTGCTCGGTCCCCTGCACCTTGGCGTCCTGCAGCCACCGGCGCGGGTCGATGCCGAGCTTGCTCAGCGAGATGCCGGCGTCCTTCTTCGTCGCCGAGTCGGCGGCCTGGCTGCCGCTCTTGTTCAGCGACGAGAACGCCTTGTCGTCGAGCCGGTAGGCGTTGCCGATCAGCTTGAGGTAGCCCTTGTCGCCCGTCGAGACCGCACCCGCGCGCAGCGTGCTGCCGCCGCGGCGCAGGGAGAGGTCGAAGTCGAACTTCGGCGTCTTGCCCGCGCCCTGACTCTGGAACGGGCCGGCGAAGCTGAGGGTCAGCGGGCCCTGGAGACCGGGGACGCCCGTGGTGTCGGCGCCGAGGCGCACGTCGAGGCGGCCGCTCGTGACCGGCTTGCTGGAGCCGAAGGTGTCGCCGAGGAGCTTGGTGACCTCGGCGCTGGGCTTCGACGAGGACCCGCCGCCGCAGCCCGCGACGACGAGCGCGGCGAGACAGGCGAAGGCGAGCAGGATCGATGAGCGCGAGCGCATGGAGCGGTCGCTCAACGTAGCATCGCCCCGCATGGCGCCGCGGACCATCCTCTACACGGGCAAGGGCGGGGTCGGCAAGACCTCGGTGGCCGCCGCGACCGCCCGCCGGTGCGCGGCGGCGGGGATGGAGACGATCGTGCTCTCCACCGATCCGGCGCACTCGCTGGCCGACTCGCTGGAGACCGCCGTCGGCTCGGAGCCGACGCAGGTGGGCGAGCGCCTCTGGGCGCAGCAGGTCGTCGCCCAGGAGGAGATGGAGCGCCACTGGTCGGCGGTGCAGGACTGGCTGGGCGAGATGCTCGTCTCGCGCGGCGTGGACCGCATCAGCGCCGAGGAGCTCACGGTGCCGCCCGGCCTGGACGAGCTGTTCAGCCTGCTGCAGATCAAGCGCCACCACGAGGAGGGGCGCTTCGCCTGCGTGATCGTCGACTGCGCGCCGACGGGCGAGACGCTGCGGCTGCTGTCCTTCCCCGACGTCGCGCGCTGGTGGCTGGAGAAGGTGTTCCCCCAGCAGGGCCAGATCATGGCCGCCGCGCGCCCGTTCGCCCGCGCCGTGCTGGACGTCTCGCTGCCGGGCGAGGAGGTGCTCGACGACGTGCAGCGCCTGGTGCGCAACCTCATCGCGATGAACGAGATCCTCCGCGACCACGAGGCGGTGTCGATCCGTCTGGTGATGACGCCCGACCGCATGGTCGTCCAGGAGGCGCGGCGCACGTTCACCTACCTCAACCTCTACGGCTTCCTGACCGACGCGGTCGTCGTCAACCGCGTGTTCCCCGCGGAGGTCGGCGAGTACTTCGGGGCGTGGCGCGAGCGCCAGCTCGAGGCCCTCGCCGATGTCGAGGCGACGTTCGCGCCCGTGCCGGTGCTGCGCGCGCCCTACTTCGGGGAGGAGGTCGTCGGCGCGGAGATGCTCGACCGCCTCGCGGCCACTGCCTTCGACGGCGTGCAGGCCGGCGACGTGCTGCACGAGCACCTCACGCAGGAGCTCGTCGTCGGCAACGGTCACGCCGAGCTGCGCCTCGACCTCCCGTTCGCCCAGCGCGGCGACGTCTCGCTGAAGAAGATCGGCCTCGAGCTGATCGTCGGCGTGGACGGGCAGAAGCGCACGCTGGCGCTCCCGCCCGCGCTGGGCGACTACCGTCCCACCGGAGCGACGCTGCGTGATGGTGCGCTGCACGTGACCTTCGATGCCCCCGCCTGAGACCGATCCCCTCCAGGCGCTGCGCGACGCCGCGCAGCGCCTCCGCCGCGACGTGCCGCCCGCCGGCTACGCGACGGCGTCGGAGAACCGCGCCGCGGCCGACGAGGTCGAGGCCCTCGCGGCGCTGCTGCGGACGCTGCGCGAGCTCGTGCCGCCCGAGCTCCAGCACCAGGTCACCGATGTCCTGCGCCAGGTCCTGCTGCTCCTGCGCTCGCTGATCGACTGGTGGGTCGCGCGGCTCGACGAGGGCGGGCCGCCGCCGCGCGCCGCCGAGCCCGGTGTCGAGGACATCCCCATCGACTAGGTCACGCGCGAGCGCGGGACGTCCAGCGCCTCGTGCTCGCCGGAGGCGACGATTGCGCGGACGCGGTCGAGCCCGTCCCAGACGTCGGTGAAACGGGTGTACAGCGCGGGGAAGCCGAGGCGCAGGATGTCGGGCTCGCGGAAGTCGCCCACGACGCCCTGCGCGATCAGCGCGCGGCAGATCGGCCACGCCTGCGGATGGCGCAGGGCGACGTGCGCGCCGCGGCGTCCGGCGTCGCGCGGCGAGCCGAACATGAAGCCCAGCGGCTCGAGCCAGGCGTCGTGCAGCGTGGCGGCGAGGTCGGTTAGCGCGCGGCCCTTCGCGGCGACCGCGGGCATGCCCGCCTCGGCGAGCAGAGCGACGCCGCTGCGCACCGCGGCGAGCCCGTGGATCGGCGGGGTGCCGGCCAGGAAGCGCGCGACGCCGGCCTCCGGCGCGTACGCGGGCCCCATCGCGAACTGGTCGGCCGCGCCGAACCAGCCCTGGATGGGCGAGCGCAGCTCGCCGCACAGGCCCTCGCGCACGTAGAGGAAGGCCGGCGCGCCGGGGCCGGCGTTGAGGTACTTGTAGGTGCAGCCCACGGCGAGGTCGGCGCCGGCGGCGTCCAGCTGCACGTCGACCGCGCCGACCGCATGGCTGAGGTCCCAGAGCATCAGCCCGCCGCGCGCCTGCACCGCGCGGGTGACTGCGGGCAGGTCGGCCAGCGCGCCGGTGCGGTAGTCGACCGCCGAGAAGCAGGCGAGCGCGACGTCCCCCTGCTCGCCCGCCTCCATCGGCGGGCACCAGCGCAGCTCGCGGCCGTGGCGCTGCGCGAGGCCGGCGAGCACGTAGCGGTCGGTGGGGAAGTCGCCGGGGTCGGCCAGGATGACCCCGTCCCCGCCCACCCGCGACTCGACCGCCGCCGAGGCGAGCTTGAAGAGGTTGACGGTGACCGAGTCGCAGACGAGCGTCTGGCCCGGCGCGGCGCCCAGCGCCTCAGCGCCCAGCTCGTCGCCGACTGCGACGGGCAGCTCGATCCAGTCCTCCCAGCCGCCGACGAGCCGCTCGCCCCACTCGCGGGTGAGGGCGCCGAGCGCATCGGCGGTCGCGCGCGGCAGGCGCCCGAGCGAGTTCCCGTCGAGGTACACGCCGTCGTCCTCGCAGACGAAGCGCCCGCGCAGCGGCGCAAGCGGGTCGTGGGCGTC
Organism: Solirubrobacteraceae bacterium; assembly: GCA_040005775.1. GTDB lineage: Bacteria > Actinomycetota > Thermoleophilia > Solirubrobacterales > Solirubrobacteraceae > JAOPZW01. The sequence goes on from JBDTYI010000202.1 coordinate 6,625, forward strand.
GAGCGCCTCCGCGTCGCCGCGCGCGAGGCCGGTCACGGCGCCCACGGCGCGAGCCATTGGATCACTGCGGCCCAGGCGACGCTGCCGGGCTCGATGTGCTCGAAGTGCCCGTCGCTGGAGCGCAGCACGAGCGTGGCGTGGTCGCCCGCGGCGCGGGCGGCGGCGACGAAGCCGCGGCTGAGGTCGGCGGGCACGATGTCGTCGGCCTCGCCGTGGACGAGCAGCTGCGGCACGCCGGACGGCAGGCGCAGCAGCGGGCACGCGGCGTCGTAGTTCTCGGGCACCTCGTCCGGCGTGCCGCCGGCGAACTCCTCGACGACGCCCCCGGACAGGCGCATCCGGAAGGCGGTCTGAAGATCGGATACGGCGGCCTGACCCACGGCCGCCGCCAGCGGCACCCGCGCGTCGGTGCGCCCGGCGGCCCACAAAGCCAGGTGCCCGCCGGCGGAGTGGCCGATCGCCACGACGCGTTTGAGGTCCAGCGGCGCGTCGCAGTCGGCCAGCGCGTCGATCGCCACCGCCACGTCGTCGATCGTCTGGGGCACGCCGCCGCCGCTCTCGCCCAGCCGCCGGTACTCGACGTTCCACACCGCCCAGCCGCGGACGCGGAGGTCGGCGGCGAGGGCGTCCATGAGGTCCAGGCAGTAGCGCTCGCGCCAAAAGCCGCCGTGGAGGAGCGCCGCCACGGGAAACGCCCCGCCCGTCCCCGGCCGGGAATCGCTCTTCTCGGGGAGTGAGAGCTCGCAGAACTGGTGGCGATGGGGTCCGTAGGAGTGCGGCATACAATGCGACCGGATGGCGCGGGCGCCCAAGACCTGGATCCTGACCGGCTCGCCGGAGAACTTCACCGCCACCCGCGAGCGCGGCTTCGCGCTCATCGGCTGCAAGGAGATCCGGCGCAACATGGCCCTCCAGATGGAGCCCGGCGACAGGATCGTGTTCTACCTCACCCGCGTCGGCGCGTTCGCGGGATCGGTGCTCATCACGGGCGAGATGTTCGAGGACCGCACCCCCGTCTGGCCCGGCAAGCCCGGCAAGGTCGACGCCTACCCGTGGCGCTTCGAGACCGAGCCGGAGCTGATCCTGGAGGAGGACGACTGGGTCAACGCCGAGGAGCTCAAGGGTGCGCTGGACCACATCCGCAAGTGGCCGGCCGAGCACTACAAGCTCGCCTTCCAGGGCCAGCTGCGCGTCGTCTCCGACGCCGATGCCGAGGTGCTGACCGAGCGCCTGCGCGCGGCGGCGGGCGTCGCCGCATGAGCAACGCGGCGGGTGACCGCGTCCGCGGCGCCACGGCGAGCCTGGGCCGCGCCTGGGGCCGCCTGGAGTCCGACCAGCGCCTGGCCGCCGTCGCCGCGCTCGCGCTGCTCGCGTCGATGTTCCTGCCCTGGTACCGCAAGTCGGAGACCGCCGTCGTGCGCGGGCGCCTGGACTCGATCAGCACGTCGCTGAGCGCGTTCGGCGTCTACTCGTTCGTAGAGGCGGCGATCTTCGTGGTGGCGATCGGCGTCCTCGGGCTGCTGTGGGCGCGCAGCGAGCGCAAGGCCTTCCACCTTCCCGGTGGCGACGGCACGGTGATCATGGGCGCCGGCCTGTGGACGATGTTCCTCATCTTCTACCGCCAGTTCGACCGCCCGAACTCCAGCGGCATCAGCGTCGACGTCAGCGTCAACTGGGGCATCTTCATCGCCTTCCTGCTCGGAGCCCTGCTCGCCTACGCGGGCTTTCGCATCCGCGCCGCGCACCACCCCGAGCCGATCGCGGACGACGTCGCCGCTTCAGCGGGCGAGACCGTGCCCGCACCGGCCGCCGCTGACCCCGACCAGACGATCGTCGCCCGCGGCCGCCCGCGCCCACGTCAGGTCGATCCCGACGGCCAGCTGTCATTCGACGAGCCCGCCGAGTACCGCCCGCCGCCGCGGTAGCGCGGCAATCAGGACCGGGGTAGGCTCACCGACCACCGCGAGGGCCGGCCCGGCGGAGCACTCATGAACCTGTTCTGGAGCATCGTCATCCTCTTGGCCGTCAACGTCGTGACGATCGCGGCGATGCTCCTGGTCCGTCGCGGGGCACCCGAGGGCAGCCGCTTCAAGGACGGCGACCGCGCCTCCGGCGTGTTCGGCGTTCTCGCGGGCGGCTTCGGGATCTTCGCCGGCTTCATCATCTTCCTCGCGTTCACGACCTACGACCAGTCGCGCAGCGGGGCCGAGGCCGAGGCGCTCACCGTGGTGCAGCAGTTCGAGACCGCGGAGTTCATGGAGCCCGCGCTGCATGACCGCCTGACCGGAGACCTCGTCTGCTACGCCCGCTCGGTCGTGCACCAGGAGTGGCCGCAGATGACCGACGGAAAGGCCGGCGCCGCGATCAACCCGTGGGCCATCGCCCTGTTCCGCAGCCTGGAGCCCGCGAACCCGACGCGCGCGACCGAGCAGGCCGCGTACGCGAAATGGCTGGATCAGACCTCCGACCGGGAGGAGGCGCGCCGTGATCGGCTCCATGGCGCTGAGGGGATCATCCCGTCCTCGATCTGGCTCGTCCTGCTCCTGATCGCCTCCGTCGTGTTCGTCTTCATGCTGTTCTTCGCCGACAGCGGGGAGGGGGTCGGCGCCCAGGCGATGCTGATGGGTTCGGCGGCCACCGTGATCGTGGTGACACTGCTGGCGATCAACGCGCTCGACAACCCGTTCCGCAACGGGATCGGGCGCATCGAGCCCGTGGCGATGCAGCGGTCACTGCAGGTCCTCGACCGGGCGCGCGCCGTCGTGCGCGACAACGCGCCGCTGCCCTGCGACGGGCGCGGCGCCCCGGCGCGCTCCTGATGGCCGACGCGGCCCGGTCGCACTTCGACCGCCGCTTCGAGTTCGCGGCGACGGTGCTGCTCGCGGTCGCTGCGGTGGCGACGGCGTGGGCGTCCTACCAGTCCGCGCGCTGGCACGGCGAGCAGGCGCGCGCCCAGAGCGCGTCGATCGCCGCACGCGTGGAGTCCACGCGCGCGGCCAACCTGGCGAACCGGCAGACCGAGATCGACGTCGCGCTGTTCACGCAGTGGGTCGACGCCTACGCAAACGACGAGACCGAGCTCGCTGCCTTCTATCGCAGGCGCTTCCGCGTCGAGTTCCGCCCGGCGTTCGAGGCATGGGTCGCGACGCGGCCGCGGAAGAACCCCGACGCGCCGCTGTCACCGTTCGCCCTGCCCCAGTACAAGCTCTCGGCCACCTCCACGGCCGACCGCCTCGAGGCCAAGGCCGCCGCCGCGTCGCTCCGCGCCGGGAACTTCATCCAGCGCGCCGACAACAACGCGCTCGTCGTCGTCCTGTTCGCCGCAGCGCTGTTCTTCGCGGGCATCAGCACCCGGCTGCGGTCGCGCACGACGCGCCTGGTGATCCTCGGGCTCGGATACGCGATGTTCCTCGGCAGCGTGATCTGGATCGCGACGTTCCCGATCAGCCTGTCGCTGTAGCCGCGCGCGCCCCTACCGCTGCGACAGGTTCGCCGCCAAGGGCAGTAGGAACGTCGCGAGGAAGATCATCCCGATGCCGATGGCCACGAGCGTCTTGAAGCGCATGATGTGGCCCGCGACGCCGATCACGAAGCCGAGGATCATCAGCGCCACGAAGGGTCGTGGGTCGCTCCCGAACTCGGGGTGCGGGTCATAGAAGAAGGCCCCGAGCCCGGCAAGCACACGTCCCTTCCTATCATTCGCCGTCAGATGACCGCGCCGCCCGCCAGCCCTCAGGACGTCGCGACCGGGCTTCGCGCCGCTGGATACCTGCCCAGCGAGTCCGCGTCCCTGGTCTCGTACCTCGCTGCCCGCCTCGGCAAGCCGGTTCTCGTGGAGGGCCCCGCGGGTGTCGGCAAGACCGAGCTCGCCAAGGCCCTTGCCACCTATCTCGAGCGGCCGCTCGTGCGCCTGCAGTGCTACGAGGGCCTCGACGAGGCCAAGGCGCTGTACGAGTGGAACTACCGCAAGCAGCTGCTGCGCATCCAGGCCGAGGCCGACGGCGCCGGCTGGCAGGAGGTCCAGGACGACATCTTCGGCGCGGAGTTCCTGCTGCAGCGCCCGCTGATGACGGCGATCGCCTCCGAGGACCCGGTCGTCCTGCTGATCGACGAGATCGACAAGACCGACCAGGAGTTCGAGGCGATGCTGCTCGAGCTGCTCTCGGACTTTCAGCTGTCGATCCCCGAGCTCGGCCGCTTCGAGGCGCGCACGCACCCGGTGGTGCTGCTGACCTCCAACAACTCGCGCGAGCTGACCGAGGCGCTCAAGCGCCGCTGCCTCTACCTCTGGCTCGACTACCCCTCCCTCGAGCACGAGCTCGAGATCGTCCGGCTGCACGCCCCCGAGCTCTCCGCGCAGCTGGGGCGCAAACTCGTCGAGGTCGTCGCGATGGTGCGCGAGCTCGACCTCAAGAAGCCGCCGTCGATCGCGGAGTCGATCGACTGGGCGCGGGCGCTGCTGCTGCTCGGGGCCGACGACATCGACGGCGACGTGTTCATGCAGACGATGTCCATCATCGTCAAGCACCGCACCGACCTCGACGTCGTGACCGAGCGCGTGGGGATGAAGCTGCCGCGTGCCGCGACCGCCGGCTAGCCGCAGGGCCGCGCTGTACGGGGCGAGCGAGGGCGACGGCCCGCCCGGGCTGTCCGCGCGCCTGCTCGAGCTCGGTGAGGAGCTGCGCGGCGAGGGCGTCGCACTGGGCACGAGCGAGCTCCTCGACGCCTTCCAGGCCCTCGGGCACGTGCCGTGGACAGAGCCCGAGGACTTCCGCGAGGCGCTGGCGGCGACGCTGGCCAAGTCGCCCGACGACCGGCGGACCTTCGACCTCGTCTTCGAGCGCTTCTTCTTCCGCGCCGCCGAGCTGGCCGCCGTGCGCGAGGGCATCACCGAGAGCGACGTCGGCGGCATGGACGAGGCGGGCGCAGAGCTGAACCTCGAGACGCTGCGCCAGCAGATCGCCGCGGCCCTGCGCGAGGGCGACCAGGGCCGGATGCGCGACCTCGCCCGCCTGGCGATCGCGGCCTTCGGGCGCCAGGGCGATGGCTCGGGCGTGATCGGCGTCGACGTACAGCGCATCCGCCGGGCGCTCGGCCTGCGCGCCGAGTCCCAGCCCAACCTGCCGCCCGACGACCCGCGCGCCGAAGGACTGCCACGCCAGGCGATCCGCGACTTCGAGGCGCTGCTGCGCCGCGAGCTCGAGCGCCGCCAGATCGAGCGCACCGAGTCGCTGCCGCCCGCCCGGCCGCTCAACGAGCTCGACCGCGCCCTCCCCTCCGGCCCGTTGGCCGACCTCGCCGCGGTGCACCGGGTGGTCACGCAGCTCAAGCGCCGGCTGAAGACCCAGGGCCAGGAGCTGCGCGGCCGCAAGCGCCACGCCCAGGTCGACGTGCGCAAGACGATGCGTGCGTCGCTGCAGACCGGCGGCGTGCCCGTCGAGCTGAAGTACAAGCCCGTGCGGCCGCGCCGCCCGGAGATCTACGTCCTCTGCGACGTGTCGACGAGCGTCACGAGCGCGAGCGTGTTCTTCCTCAGCGTGATGCACGCCCTGCACGACTCGTTTCGCAAGATGCGCTCGTTCGTGTTCATCGAGCGCATCTCAGAGGTCACCGACGTCTTCGAGCGCGAGCGCGACTTCAAGGCCGTGAGCGAAGCGATCGCCAAGGACGCGGGCGTCGCGGACATCTCCGGCTACACCGACTACGGGCGCGTGTGGAACGAGTTCGCGGTGCTCGTCGAGGAGGAGCTGCACCCCCGGGCCACGGTGATCGTCCTCGGCGACGCGCGGACCAACGGCCGCGACCCCCGCGCCGACGTGTTCGCCCAGGTCACCGAGAAGGCCGGGCGCACGTTCTGGCTGAACCCCGAGCCGCGGCTCTACTGGAACTACGGCGACTCGGTGATCAGCGCCTACGAGGAGCACTGCCGCGCGTTCGAGTGCTGGACGACCGCCCACCTCGAGGAGTTCGTCAAGGCGCTCACGCGACCGGTTTCCGCGGGCTGAGCTACCTTTACGGCGAACGTCCTGGACACAGGGGTGCTCGCGGAAGCGGGCTGAGATAGCGCCTTCGGACCCCGGCGCTGACCCTTCGAACCTGTGGGGTAATGCCCGCGGAGGGAGCGATGGCGACGAGGCTCAAGGCTCCCGCACAGGAGCCTCGCAACGCGCAGCAGGAGCAGCAGACGGCCGACTCGGTGAAGCTCACCGGCGTTGGGCGCACGTTCGCGCGGCCCAAGGGCGCGCCGGTCGAGGCGCTGCGCGACGTGTCGCTGCGTGTGGCGCCGGGCGAGATCGTCGCCGTCGTGGGCCCGAGCGGCTGCGGCAAGACGACGCTGCTCGAGCTCGTCTGCGGCCTGCAGGAGCCCGACGCGGGCACGGTGTGCGCCCACCCAGCTGTCCTGATGCCCCAGCGCGACCTGCTGCTGCCCTGGATGACCGCCCTGGACAACGCCGCCCTGGCGCTGCGCGTCGCGCACCAGAAGCGCGACGCCGCCCGCGAGCGCGCCCGGCCGCTGTTCGCGGCGCTGGGCCTGGAGGGCTTCGAGCGCGCCCGCCCGCGCGAGCTCAGCGGCGGCATGCGCCAGCGCGTCGCCTTCCTGCGCACGCTGCTCTCCGGGCGCCCCGTGCTGTGCCTCGACGAGCCCTTCGGCGCGCTCGACGCCCTCACCCGCCGCGACATGCAGGAGTGGCTCGCCGGCGCGCTGGCGCGCGAGCCGCGCACGGTGCTGCTCGTGACTCACGACGTCGAGGAGGCGATCCTGCTCGCTGACCGCGTCGTCGTGATGGCCTCGAGCCCTGGCCGTGTGGTCGCCGAGCTGCCGGTCACCGCGCCGCGCCCGCGGCGCGGCGCCGACCCCGCGCTCGTCGCCCTGCGCGAGCGCGCCCTGGAGGCGCTGAGCGGATGATCGCCGTGCTGGTGCTGCTCGCCTTCGCCGGCGGCTGGGAGGCCTATGCCCGCCTGGGCGGCGTCGACAGCCTGATCCTGCCCGCCCCGAGCGAGATCGCGGCGGCGATGTGGGAGGACCGCGGCCTGCTGTGGTCCAACCTGCTCGTCACCGCCCAGGAGGTCGGGCTCGGCATCCTCGTCGCGCTCGTCGTCGGCGCCCTGCTCGCCGTCGCCCTGCACTTCTCCGGCGCGCTGCGCCGCGGCGTCTACCCGCTGCTGATCGCCTCGCAGGCGGTGCCGATCGTGATCATCGCGCCGCTGCTGGTGGTGTGGTTCGGCTTCGGGATCCTGCCCAAGCTCGTGATCATCGCGCTGGTCTGCTTCTTCCCGGTCGTCGTCACCACGCTCGACGGACTGGGCTCCGTCGACGCCGAGCAGGGCAAGCTCATGCGCACGCTGGGCGCCAGCCGCTGGCAGGCGTTCCGCTTCACCGAGGCGCCCGCCGCGCTGCCCGCGGCCATCAGCGGCGCCAAGATCGCCGTCGCCGTCGCGGTGATCGGCGCCGTCTTCGCCGAGTACGCCGGCTCCAGCGAGGGGCTGGGCCATCTGATGCTCCAGGCCATCCCCCAGCTCGAGACCGCCCGCGCCTACGCGGCCGTCGTCCTGCTCGCCGTCTTCGCCGTGCTCCTCTTCGCTGCCCTGTCCCTGGCCGAGCGCGCGCTCGTCCCGTGGGCCGACCGACCCCAAGGAACCGAACCCACGTGACCCTGCGCCGTCTGGCGATCCTTCCCCTCCTGCTCGCGTTGAGCGCCCTCGCGGCCGGCTGCGGCGAGCGCGTCGAGCCGACCGGCAAGCCGAAGGCGGAGTCGCTGCGCCTGATGCTCGACTACCTGCCGAACGCCGACCACGCCGGCATCTACGCCGCGCAGGCGCAGGGCGACTTCCGCAAGGCCGGGCTCACGGTCGACGTCAAGACGCCCAGCGACCCGTCGGCGCCGCTGAAGCTGCTGGCCGCCGGGAAGGTCGACCTCGCGATCTCCTACGAGCCGGAGCTTCTGCTCGCGCGCGACAAGGGCCTCCAGCTCGTCGCCGTCGGCGCCCTCGTGCAGAAGCCGCTCACGTCGATCATGTCCGTGGGCAAGGACGGAATCAAGGACCCCGCGCAGCTGAAGGGCAAGACGGTCGGCACCGCCGGCATCCCCTACCAGTCGGCCTACCTGAAGGCGATCCTCGCCAAGGCCGGAGTCGACCCGGCCTCCGTGAGGGAAGTGAACGTCGGCTTCAACCTGGTCCCGGCGATGCTGTCGCGCAAGGTCGACGCGACGCTCGGGGCGTTCTGGAACGTCGAGGGCATCCAGCTGCAGCGCCAGCGGAAGGACCCGTCGATCATCCGGCTGGAGCAGGCGGGCGTGCCGACCTACAACGAGCTCGTGATCGTCGCCCGCGCGCAGGACCTGCGCAACGGCGGCGAGCGCGTCCGGCGCTTCATGCGCGCGCTGGCGCTCGGCCATCAGGCGCTGCAGAAAGACCCGGCCATCGGCGTCGACGCGCTGCTGAAGGACAACAAGGACCTCGACCGGGGGCAGACCGAGGCGTCGGTCAAGGCGACGTTGCCGGTGTTCTTCCCCGGCGGTGGCAAGCCCTTCGGCTACATGGACCCGGCGACGTGGCGCACGTACGGCGACTGGATGGCGCAGAACAGGCTCATCAGGCAGCCCGCGGACCCCACGCGCGAGCTGACGAACGAGTTCCTGCCCGGCGAGGGGCTGGCGGGGACGAATACGCGGACCCCGACCCCGTAGCGAGGGCGTGGGCGCCGGCGAGGCCGGCCCAGCCCTCATAGGGCGCGAAGAACTCCCGCACCTCGTCCTCGGTGGCGCGCCCATGCGGCGTCTGCTGCTGCAGACGCCCGACGAGCTTGAGGAAGCCGACGTCGGCCGCGGGGATCTGGTCGTAGCGGCCCTGGCCGTGCAGCGCGAGCATCTCGATCGTCCAGCGCCCGATGCCGGGGATCGCGCGCAACCGGCGCCAGGCGCGCTCGTGGTCGGGCGCGCGCAGGTCGGCCCGGCCGGCGGCCACCTCGCGCGCGGCGCGACGCAGCGCGAGCGCCCGCCCCGCTCCGAGGTCCAGCGCCTGCAGGTGCGCGGGTGCGACCCCGGCGAGCGTCCCCGCCGACGGGAGGTCGCGCAGCCCGGTCCGCGGACAGCGCCGGCCCATCGTCCACACGATGCGCCGCTCGATCGCCGCCGCCCGCCCGAACTCGATCAGCTGCTCGCAGATCGCCCACGCCAGCGCCTCGAACGGGTCGGGGCGCCGATACACGCGCAGGTGCGGCCGGGCGCGGACGGACCGCCCGATCAGCGGGTCGTCGCGGAAGCGGTCGTAGAAGGGCCGCAGGTCGTCGTCGACGCCGAGCGCGAAGCACATCCGCCCGACCGCCTCCTGGGCGACGTCGGCGCGGTCGGCGGTGGCGCCGAGCACCACGCGGTCGGCGCTCGGCTGGGCGACCCGCACGACGGCGGCCGCGTCCTCGACGTGGATCAGGCGGGTGCGAACGGCCCCGTCGCGGCGCAGCACGCCGTCGATACCGCCGCCCGGAAGCCGCAGGGGCCACACCGGACGCACCTCTCGCCGCACCTCGACCATCGGCCGGCGACTCTAGTGGTTGCGCTTACGCCGGCGACCGTCGCCCGGCGACCGTCGCGAAGCGCGGCAGCGAGAGCCGCGAGTCGCAGAGGGTGTGCAGGGCGAGGAGCGCGGCAACCACGATGACGGCGTCGCCGACGCTGAAGACGTTGCTGACCGGCCAGCTGGCCGGGACGGCGAACACGTCGCCGAGAAACGACAGATGGGGGTGCGCCAGCACCGTGGAGTTCGCGAACTCGCCCGGGACCTGCTCCACGCCGGCGGTCGCCAGCGCGTCGGGGTCGGCGGGCATGATGCCGCCGTTGCTCGCGATGACCAGCAGGTTCAGGGCGCCGCCGCCGGCAGCCAGCCACAGGTAGGGCACGCTGCGGTTGACCCACAGGAAGGCCGCCAGCAGGGCGTACGTGGCCAGGTGGACGACCTGATGCAGCGCGCCGTCGCCACCGGGAACCACGGAGATGATCAGCACCTGCGCGACGAGCGCGCCCACGGCCAGGGCGCCGGCGCGGAACCGCAGGTCAGCCAGGTGGCCGAGCCGCCCGTCGAAGACCGGGACCGAGAGCAGGCAGATGAAAAGAGCGCAGCCGATGAACATCCTGTGGCGCCCATCGACCACGGCGCCCAGCGGCTTGAGGAAAAGGACCAGCGGTCGTCCATTGTCGATGGACGGAGATAAAGGTTCCTTGAGCGGTGGCGAGGCGAGGTCGCCCCGTCGACCACCTTCACCTTCGCAGTCCTGCTGCACACGGGGCTCGCCGCCGCCGTGCTCGCGCAGGCCACGGCCGGCGTCCTCGCGGACCTCCTGGACCGCGAGCGCCCCTCACGCAGCGCCTTCAACGTCGCGCAGTACGGCCTCTCGCTCAGCGCTGCCGGTGCCATGCTGCACCTGACGGGGGTCCTCCCCCATCACGACGCTGCGTCCCGCCGACGTCCCCGCGATCCTGCTCGGCCTCGCGCCGCTCGCCGTCCTGTCGCTCGACTTCGCCCCCATGCTGCTGCCGCTCCTGGCGCTCCCGATGTTCGCCGTGCACCGCGCCGGCCGCCAGGCGCTCATCGCGGAGGACCTGGCCGCCCACGACGCGCACACGGGCCTGCCGAACCGCGTCCTGTTCCACGCGCGCACGCAGGACGCGGTCCGCGCCGCCGAGCATTGCAGCGGCGCGGTCATGGTGATGCTGCTCGACCTCGACCGCTTCAAGGAGATCAACGACACGCTGGGCCACCACTACGGCGACGAGGTTCTGCGCCAGGTCGGCCGCCGGCTCTCGGACCCCGTCCGCGGCGACGATCTCGTGGCCCGCCTGAGCGGCGACGAGTTCGCGGTCCTGCTGCGCTCGGTCACGTCCCGGCTGCCGGCGCCGAGCTGGCCGAGCACGTCCGCGCGGCGATCGCCGCGCCC
>JBDTYI010000203.1:0-6709 GCA_040005775.1 Solirubrobacteraceae bacterium
TCGTCGACAAGATGGCCCGCGCGCCCAACCAGGTCGAGCTGGCGATGTTCTCGCTGATGTGGAGCGAGCACTGCGCCTACAAGCACTCCAAGCCGCTGCTGCGCACGCTGCCGACCGAGGGCCGCCACGTGCTCGTCGGCCCCGGCGAGAACGCGGGCGTCGTCGACGTCGGCAACGGGCTCGCGTGCGCGTTCAAGGTCGAGTCGCACAACCACCCCAGCGCGGTCGAGCCCTTCCAGGGCGCGGCCACCGGCGTCGGCGGCATCCTGCGCGACATCTTCGCCCTCGGCGCCCGGCCGATCGCGGTGCTCGACTCGCTGCGCTTCGGCGAGCCGCTGACGTCGGGGCGCTCGCGCTACCTGCTCGACCGCGCCGTGGCCGGCATCGGCCACTACGGCAACTCGATCGGCGTGCCCACCGTCGGCGGCGAGGTGGTCTTCGAGGAGCCCTACGAGCACAACTGCCTGGTCAACGCGATGGCCCTGGGCCTGGCCGACCAGGACCGCATGACGCGCTCGGCCGCGACCGGCGTGGGCAACCCGATCGTGCTCTTCGGCGCGTCGACCGGCCGCGACGGCATCGGCGGCGCGTCGGTGCTCGCGAGCGCGGAGCTGGGGGAGGGCGACGCCGACAAGCGCCCCACCGTCCAGGTCGGCGACCCGTTCGCGGAGAAGAAGCTCATGGAGTGCTCGCTGGAGCTGCTCGAGCGCGGGCTGCTGGTCTCGCTGCAGGACCTCGGCGCCGCGGGCCTCACGTCGTCGTCGGCCGAGATGGCCTCCAAGGGCGAGGTCGGGCTGGACCTCGACGTCGGCCTGGTGCCGCTCCGCGAGGCCGACATGGAGCCCTTCGAGATCATGGTCTCCGAGTCCCAGGAGCGGATGCTCTGCGTCTGCACGCCCGACCGCGTCGGGGACGTGCTCGCCGTCTGCGCGAAGTGGGAGGTCCACGGCACCGCGATCGGGACCGTCACCGACACCCGGATGCTGCGCGTGCTGCGCGACGGCGAGGTGGTGGGCGAGGCGCCCGTCGAGGCGCTCGTCGACGACTGCCCGGTCTACACGATCGATCCGCAGCGGCCCACCGAGCCCATCTACGCCACGCCTGCCGCGACGCTCGCGCCCGGCACGGACGTGCACGGGACGCTGCTGGCGCTGCTGAGCTCGCCGAACCTCGCCTCGCGCCGGCCCCTGTTCGAGCAGTACGACCCGATCGTGCAGTCGCGCACCGTGCGCCGCGCCGAGGAGGCCGATGCCGCCGTGCTCGCGTTGCCCGACGGCGGCGCGCTGGCGACCTCGATCGACGGCAACGGCCGCCGGGTCGCCGCCGACCCCTATACGGGCGCGATCGGCAACGTCCTCGAGTGCGCGGCGAACCTCGCCTGCGTCGGCGCCGAGCCGTTGGGGATCACGAACAACCTGAACTTCGGCAACCCCGAGAAGCCGCACATCGCCTGGCAGCTCACGGAGGCCGTCCGCGGGATCGGCGACGCCTGCCGCGCGCTCGACGTGCCGGTCACCGGCGGCAACGTCTCGCTCTACAACGAGGGCGCCGCCGGGCCGATCTACCCCACGCCGGTGATCGGCATGGTCGGCAAGCTGCCCGATGCGCGCCGCGCGGCGCCGTCGGGGTTCACGACCGAGGGCCACGCGTGGGGGCTGGCGGGCTGGAACCGCATGCCGTCGTTGGCCGCCTCCGAGCTGGCCAAGCTGCGCGGCGAGGCGCTGCCCGACGGGCTGCCCGCGTTCGACCTCGCCCACTGCGCCCGGGTGCTCGACGGGATCCGCGACGCCGTCCGCGCCGGCGATCTCGCGAGCTGCCACGACGTCGCCGAAGGCGGCTTCATCGTCGCCGTCGCCGAGGCGTGCCTGTACGGCGGCCTGGGCGCGAGCATGGCCTGGAGCAACGCGCCGTTCAGCGACGAGATCCTCTTCGGGGAGGACGCCTGCGGCTTCATCGTCTCGGGCGAGCGCGCCGCGCTCGACGCCCTCGCCGAGCGGATCCCGCTCGACGTCTTCGGCACGGTGGGCGGCGACGCACTCACCGCCGGGCCGGTCAGCTGGACGCTCGCGGAGCTGCGCGCGGCGCACGGCGCGCTGGCGTCGCTGTTTCCCTAGCGATCGCCGCGCCCACGACCAGCTCGACGCAGGCGTCGATGCCGAGCGCGGGCGTGTCGAGCACGAGGTCGTAGTGCTGCGGGCTGCGCGCATCGCAGTTGTAGAACTGACGCACGTATGCGGTGCGCGCGGCGTCGGTCGCCTTCATCCGCTTGACGGCCTCGCGCCGCTCGATCTCCTCGACGCGCATCGCCTGGCGGATCCGCGCGTCCTCGTGCCCGTCGAGGCGCACGTGCAGCGCGCCGGGATGGTCGCGCAGCACGATCGCGCCGGCGCGTCCGAGCACCACGACCTTCCCGTAGTCGGCGGCCTCGTGGATGAGTCGCTCGGTCTCCCGCTGGAAGAGCGGGTTCTCGACCTCGGGCAGCACGACCCCGCTGAGGTTGGGCATCCGCGCGAGGATCCCGATTAGCCCGCTCGTGGCGCGCCCGTCGTGCGCGCGGGCCTCCTCGACGTCGACGTCGAGTCGCGCGGCGACCTCCACCGGGATCGCGCGGTCGACAAAATGGCAGCCGAGGCGCTCGGCCACGGCGGGCCCGATCCGGCTGCCGCCGGTGCCGTAGGCGGCCGAGATCGTGACGATGGGCATGCCCCAAGCCTCGCCGGAGAGGGCGGGAAGCGCAAGCCCGAAGCGTTCGGCCCGACCGAACCCGCTGCGTCCTGGCCACGAACGACGATCCGGGGCCGGAAGCGCCACATGGCCAGCCGACCGATCCACTACCCTCACGGCACAGTGGGTCTGCCGCCTTCCCTCGACCATCGCGACGGACCGCGTGACGAGTGCGGCGTCTTCGGCGTCTACGCGCCCGAGCACGACGTCGCCCGCCTCGCGTACTTCGCGCTATACGCGCTCCAGCACCGGGGCCAGGAGTCCGCGGGGATCGCGGCCGCCGATCACGGCGGCTACATCATCACCCAGCGCGCGCTGGGGCTCGTGTCGCAGGTGTTCAGCGAGCACGAGCTGCGCGCCCTCGGCGGCCACCTGGCGATCGGCCACGTGCGCTACTCGACGACGGGCTCCAACGAGTGGGAGAACTCGCAGCCCGTGCACCGCTCCGACGGCGCCGGCGGCAACCGCCGCGAGCTCGCGCTGGCCCACAACGGCAACCTGACCAACGCCGTCGAGCTGCACGCCGAGATGCGCGAGCGCGGCGTCACGTTCTCCTCGACCTCGGACTCCGAGATCATCGCCGCGCTGCTGGCCACCCATCCGGCCGACGACATCGAGGACGCGATCGTCGACGTGATGCCGCGCCTGCAGGGCGCGTTCTCGACCGTCGTCATGACCAAGAAGCGCGTGTACGCCTTCCGCGACCCGGCCGGCGTCCGGCCGCTGTCGCTGGGCATGGTCGGCGACCGCTATTGCGTCGCCAGCGAGACCTGTGCGTTCGATATCATCGGCGCCAAGCACCTGCGCGACGTGGCCCCGGGCGAGCTCGTCTCGCTGGGCGACGACGGCATCCGCACGCGTCAGGTCGTCACCGGCGCGCGCGAGGCGTTCTGCCTGTTCGAGCACATCTACTTCGCCCGGCCCGACTCGCGGATGGGCGGCGACGTCCTGCAGGCCTCGCGCGGGCGCATGGGCGAGATCCTCGCCCGCGAGGCCCCGGCGCCCGGCGCCGACCTCGTCATCTCGGTCCCCGACTCGGGCAACGCCGCCGCCCGCGGCTACGCGCGCGCCTCCGGCCTGCCCACCGACGACGGCCTGATCAAGAACCGCTACGTCGGGCGCACGTTCATCCAGCCCGGCCAAGAGCTGCGCAAGCACGGCCTGCGGATGAAGTTCAACCCACTGCCGGAGATCGTCGGGGGACGGAAGCTCGTCGTGGTCGACGACTCCATCGTCCGGGGCAACACGACGCGCCAGATCGTGCAGATGCTGCGCGACGCGGGTGCGGCCGAGGTGCACATGCGCATCTCCGCGCCGCCGATCCGCAACCCCTGCCATTACGGGGTGGACATGTCGACGCGCGAGGAGATGATCGCCCACGAGCGCACCGTGGACGAGATCGCCGCGGAGCTCGGCTGCGACACGCTGGCGTACATCTCGCTGGCCGGCGTCTACGAGGCGGTTCGCGGCGAGCGCGGCAACCACTGCGACGCGTGCTTCACCGGCGACTACCCCCTGGCCGGCACCGAGGAGCACGCGGGCAAGTTCGCCTTCGAGCTCCCGCTCGCTCGCGCGTGAGCGCGGCGCGCCGGCTGCGCGCGCTGCGGGACTTCTACCGCGACCTGGCCCCGGACCGCTCGAACCCCAACGCCGTGGTCTGCGAGCGCCGCGTCGGCCGCTGAACCGTCGCAGGAGCGCCACTGGCGCGAATCGCCCGGTATCGGTCATTGCCGCCAGCGCCGCGACGCGCGATGCTGCGCCGAGCATGTCCGCCCGCCGCATCTCCGTTCTCGCGCTCCCAGGGCTGCAGACGCTCGACGTCGCCGGTCCCGTCGAGGTGTTCCATGCCGCCGGCGAGTACGCCGTCACGCTCGTGGCGCCGGGCGGAGGCACCGTGACGACCTCCAGCGGCCTCACGCTCGGTGCGGCTGCGCTGCCCGCCCACCCCGCCCCGCTCGACACGCTGATCGTGGCCGGCGGGGAGGGCACGCGCGATCCGAGCCCGGAGGTCCTGGCCTACGTGCGCGGTGCGGCGCCGCGCGCCCGCCGCGTGGCGTCGGTCTGCACGGGCGCGTTCGTGCTGGCCGCCGCGGGCCTGCTCGACGACCGCCGGGCCACGACGCATTGGGCGTGGTGCGATGCGCTCGCGCGCCGTCACCCCGCGGTGGACGTCGATCCCGAGCCGATCTGGGTCCGCGACGGCAACGTCTGGACGTCGGCCGGCGTCACCGCGGGGATCGACCTCGCGCTGGCCCTGGTTGCCGACGACCTCGGCGGCGACGTCGCGCTGCGGGTCGCGCAGAAGCTCGTCGTGTTCCTGCATCGGCCAGGAGGCCAGGCCCAGTTCAGCGCCGGCCTCGCGGCCCGCCCGGCCGAACGCCGTCCGTTGCGCGAGCTTCAGGGTTGGGTGGCCGACCATCTCGGCGAGGACCTGGGCGTGGCGCGCCTGGCCGAGCGCGCCCAGATGAGCGAGCGCTCCTTCCAGCGCGCGTTCCGCCGCGAGACGGGCGCGACGCCCGCCGCGTACGTGGAGGGTCTTCGCGTCGAGCGGGCGTGCATGGTGCTGCAGGCCGGCGCGGCGCCCGTGGAGGCCGTCGCCGCGGAGTGCGGCTTCGGCAGCGTCGAGACCATGCGCCGCGCCTTTCACCGCCGGCTGGGCGTGGGCCCGGCCGCCTATCGCAGCCGCTTCCGGCTGGCTGCCTGACCACGAGGAGAACCAATGGACGTCGCGATCCCCATCTACGACGCGTTCACCGCGCTGGACGCCGTCGGCCCCTACGAGGTGCTCTCCCGCGTGCCCGGCGCGCGCGTGCGGTTCATCGCTGCGAAGCCGGGCGCCGTGACGACCGACAACGGGATGCTCTCGGTCGTCGCCGAGGCCTCGCTGGACGAGGTGCCCGCCCCGGAAGTGCTGGTGGTGCCGGGCGGCATCTCGTCGTCGCAGGTGGCGCGCGACGACGCGTTCGTCGGCTGGGTGCGCCGCGCGCACGAGACGTCCACGTGGACGACCTCGGTCTGCGCGGGCGCGCTGATCCTCGGCGCCGCCGGGATCCTCGAGGGCCTCAAGGCGACCACGCACTGGCTCGACTACGAGGAGCTCGCGACCTACGGCGCGCGCCCGACGCCGCAGCGCGTGGTCGAGCAGGGCAAGGTCATCACCTCGGCCGGGGTGTCGTCGGGGATCGACATGGCGCTCACGCTGGCGGCCCGGATCGCGGGCGACGACGTGGCCCGCGCGATCCAGCTGAGCATCGAGTACGACCCGCAGCCGCCGTTCGACGCGGGGTCGATCGCCACAGCCGGTCCGAAGATCGAGGCGATGGTCCGCGCGGCGGTCGCGGCGCGCAACACGAGCTCACCCGCGCGGGCGGTCTAGACGCATTTGCAGCGACTCTGCGCAGGGCCGCAGAGCCCGCCGGGAGCGGAGGTATGGTCGTCGGTCCGCCGATGACCGACGTCCGAGACACGCTGCGCTCCACCTTTGGCTTCGAGGGCTTTCGCCCCGGCCAGGAGGATGCCGTCCGCGCCGCGCTGGAGGGGCGCGACGTGCTCGTCGTCATGCCCACGGGCGCGGGCAAGTCGCTCTGCTACCAGCTGCCGGCGCTCGTGCGCGACGACCTGACCGTGGTCGTCTCGCCGCTGGTGTCGCTGATGCAGGACCAGGTCGAGGCGCTGGAGCGCGTCGCGCCCGGGCGGGCCGCGCTCGTCAACGCCCAGCAGGACGCGGGCGTCAACCGCGCGGTGATGGAGCGCGCCGCGTCCGGCGAGCTCAAGCTGCTCTACGTCGCGCCCGAGCGCTTCTCCTCGCCGGGCTTCGCGCAGGCGCTGAAGGCCGCGCGCATCGGGCTCTTCGTCGTCGACGAAGCCCACTGCGTCTCGCAGTGGGGGCACGACTTCCGCCCCGACTACTTCCGCCTCGCCGACGCGGCCCGCTGGCTGGAGGCCTCGTCGATCGTCGCCTCCACCGCCACGGCGACGCCGCAGG